>NZ_WHOC01000158.1:0-309537 GCF_013141785.1 Paenibacillus germinis
TCCGTGCTGCTCTCGCGGCCGGATTTATAATATATCATAATCGCCCAACCAAATGCAAGTTTTATTTTTACTTTTTTCGATAAAAATTTCAGCTCGTTTTGGCCGGAAGAACAATATATCATGGTAACATGAATATTGCAATACGTTATTCGACATTTTTTTCAGGTGGGCGTGCGATCAAGTACTTGCTCTACAAGCTCCTGCTCGAAACGCTCCTTTAATGAATCATTACTAGGCCCTACAACCAAGCCAATCTCTTTGAATTCGCGGATCAAGTTTTGAATATCAGCAAGGTTTCCCTCTTGAGCGAATTGTTCCGTTTGCTCAATGACATGATAAGCAATCGCTTGATAAGCATCGGAAAAGCTTTGATCAACATTGGCAGCACCTCTGTAATCCGCATAATACCTTTTAAATGTAGCCATGAGTGTTTCGTCCATCTGTCAACTCTCTCCTTTCAAGATAGGAGTCAGTTTGCCTCAAGGAAAGGAAAAATATGCAGCATATAAAAGCAAAAGCTCCCGCTGTCTGGCAGCAAGGAGCTTTTCGCATGATTCATGCCTTTTTCATTTTTTCTCTAAAGGAAAATTATTTGACTTCAATTGAAGTAATAACTTGATTATATCCTTTTAACTGAACCGGATGATTTTGCACTAGTTGAGTACGGTCGCCAGTTATTACTACATTCGGAGATACGTTGTAGATTGTTGCTGTGTTATTTTGCGTTAATGAAACTGTTGCGATCTTACCTTGTGCGTCTGGTGTCGAATAGTTAAAGAAGCCAATTACATCAATTGCTTGATTATCTTGAGCCAACTTCGTCACTTGAATAGTAACTTGGTTACCGGAAGTTGTGATATTGACTACATCGCCAACTTGAAGCAAGGCAGCAGGTACCTGTACACCACCACGATAAATAACTACATTAGAGCTAAGTGTGTATGGAGTTGTTGTTCCTGCTGAATTCGTCAAAGTCAACACATTATTGTTGTTGTAAACTGCAGCACTAATCGTCCCGCTTGTGACGTTATTTTGTTGAGCCATTTTCGTTACTTCAATATAATTAACAATATTATTAAAACCATCAACTTTAATTTCATCGCCTACTTGCAGTTGAGCAGGGCTTACTTGTACACCATCACGTAGTATGAATACATTTGGGTGAAGGGTGTACGGAGTTGATACGCCATTTTTAATAAGCGTAAGAACGTTATTAGCAACTACGGCGTTCACAGTTCCAGTGCTGATACTTTGATCTTCGTCTGGCAGTTGGTTGCCTGCACGATCCAATAAAGCAGCCAATTGAGCGCGTGTTACGTTTTGAGTTGGTTTAAATGTGTTATCCTCAAACCCGTCAATCAGACCTTTTTCGATCGCTACAGCTACATAACCTACAGAACCGGCCGGGATTTTGTTTGCATCTTTAAATTGAAGGTTTGTATTCATTTTCGCTTTTGCTTCAGCTTCCAATTTCAAAGATTTGACCAAGAGTGTAGTCGCCCACAGACGGTCTGCAGGTTGATTCGGTTTAACGGAATCTTCACTTTCAGAGAACAAATCATTTTCAAGAGCTACAGCTACATAACCTACAGCCCATGCAGGAATTTGATTCGCATCTTTAAAGTTCAGTTTCGTTTGCATTTCAGCAGCAGATTCTGCTTGTTCACGTAATCCCATATTACGAACGGCTGCTACAATTGCTTGAATGCGGGGAACCGCAATGTCAGGCTTAAATGATCCATCTTCAAATCCTTCAAATACGCGTTTGGAAGATAAACTTGCTATGTAACGCAATGCCCATTTCGCGCCTTCCATATCGTTGAAGTTCAGATTAATATTGATGTTCGTATTAACTTTATTATGGTTGTTGCTTTTGTTTTCATATTTAAAATCTTTCTTATCATCACGGTCATGATCATTGCCTTTAGCGAACGCGGCAGCTCCGCCCCCCATTACCATTGTAAGCACAAGACCTGTTGCTACTGCTTTTTTCATTAAGTTCTTCTTCATTGTCAAATTCTCTCTCCCTTATTCATATGATTGGTATAAATAATGTGGAGCCTTCGCGAAGGGTTCCTGGTTATGCTACAAGAATTCGCCTACCCAATTATCTTTTGGGGGGTGGACCATCAAATCTTTTATATCAACCTAACTTCTGAGTCTATTAAATCCACTATGAAACTGCTAAACTTAATCCATATCAGACTATTGCTAAAGGAGTTTATACATGCGTTTAAGGAATCCAAGAGTTCAACTTATTATCGCTTTAGCCGTTCTGCTTATTGTTTTGTCCGCCATTTCGTATAGCAAGGTTTGGCTTAAGCAAGGGAACATGGAACCAGAAGCAGTTTCGACCCCAGCCATCACGCATTCAGACACTCCAATCGTTAGCGAATCACCCACAGCACCTGTTGTTGCAACAAATAATGAGAGCATTAATACGTATCCTTCTGAACACATTGATGTCGTAGTGATCGGCAGTGAGCTTGAAGGTCTTTACCTAGCTAGAGCTGCAGCAGATGAAGGGTTGAAGGTTAAAGTACTAGATCCTCATAAAGCATTCGGAGGCCAGATTCTTCAGAGTCAAATGCTATTTCTTGATGAAACCCGCGACGATCAAGGCCATTTACTCGTTCAAGGCCGTGTCAAAGAATTATTCGACGGTTTCAGAAACGCCAAAATTCGTAAGCTACCTGAATTCACTACATATATGAATAAATTAATGAAAGATATTCCTATAGAATCTGGCATTGTCATTAATGAGATTGAACAAACGAATACACCTGATCATATGCACAAAATCGCTTCTATCGTTTACAGTACGGAACAGAATGAAAAGAAGAAAATCACGGCCTCCTATTGGGTCGACAACAGTGATTATGCGGCGTTAATCAGTCGATTGGATGCCAAGCGGTTGCCAGGTCTTGAAAAGTTCTATGGTCAAAAAGAGATTGAGTATATGAGCGCAGGCATGATGATGAAGTTCAAAAATGTCGACTGGAAAAAGTTTAACACCGCATTTAATCTATTAAAACCGGAAGAGAAATCAAAACAATTCGGTGGCGGTTATGTAAGTGATAGCTTCGCTATTGGGCTAAGCGGAATGACTAAGGCCTATCATCCTTCTAATGATCGAGTCTTTCTAAGAGGATTGAATGCGGTACATCAAAGAGATGGGGAAGTGCTAATTAACGCCCTTCTTGTTTATACCGTCGATCCTTCAAAACCTGAATCAATCCAAGAGGCTGTTAATCTGGGAAATAAAGAAACTCCTTTGATTCTCAATCACTTCCGTAAAACGTTGCCGGGTTGGGAACATGCTGAATTAGGCGAATTTCCTACGTATCCCTATGTCCGAGAATATAATCACTATGAAATGGACTATGTTTTAAAACCATCTGATCTCCTTTCTGGCACGATGTTCTGGGATAATGTCAGTATTGGTGGGTACCCGCTTGATTTACAGGGCACTAGCGCTAACAAGTGGGGTATTGAAATGGGGCGTCCTGACAAATACGGCATGCCGCTGCGCAGCTTTTTACTGAAGAATTATGATAATGTCATCGCGGCCGGGAAAAATGTAGGTTCATCGGCTATCGCCTATGGAAGTACAAGGATTCAACCGAACACTAGTCTAGCTGCAGAGTCTATCGGAGTTATATTAGGTCAACTGCATGGCAAGCAAAAGCTGAGGGAAATAAAACCTGATGAAATGGCCAAACTCCAGCAGTACTTAGCTCACCACTATCAAATCAAGCTTACGGGTGTAGTAGGTACGAATAAAATTACCGGTTGGAACGAAGAAGAAATTAGAAAGCTCGACTCCGGAGAAATTACATATCCTAGCTATATTAAAACTAGAAAAAAACCTGCTATTAAATAATCAGATAAATGGATTAGTAACCGTGCATTCGTTCTTTGAACGAGTATACGGTCTTTTTTTATGCAATTTACACAAACAAAATAGTTGAATTAATGCATATTCAGCATTATAATAAGCCATATACTTATAATCACTTATAATCACTTAAGCGAAAGGAGTGAAATCCCCTTGTTTCAAGAAGAAAGACTTATTTCAATCGTCGAATACTTAAAATCAAATAAACGAATTACGGTTGATCTTATTTGTGAGCTCTACGATGTATCACGGGACACAGCTAGACGTGACATGGTTAAGCTCGAAGAGCAAGGCACTATTGTTCGAACGCGCGGTGGCGCCATCCTCCCTACCCTTTCCAAAGAAGTTGGAGATTATGATCAAAGGCTGCAAGCCGAATCTTCCTCGAAGCTAACGATAGGCAAGACAGCTGCAGCACTCATTCAAGACGGAGATTATATTATGATGGATGCCTCGACCACAGTCCTTCATGCAGCCACCGCACTAAGCTCCAAACAGAATATCGTCGTGACAAGTTCAATTGAAATTGCTGCTATTCTCACTCGTAAAGATGAAACGACGATCCATATTCTTGGCGGTGTACTGGATAACAAGCACCATAGTGTATATGGAGCGAAAGCGATCGAGATGTTAAATGACTATCATGTCGATAAACTGCTCATCGGGACTTGCGGAATTACAGAGGAAGGGCTGTCTGCTCCAAACGAAGAGGATTGTTATCTCGTGAGAGCCATGATGCAGCATGCAGACCAAGTTATTGTTCTAGCGGATCACTCCAAATTCGGAAAGCGATTGTTTCATCGCGTAGTGGGATTCGAGAGTATTGACATCCTCGTAACGGATCAGGAATTAAGCAATGAAATGAAAGAGAAATTACATGCATGTGATGTGGAAATCGTATTAGCAGGAGGAGAAGGCCAAAATGATTAAACTTATCGTAAGTGATTTGGACGGAACATTACTTGATCATAGTAAAAAAGTCAGTTCAAGAGAATTGGCTGCATTAAAGAAGGTCAAAGAAGCCGGTATTATGCTTTGTTTGGCATCGGGAAGAATGAATATTGAAATGCAGCAGGTTTTAGAGGAAATCGGCCATCGCGCCTATTCCGTATCACAAAATGGCGCGTTCATCCACTTAGAGGACGGTACGTTCATGAAATCTCAGCTTTTTCAACCTGAATTGGCTTATCAAGTGTACCAGCTTCTGAAGGATTTTGATCTCGTCAAGCTCGTTTGCTCGGGCGAAGCGAATTATATCACGAGTTTGACTCCTGCTTCTGATGAGGTGCAATCTCGAACATTCCAACCTTTTATTGTAAAAGAAGATGTGGAGCAGTCTTTGAAAGGTGACTTTGCTGTTTGTAAGTTCTCGATGTTTGGAGAAATAGAAACGCTCTTAGAGCTTAAAGCTCTTATGGAAGAAAAGCTTGGGGATCAGCTAGAAATGTTCATTTCCGACAAAGATTGTCTTGATATCATGCCTCTCGCTGTTTCAAAAGGTAGTTCTCTGCTTGTTCTCATCGAAAAATTGGGCATGCGGCCGGAAGAGATTGCTTGTGTCGGGGATTCTTTCAACGATGTATCGATGTTCGGCATCACACCTCATAGTTTTGCTATGAAAGGTGCTCATCCGGAGGTCAAACAAAAGGCATTGTACCATGTTGATTCTGTTGCAGAAGCCGTCGGTCATGTATTTGCTTATAATGAGAAATTTGCATTAGAACAAAAAGGAAGCACTGCATTATGAAAAGACTACTTATTATGGGGTGCTTGTCATATTTATTGACAGGTTGTACCCACGTTATTTTTGGCGCAGTTTTACCTGAATTACTTGCCCATTACGATCGGAGTTACAGTGATGGTGGAATGCTAGTCTTCCTAGAATTCGGCGGTTTCCTTCTTGGTGTCCTCTGTATGCCTAGTCTTATTCGTCGCATCAGTCGCAGAAGTACCATTACAGCGGCTTTTGGTCTTCTCTTTTTCGCCATGATCGCCATTGTCTTACTGCCTCCGTGGCCTATTACGGTTTGTCTCTCATTCATAGCCGGGGTCGCTTTCGGACTTGTCGAATCCTGCATTAGCACCTTTGTACTAATGGCTGCGAAGGATAATCAAGCGATTGCCTTCAACAAGCTTGAGGTTTTCTTCGGACTCGGGGCGCTGTTTATGCCAATTATATCAAGTATCCTTATTGCCGGCGGCTTATGGAAATACGGATTCCTGCTCTTAGGATTAAGTGCACTCGCTACGGGTATCGTCTGGTCGAAGCTTTCCTTAGGCGAGCATGATGCGTTATTAGCTCATAAAGCGGATCGCACACAGCGGACAGAGAAACTCCCTGCACTTACGAAGAGCTCCTTGACGTTTCTTCTTCTACTCATGATCGTTTTCTTCTTATATGTAGGAATGGAAAATACCATCGTTAATTTCTTGCCATCCATCTTTACTGATCAATTACATGCTTCCAGCTCTGTTTCGTCCCTCGCCGTAACAGCCTTTTGGCTAGCGATGGTGATAGGACGTATATTCGCCGGTGTTGTTGCCGAGAAAATGACTTATTTCCGTTACTTAGCGGTTTCGTTTGCAGGCAGTCTGCTCACCGTACTTATCTGGGTGTTTAGCACGAATCTATGGAGCAGCTTCGCCGTTGTACTATTACTTGGATTATTCATGTCCGGTATGTTCGCAGTAGCTCTCATTTATGCGAATCAACTGCTTCCAGGGCGTACAGAGCAAACAACGAGTACGCTTATCGCGGCAGGCGGATTAGGAGGTTCTATTCTTCCCTTAGGTGTCGGTTGGGGGATGGACCGTTTTCATGTAGGCGTGTCAATTTGGTTTGTATTGATTGGCATGTGTGTCGTATTAGGAATCATTTTATATTCTCGGAGATGGAATGTTCAAACCTCGAAGTCTGTATAAAGTTAAAAAAAGCTGAAATCCTTAGTGGATTCAGCTTTTTCTATGTTATCGCAACGGCTTTAATTGGATGATGATGGCTTTTTCCTCGAACAGTACGTTCTTTACACCAATAAGTTTTGGCAAGTGATCTTCAATAGGGAGTTCAAAAGGCGCAAGTTGAACCCATTCACTTGGTACTTGCATACCTTTAATACTTGTATTTCTATGTTTAACGACTAAATTCGGCGGGTTCCAAGCAAGGGTGAACATCATTTGGGCACCGATCGGGATCTTCTCCCGCCACCTCACATTCACATCAGCCACAAGGTTTGAACCTTGAAGTGTAAGTTTCGCCCCTTCAATTCGAAAATCGTTAGGCATAACCTGATGTGCAGCTAGCTGCTTCTTTACCACATCATTAAGATCTTGTTCCGTTAGCTGTACCTCAAGCTTCCGGTTCTTGACGATGTCTGCGATCTTACTGCTGATCGTAATTTCTTTATAATCTAGGTTTAAAGCTTCGGTTGGTTTAACATGCCAAACGGCGATCACCAGAGCAGCCGTAAGGATGATGACCACAGCTATGGCGAAAATAAATATTTTTTTCAGCACGTATCACACCCCGCAGATGACAATTTGTTGTTGCCCTAATAAATAAGGCTACTCTTTGTTCTGCTGCTTTTCTTTGAGCCAGCGAGGAGCGCCCTTGCTCTTGCGATCTCGCTCGCGTTGGGCTTTGCTCACGGGCTTGCCACCGGCGGCCGTGTTCGTGTTCGCCTGCGCTGCCGGCTTCGCCGGGGCAGCGCTGCTCTGGCCGCGCGCGTCAGACGCCGCGGCACTAGTGCGCCCCGCGCCCGCTGGCGCGGCAGCATCCCGCGCGCCGGCGGAGCTGCGCGTAGGTGCTGCGCCGCTCGGGCGCGCAGCTTCACGGCGGCTGCGCATCGTCGCCGCACTGCGGTCCTGGGCCGGGTCGACGAGCCGGCCTTCGAACATCGCCTTCGGCGCGATCGTGATGCCGAGCTGCTTCTCGAATTTGTCGAGAATGAACTGCTCCTTCGGCGTCACGATAGAGATGGTCGTACCCTCGCGGCCCATCCGACCGGTTCTGCCCACGCGGTGGAGATAATACTCCGCGTTAGTCGCAGGATCCAAGTGGAAGACGTGGGTCACGCCTTCAATATCAAGTCCTCTTGCGGCAACATCCGTTGCCAGCAGCAATTGAATTTTCCCGTCCCGGAAATTCCCCATCACTCTGGCCCGATCTTGTTTACTAGCTTCTCCGTACAAGGCTTCAACAGATAAACCAACGTATTGGAGTTTACCCACCACTTGGGCAATATCGTCCGTGACGTTAATAAACACAATAGCTGATGTAGGCTTAATCAGACGCACAAGTCTTCTTAATGTATCGATCTTTTCACGTTCCTGGCACACCACATACATGTGTTCCAATGTTTCGGCTGTGCGCTGATTCGGATTGATTTTGATAATCACAGGATCTTTGAGCCATCTCCCCGCAGCTTGTTCGGTGCTTTGCGGGATCGTCGCGGAAACAAACACCATCTGACTGGACTTTAGCATTCCTTTAAGGACTGCTTCAACATCCTGCATGGAGCCTAGCTCGAACACTTGGTCCACTTCATCAACAATACCCATTTTCACATGATGCAATGTTAGCTTCTTTATTTTCATAAGTTCAAGCAAACGACCTGGCGTACCAACAACAATATGAGGGTGTAGTCGAAGCTTTTCTACTTGTCTAACAATGGCCGCTCCCCCGATAAGAGATTGAGAACGAATCGGCCCTCCTTCGGTGAACTTCTCAATTTCCTGCATGATTTGCATACCAAGCTCCCTAGTAGGAACTACTACAAGCACTTGCAATTGTTTTTGAGTAGGATCGATTCGTTCCAATGCTGGTAGCAAATAGGCTAATGTTTTGCCCGTACCCGTTTGAGATTGAATGATGGCATCTTTCCCTTGCTTTAAAACAGGAATACCTTCGGCTTGAATCGGTGTTGGCTCACCAATCCCTAATTCTTGCAATTTATCTAAATAGGACTGCGCGATCTGCAGTTGTTCAAAGCTTGTACTCAATTTATGAAAACCCCTTTTCTCATCCAATCTAATGTCCTTATTATATGCCACGCCGTAAAACGATACAAATCGACATCCACGCAAGCAGAAATAAGAGTCCTTAAGGACTCTTATCCGCCAGATCCCCACTCTTCAAGCAGTCTCTGCTTAATCACATCACGCGCCCGGAATAAGCGTTGTCGAACGACTCCCTCCGTTACACCAAGCTCATTAGCCATATCCTTGTAAGATAAATTATGGATCCATTTCATCGCAATAATTTGTCTGTAGGAGGGACTAAGTTGATTGATGTAGGTGATAATAGCCTCGCGCATTAGCTTCAGTTCGACTTCTTGATCTAGTGGAACCAGATATTCAGATGTTGGTGCCGCTTCCTTGATACAGAGCTTGAGTTCAGCTTCCAGCTCATCCCGGTTGCGTTTATGCTTACGAAGATGATTGAGTGTAACATTCCGAGTTAACTTCTTAACCCAGCTTTCATATTTATCAATTTCAGTCAATAAAGGCGCTTTTCGAACAGCCCTAAGAAATGACTCCTGAATAATGTCCTCCACCGCCGCATGATCCCTTAATATGAAGTAAATCATGGGATAAACGAGGAGATAGAACTCTTGGTATATCTGCTCCTGCACGCTCTTATCTAATGTATAAAAATCACTGCTGAATATCAGTCTCAGAGACTTCGAATTAAACGCCCCCTAGCCTACCAGGTAGAACCTACGTGTTGTGTTCCTACCTTATTTTAGGTCATAAATGGGGAGTAAACAATAATAATAATTAATTTATGTGGAAAAGACTTCCTGCTTACTTTGTTTAAGCTTCTCATCAAGCCATGCAAATACGTCATCCAAAGCCTTTTCATCTTCTTTCCGAGGAAACCGATGTTCAAGTCCTGTATATAGAACCATCGTATAATCTTTGCCGGCTTGATCCAGAGAGTTAGCCAGTTTTCTTGCATGCCCAATATCCACTTGTGAATCATGCGTACCATGAATAATATAGATGGGCGAGTTGATTTCATTTACCCAACATGCTGGCGACCGATCAATGTAAGCCTCGATTTGTTTCTTCGGATGTCCGACAACCCGTTTGAGCATCCGCCGCAAATCTACACGCTGTTCATAGGTATCCAACATGTCACTTACACCTCCCCAAACGACAACAGGGCCTACCCCACTGCACTCTCGGGCTGCGCGCATGGCCATAACAGCACCTCTGGAAAATCCGATTATTGGTACGGGACCAGGCAATACTTCCTCTAAAGATTGCACCATTGGAATGGCATGAAACAAATCGAACCTGTCTTCCCCGCCAAAATCCTCACGTCCTTCCCCACCTTCATTCCCCCGATAATAAGGAGCAAAGACGACGTAGCCGCGTTTAGCCATCGATATAATTCTTCGTTTACGAACCATTCCAACACGTTTAATACCGCCGCGGCAGTAAATGACAGCAGGTCGTGGACTTGTTCCATCAGGAACAGCTAAAAGGCCTTTCACTTTTAGGCCTTGACTAACATAAGTAAGGATATAAAGCGATATATGCTTCACGAAGCAGCGAATTTGCTCTTTTCCAACTAGTTGACCATCTTGGATATCATCTAGTGCTATGGACATGGGTCCCCCCTATTTTGACAGCTGTCATATCATCATATAAACTAAATGTACTCCACCTATTTTCCATCCGAAGGGATGTAACTATGAATACAGATTTTGAGAACGAATTTAATTCCTTAGTGTTCAAAACAGCTGAACTCATCACAGGCGATACTTCACCTGAAATGCTTGAGAAAATCAAGATTTGGGCCTTTTTTAATCATGTTCATAAGTCGCTGCCGGCCTTAACTTCCCACTGGAATCAAACGCATCCAGAAGGCAAAGCCGAAGTACGTCGCATTTTCGAAGAAATTCGAGATTTGAACCAGGCCTTGCAAGCGAAAAAGCCCGAACAGACTTAATCGTCAATCAATGAAAGAAAAAAAGCGGAATCCCAATCTATAACTGGGAGCCGCTTATTTTTTATTTAAAATGCCTGAGGCCAAGCGATCGAACATTCGCGGGAATAGATGAAATAATTTGATCCCCATTCCAGCCACAAAAGGAAGATCTTTCTCAGGAACATTTCTTTCTATCGCATGTATGAGTTCTTTGACGACTTTCTCCGGTTTAAGCATAAACCAAGCCACATTTTTGACATAGTTACCACTCGGGTCTGCTTTATCAAAGAAAGGTGTTGAGATGGGTCCCGGGTTAATCGCTGTTATAGAAATTCCAGATCTTATAAGCTCCTGCCGCAAGCTATTCGTGAAACCTAACACTGCGTGCTTAGTCGCGGAATAACCCGTGGATTTGGCAGAACCGATCTTACCCGCCATAGAAGCCACGTTCACAATATGACCGCTCCCGGCCTTCAACATATGAGGCAATACCGCTTGGGTACAGCGGACTAAGCCCATGTAATTCACATTCATCATATCTTCAAAGTGAACAAGCGGCGCTTCCGCAAACGACTCAAATATCCCGTACCCCGCGTTATTAATCAAAATATCGATACGACCAAATTTGGCTATAATTTGTCCCACAACTTCATGAACCTGCTCTGTATTCGTTACATCCATCTCGTAAACGGCATGCTGCCCTTGCAAGCCCGAAGCAATTTCTTTAAGTTTATTTGTACTGCGTGCAGTTAATATAGGAATGGCTCCTTTGGCTGCAAATTGCTGTGCCATAACGGCCCCAATGCCGCTCGAAGCTCCTGTTATCAAGACGATTTTGTTCGAAATGTTCAAGCTTACCTTCTCCTTATAAAAAAATGGAGATGCCGCTTCAGCAGCACTCCAGTTCATTTTAACATATGTATCAAAAATAGGCCTCTTACGTGATTAATACTTGAATGTCCAGCTCTCCAATGTTGTCCATGATCAAAGGTATGGTCAATGCTCTCTTCGGCACAAATCCTGCAGCCGTCGCAGATTGAACAATTTTCGGCGGTGTAATATCCACCCTAACCCCTTGATTGAAGAGCATCGTGCTTGCATTCCCACTAATCATATTCCCCAGCTCAGAGATGGCGCTCTTACCCATATCGTCCATTTCTGTAATTACAAATCCACCCATCATGGCAGAAACCATTTTCAAAGCAACATCCTCAGCTAAGCCGAAAACAATATCGCCTTCCATCTGCCCAGTCATCCCGATTTGGATCCAGATATACTTTTCCACAAATTTGACGTCTTTGACGCCGAGCTGCCCCGTTGTTGGGCGAATGTTAGCAACTTGCTCGATGACAATTCTAGCCGACTCCAAAAAGGGATTAATGTACTCAGCCTTCATAGCTCCGCTCCGATCTCATTTGTGAATAAGTTCCGCAGAAAAACGACCTTTTTCAACATTATACCTAAAAAAATAGGACAAGTATACTGTCTTTTTCTATAAAATAGTTCCTACTACTCAGATACACATTCTCATCCTGCCTTCATACTTATATTGTCGAACAACGATGTTATTGTTCATGAACAAAGGAAAATGGAACATGAATATGGAAGATTATATATATTCGTGTCGAATCCTGATAAGCATATGGGGAAAATTCCTTGAAGGAGCGTTGAAAGTCTGTATGATAAAACAGCATATTACTGCTCGAAATTGGAGTTTATATCAACTTGCGCTTGTTTATCATATTATTGCCATATTTTTAATCGGGGCAAATTTCTACTTTATACAACCTCTTGCTTATGTGCAAGACAACCCATTGATAGGTCTATTTATCGATGTTATCTTATTTGGCTCCATTCTGGCATTAGCTTTATTTGGCATTAAAGTCCTTAAAAAAAGAGAATCTTCCATTAATGAGACCGCGAAGCGATATAAATCACTTTATGATAATCATCCTGATTCTATTATCTCGTTTAGCTTGGACGGCGAGGTATTGTCCGCTAATCATGGATTGGAAAGCCTTCTTGGACTAGCTCGTGAGACCTCGATGCTAACTTCCTTCATTCCTATGATCAATCCGCCCGATCTGCTCAAAGCCTTGCATCATTTCCAAGTGGCTTCAGCCGGGATGTCGCAAAATTTCGAGGCTGCTTTTGTTCATCAGAAAGGATACCCTATCCAATCTAATGTAACGTTCGTCCCCACGATGGTAGATGGCAGTATTGTTGGGGTCTTCGCCATTCTTAAAGATTTGACTGAAGTCAAGGAACAGAAGAAGGTCATCGATAAGCTGTATAAGCAAAATCAACTCATTCTCAATTCCGTTTCGGAAGGTATTTACGGGATTGATATGAGTGGTCGCACAATTTTCTGGAATAAGGCCGCTGAGGCGATAACCGGATGGAAAGTAGATGAAATGCTGGGCCGACAAATTCATAATCTCATTCGACCCGTTAAGAGCGATGGTACTCTTTATCCACCTGAGGAAAGTCCTATTTTGAATACGATTTTGAATCATGAAGTTTCTGATATGCAAGAGGATAAGTTCTGGAGAAAAGATGAAACCACCTTCCCCGTCATGTACATGTCCAGTCCTATGCTGGAGGGCAAAGGTCAACTTCTAGGTACGGTTATTACTTTCAAAGATATTACCGAGTTAAAAAAGACGCAAGAGCTATTAATCAAATCAGACAAGCTATCTGCTGTTGGGCAATTGGCTGCTGGCGTTGCTCATGAAATCCGAAATCCGCTAACGGCTTTGAAGGGATTCTTACAGCTGCTTAAGACGAATAATGAGAAAGAGAAATATTACATAGAAATCATGCAAAATGAGCTGAAGCGTATTGAATTTATTGTGAATGAGTTCTTGTTTGTATCCAAACCGCAGGCAACACATTTCGTAACTCAGACCTTGGATTCCATTGTCACAAGCACAATTGAACTCCTTCAACCTCAAGCACTGCTTGATAATATTCAGATTGAAGCTGAACTTATGCCAGATCTGCCACCTGTCTCCTGTGATGAGCATCAGCTTAAGCAGGTTTTTATCAACATTATGAAAAATGCGTTGGAAGCTATGCCACTAGGTGGTACAATGCGTATTCAAGCTCTACTGGACAATAACAGAAACTACATAACTATACGTTTCATCGATCAGGGTTGCGGTATTTCACCCGAGCGGCTGCCCAAGCTGGGAGAACCGTTTTATAGTACGAAGGAAAAAGGAACAGGACTAGGTCTTATGGTTTGTTTTCGAATTATTGAGGCACACGGCGGCTTTATGGAAATTCGCAGTAAATTAGAAGAAGGAACGACGGTAGAGATCAAACTTCCTTCCACGCAATCATCACATGAAAGGGAGCGTTAGCAAAATGAAAGGTTTTCTCATTGATCTAGACGGTACACTGTACCGGGGGCATGAACCAATTCCCCATGCCGCGGCATTCATTCATTGGCTTAAGCAGCAGCAACTGCCTTATTTGCTCGTGACGAACAATTCGTCTCGTACGCCAGAGCAGGTTGCCGAGCATTTGCAAGAGCTCGGCATAGAGGTTCCAGCGGCGGCCGTCTATACTTCCTCGCAGGCGGCAGCTCAGTACTTGACCGAGCAGCGCGGAGGTAACCGCGTGCATATGGTCGGCGAAGCCGGACTACGGATCGCCTTGGAGGCGACCGGCTTCGCCCTGGGTGCTGAGACGACGCCGAATTACGTCGTCCAAGGCATTGACCGCAGCTTCTCCTATGAGAAGCTGACCGAAGCGGTCCGCCATCTGAAGCATGGCGCGACCTATGTGTTAACCAATCCCGACCGCATGCTGCCGTCGGATGGTGGGCTTATGCCAGGAGCTGGCTCCCTGGCAGCTTCGATCACCGCCGCCTCGGGCGTCGAGCCCGTGGTGATCGGCAAGCCTTCGCCGATCATCATGGCTTACGCCATCGAGCGGCTCGGGCTGCCTGCCGCCGATGTGTGGGTCATCGGCGATAACGTGCATACCGACATCCGCGGAGGCAGGTTGGCGGGATGCCGCACGGCGCTTGTGTTGACCGGTGTCGCCATGGCGGACAACGTGCAAGAGCAGCTGGCGTCGGCGGGCTTGACGCCGGACTTGATCTGCGATGATTTGCAGCACTTCATCGAGCAGTTCAACGGAATTGACAGTTTATAGTTTTACTTTTATATCCAACAAGGACTAATTCCGTAAACGGTAAATACCAACTAACTCGGCCCAGCACCAATTGCATGCTAAGTATCTCAGTGATTGCTGTCTGATAAAAATAGCTGTTTGCGCCAATTGTGTGAGTTTGGTCGGAGTTAAAGATATTTTTCATCGCTAAATTGGGATGAGTGTGAGAAGTAGCTATTTAAGGATGTTTTATATCGTTACCGCGTGATTTAACTCTATTTGAGTGAGTTTGACCGGAGTTAAGGATGTTTTTCATCGCTAAATTAGGATTAGCCGAAGAAGTAGCTACATTAAGGATGTTTTATATCGTTACCGCGATGATTTAACCCATTTGAGTGAGTTTGGCCGGAGTTAAGGATGTTTTTCATCGCTAAATTAGGATTAGCGGAGGAAGTAGCTACTTTAAGGATGTTATAGATCGCTACCGAGGTGGAGTTACCCTATATGCGTGAGCTAAGCCGGAGTTAAGGATGTTTTACACACTAAAGTAGGATGAGTGAGAGAAATAGTTACTTTAAGGATCTTTTATTTCGCTACCGAGGTGGAATTACCTATATGACTTTCAAATAAAAAGCCGCAACTGCACTCAACAAGAGCAGTTGCGGCTTTTCTTCTATTCAATACGGTCCCAGTCAACTTCCAGCGGGGAATTCTTCTCTTGCAAGCGGCCTTCTCTTGCATCCTTCTGCAGCTGCTCCAGCCATTTCAGTTCACTAAATGCGCGCTTGTACGCGCCCACCATCATTTGTAAGACAACTCTTGGAACAATGGAGATGTGTTCTTCATACAAACTTTTCATCTTGTTCATAACCATTTTTTGGGCCATAATCTTATTTTCAAGAATGTCGGCAATCTTCGCCTGATCCCCATGCACGGAAAAAGGCAGAGCGACATAAAGCGGATGATAGTGCTTGATTTCTTCATGCAATTGTTCCACTAATAGTTCTTGAAACTTTAATTTCCCGGCTGCGGTAATTTGATAGATCGTTTTCTCCGGACGATTCGTATCACGTATAACTTCAAGTGCCTCTACGAGTCCATCCTTATGGAGTTGATCCATCGCATAATACAGCGAGCCGTCTTGCAGCTTCATGTAGTTGTTCATGCCTCTTTCTTTCATCGTCTGCCGAATTTCATAAGTATGCCGATTGGCTTCCATTAACAGTCCGAGAATGACGAGCTTCATCGACATGGATGTTAACCTCCTAGTGTCCTACTGGTGCGCTTTCTTTGACTGGAGCACTTCCCACTTCAAGTTTAGCGTTACCCATGAATAAGATGAACACAAGACCGATTACAGCCAGAACGATGGTCGTCTGGAAAACAACAGCAATGGAATCCGCCAATGCTGTAAGGAGCTTGTGTAAAACTTCAGCGGGAATGTTTGCACGGACCTGTGGCTGAAGTAGAATTCGCGCATCATGAAACTTCTCGGCCATCGCTGGATCCTGAAGGGATGTTGTAATGTTATCTCTTAGCGAGTTGACTTGAATGCTGCCAAACACCGCTACCCCGATTGCCGAACCTACGGAACGGAAGAAACCAACAAGTGAGGTCACTGTGCCTCTTCGGCGAAAATCTATTTTATGCAGCGCAGACATCGATGTTATCGGGAAGCAAGCGCCAAGCCCAAGACCTAAGAGAATCATATAGGTTGTAATTAACCAGCGTTTGGAATCGATGGAGAGTCCGCCTAAAAGTGAAGTTGCAAGCAGAAGTAAGGCTATGGAAACAAGCATGACATTGCGATAAGAGAACTTACCGATAAAGCGCCCACCGAGTGCACTGCTGACAACAACACCAAGCATCATTGGGGTTAAAGTAGAGCCTGCACTTGTAGCTGAGCCTTCAAATACACCTTGAATGAATAAAGGTATGTATGTACCGGCTGAGATCAAAACCGCACCATAAGCGAAACTGACACCCATGCTGGCAGTAAATAGACGATTTTTGAACAAATCAAGTGGGATGATCGGTTCTGCTGCATATTTTTCAATCATAATAAATGTACCTAAGAGAACAGCAAAACCTACAAACAACCCGATGATTTGTAAGGAATCCCAAGCATATTCTTTACCGCCAAGTTCCAACGCGAACATGAGGGAGATAATCGATGCTGTTAGGAAAATAGTACCGCCCCAATCAATTTTCGCCTTACTGTGTTCCACGGACTCGTGATAAGAGAAAATAATTAATATTAAGGACACTATGCCAAGAGGTAGATTGATAAAGAAAATCCATTCCCAAGTCACATGGTCGGTGAAGTAAGCGCCAATAATCGGCCCCAATACGCTGGATAGTCCGAATACAGCTCCGAACAGCCCTTGCATTTTACCCCGTTTCTCTGGTGGGAAAATATCAAAAATAATCGCGAAAGTAATCGGCATAAGGGCACCGCCCCCGATACCTTGAATGGCGCGGTAGATGATAAGTTCGGTCATCGATCCTGCCGTTCCACATAAGGCTGAACCAATCATAAATACAATAATACCGATAATAAAAAATAGTTTTCGGCCATACATATCGGATAGTTTACCGAAAATAGGCATGGCAGCCACATTCGCAATTAAATACGCAGAAAAAACCCAGACGAATTGGCTGAAACCGCCTAGTTTGGACACGATCGTTGGCATCGCTGTTGATACAATGGTCTGATCCAGCGAAGCCAGTAAGAGTCCCAACATCAACGCCACAACGGTCCACGTTGTATTTGACTTACGGGTTAACGACATAAATTGAATCTCCTTCATAGTTTATTTAATATATATAAAGTATTATAATCAAATTTGAGTAATTAGCAACGAAAATTGGCTATATTCGTCCTAATTTCCTGGCTATATTGTGCTTGGTTGTCCATCTTTATTCTGAAATGTTGCCGATTCTGGTATTCCTATCATATAATGGGGTTACAAAAGGTTTTTATGTTCTTTACAATTCCGATAAATTTTATTTGTATCTTTAATATAAAAAAGCAGGAGGTATGCTCATGAATATGAACCAGTTAGAAACATTGCTCACCATATCCAAAACAATGAGCTTTCGAAAAGCTGGCGAAATTCTCAACTTGACCCAACCTGCCGTTTCCGCACAAATTAAGAGTCTTGAAGACGAATTCGGCACAATTCTCATTGATCGCAATCAGCCTGTTACTTTAACCGATAGTGGTAAGCTTTTCTTAGAGCATGCAGAAAAAATGCTGCGGATCGCCAGTGATCTCAAGCAGCGACTATCCGATTTACATCATACACCGCAAGGTCATATTCACATTGGCACAACAACGTCGATTGCCATGCAGATTTTACCGAGGGTGCTGTCCTATTTCCAAGACCAATTCCCATTGATCAAGACGACCATTCACTCGATGACCTCTTCCCAAATCATGACTTCAGTGGAGAATAGCCAAATTGATATTGGCATCACGTATTTGTTCGAAAAAAACCAAGCCTTAGAAACTTCGGTGCTTTATTATGATACTTTCGAGCTGATTGTTTCCACGCACCATCCTCTTAGTCGATTTGCCCATTTATCTATTGAGAAGCTGCGCAACATTCCATTCATTATGCTTTCTCCGGAAACAGCCGGGCGACGATTCGTCGATCAAATCTTCAAAGCCTATGATGTCTCTCCACACATTGTGATGGAGCTCTCCAGCAGCGAAGAAGTGAAGCGCATGGTGGAATTAAATCTTGGGGTCGCTATCATCTCCAAGCTTTCTGTCGCAGATGAACTGCGACATGGAACTTTGAAAATGGTCAAAGTGAACGAATTGGATATTACGCATCCTGTAGGTGTAGTATATAAGTCAGGACGCTACTTAAATTCTGCGATGCAGCAGTTCCTTCGTGATCTAAAAGGAATGCCGGAAACCCAGTTTCTCGGCTCAGAATAAAAGTTCATGCTTACGATGCCAGTTTTGCTAAAGCAAAACTCTGAAGTTCATGCTTACGATGCCAGTTTTGCTAAAGCAAAACTCTAAGGTTCATGCTTACGATGCCAGTTTTGCTAAAGCAAAACTCTAAGGAGGTTATTTTCGATGAAATTCGACCTACATACCCATCATGACCGATGTGGACACGCTAAGGATAAAATTCGCGATTATATCGAAGCCGCTATTGCCGGCGGATTGCAAGTCATCGGGATTTCTGACCATTCCCCTTATTTTGGGAGCCCCGATGACCAAGCTCAACCTTTAATCGCCATGGCTAAGAGCGAATTCCCCCGGTATATCGAGGAAGTTCTGCATCTAAAGAAAGAATATGAAGGAAAAATTGATGTGCTTCTAGGTGTTGAGTCTGACTATTTCCCTGAGCATGTCGAAGTTTACCGGCAAGAATACGCGAAATATCCATTCGATTACATCATTGGCTCTGTTCATTTATCTGGTGGGGTCAGTATTTTCAATCGCAACAGGTGGAAACATTTAAATGAAGAGCAGAAAATTCAGCATAAAGAGGAGTATTATAACCTTATTGCGGAGTCCGCACGTTCCGGCATGTTCCATATTCTTGGGCATATCGATGCAATGAAAGGCTTCTATCCAGCCTTCTCTGATATCTCCACACCTAAGGTTAACGAAACGTTGAAGATCATCGGAGAAGCTAGCGTAGCGATTGAAATCAACACTTCAGGAAAAACGAAGGATGTTGGCGGCTGGTACCCTTCCAATGAAATATTGGAGCAAGCGCTGCATTATGGTGTTGAAGTAACCTTCGGTTCAGATGCTCATCTGCCAAGCCGAGTTGCTGATGATTGGGAAGAAGTTAGCAAGACGTTAAAAGAGATCGGCTTCAAACATTGGGTCTATTTCAAAAATAAACAAAAACAAATCGTTCAACTCTAAAAAAATCTCCTTCGCTCATCATTCAGCGGGGGAGATTTTTTTGTTATTTATTCAATATGACCAGATGGGTTTGATTCAAGAAAGGCAAGCTTAGGCTGTAAACATTCCTGTAACACAGGCAGTGCTTGTTCGGCAGACATGGGCCGAAAGAAGTAATAGCCTTGAATTTGACTGCAGCCATTATTGACTAAGAAGTCCGCCTGTTCTTCTGTTTCAACACCTTCCGCAATAATTTGCAATTGAAACGAATTGGCTACAGAAATAATCGCTTTGATCATCGCTCGATCCTTGTCATCCGTTTGTACGCCGCGGACAAATGATTGGTCCAATTTGATTTTGGTGACAGGGAACCTTTTCAAATAACTTAGAGAGGAGTAGTGTGTACCGAAATCGTCGACGGATATCGCAATGCCCAGCCCGCGAAGCTTGCTAAGTGCGTCCAGTTGTTCATCCTGCATCGCGAAATTTTCAGTAATTTCCATCTCCAAATACTTAGCTTCCAGGCCTGTCTCCTCTAAAATTTGTTTCACTTTATCAACAAAACGTTCATCATTCAGCTGTTTGACCGATAGATTGACTGATATCGCTAAAGGTTCAATCGTCATGCTGTGCCAAGCCTTCATCTGTTTGCAAGCACCTCTCAGAACCCACTCACCAATACTTGCAATTGTACCTATTTCTTCTGCTAGAGGAATGAAGTCAGCTGGAGAAATATATCCTTTGGTTGTATGATTCCATCGCAAGAGTGCTTCAACGCCGATAATTTTGCCCAATAAACAATCAACCTGCGGTTGATACACAATTTCGAGTTCATTCCGGTCAAGTGACTGACGCAGATGATTTCCCATCTCCAGCTTTGATAGAGAATTCATTGCCATTTGCTGATTAAAGAAGCTGTATGAGCTGCCGCTCTCTTTTTTGGCTATGTACATGGCAATATCCGCATTCTTGAGCAACGCTTCCCAAGTCACACCCCCATAAGGATACTGTACGATACCAATACTGGCGCTTATGAAAAAAGAGCGATTCGATAACAAACAAGGCGGCTTTAAGATTTCTATTAATTGTTCACAGAAGAGCTGAATCTCCTTCTCACTTGGACAATCTTCTAATAGGATGGCAAACTCGTCCCCACCAAATCTGGCAAACGTATGATAGGAAAGGTTTGATTGTCCAATACGATTAGCAACTTCCTGCAGCATAAGATCACCCATATGATGACCGTGCGAATCATTAACCATCTTGAAGTTATCCAGATCAAAGAAAAGCATAGCAAGGGATGTACGATTAATTTCGTTGTGTACAATTTGTTCTTTTAAGATCATTTGAAAGTGGGCTCGGTTATGTATCCCTGTCAGAACATCATGATAAGCCATGTACGATAGCATTTGTTCGGATTCCAACAAGCGTTTGGTTGAATCGTGCAGTTCCTGTTGTCCTGCCAGAAGCTCTTCATTCACAGCAGTCAAATCCTCATTTGCAAACTGTAACTCTTGTGTGCGTTCATTTACCGATCGGTATAACTTATCCCGCTGTCTAACGATATACAGGATAAAGATGAGACCGATTAGCAGAACAAGCATAAAAGCGGTGCGTATTAATGTGATTTGATGCTTAATACTCTGAACAGCACTTGCCTGCGGAAGCGCAGCAAGCTCCCATTTGGTATCTGTATGCTCAATGGTGGCCATCATCGGATTTTCTTGAAAAATAGAATCGTCGCCAAAAAACGCAGGCTCTCCAGGATTGCGGATGGAAATCTGTAAATCCCCTAAATCTCTATTCTTAATCCCTGCTTCGACAAGCAGTTGATCCAGATTAACACCAATAGATACGAAGCCCCAAAAAACACCATCTTGATAGATCGGCTTTCGAGCGACTAAACCATTAATGCCCTGCAGTAATTGAAATGGGCCATTCATAGTCATTTTTTTAGTTTGCAAAGCTTTTGAAATTTGCTGTTGAACACTGGCGCGGGGATCCTTCAGTAAATCCCAATTGTATATACTTTCGTTGCCCTGTATCGGATAAACGAACTTCATAACGCCATTAGGCGCAATAATTAAATTTAACGTTGATCCCTGAGCGCCAAGATAAAGAGAGGAAATGTATTCCATGACTTCTTTATCGTCTTTGTTTTGCAAGTAATTCGCATTCACATAAGCTTCCAGGCTTACCATCATATTAAAATTACGGTCAATAACGGATTGTAAAGCCAATGCTCTCGAGGATAATTGGGACTGTTCCGTAATTTCAAGCTCATGGAGTAAGGAGTCCTTATACTTATTAAGAACAAACTCTGACGATGAAACTAATATGACGAAAATTAGAGCTATTATCGTGTTTTGAATCATTTTCATGCTACTCTACCCCTAAGTCATATGAAAGTTTTATGCCACAATTCGACATCATCACCCTCTATTATTTCATCTATAAACCTTCCGATGCAATCTTTTTATTGATGTTGGTATTACTTTGCAAAAATGGATGAGAAAAAACAAGAAGGACCATGCCTAGATTGGCTGGGCCCTTCTTGTTTTCCGATTTTACAACGCTCTGGCTGCCGTTCCTGTACGCCCTATACGTATTGCCATAATGGCAGCAATCATACAGACGAAGCCCGCCATAAGAAAGGGTAGCGAATAGCTGCCGAGCAAATCTCTCAGCAGACCTGCCTCATAGGCAGCAAAGGATGCCCCGAGCTGGTGTGCTACTACAATCCAACCAAAAACCATGCCTGCCTTCTCCTTGCCGAAAATATCCGATGCGATCTTCACGGTTGGCGGAACGGTTGCAATCCAATCTAAGCCGTAGAAAACGGCAAAAATAAGAAGCTCCGTGTAGCCTAAACCAAGCGCTTGCGGCAGAAAAATAAGCGAAATTCCGCGAAGCCCGTAGTACCAAAACAGCAGCCAACGCCCGTCAAATCGGTCGGTCAACCAACCGGACATTGTCGTCCCGACCAGATCAAAGATGCCCATGAGCGCCAGCAATCCCGCTGCGGTTACTTCAGGAATGCCAAAATCCCCGCAGGCGGGAATAAGATGCGTACCAATTAACCCATTCGTGGAGAAACCGCAGAAAAAGAACGTCCCCGCAAGCAGCCAAAATGTCTTGTTCTTACTGGCATCTCGAAGGGTAAGCAGAGGGTTCATAAAGATGTTGCCTTTGAATTCGGCAGGCTTGATGACTTGATCTGACCCATAAGGAGCAGCGCCTATGTCATAGGGATGATTGCGCATCCAGATCGCTACAACAGGGATTAACACCGCAATCACAGCAATTGCTGTGTAAATGGCATAGCGCCAACCGACGTCCACCGTTATTTTAGCTAGAAGAGGTAGAAACAGCAGTTGCCCTGTCGCCGCGCTGGCCGTCAGAATGCCAACCACCACGCCTTTGTTCTGAGTGAACCATCGATTCGCGATTGTTACACCGAGCACGTTGGCAAGTGAACCCGTTCCAAGCCCCACAATGACCCCCCAAAGTAAATGAAACTGCCACAAAGCCGTGATCATAGGCGTCAGCGAAAGGCTGGCCGCGATGCAAATGAGGGAGATCAAAACCACCCGGCGGGTACCAAAACGCTCCATCAATGCAGCCGAGAATGGCCCCATCAGACCATATAGGAAAATATTAATTGAGACAACGGAGGATACATCCGCTCGGCCCCATCCGAACTCTTTTTCAAAGGGAAGCATGAAAATGCTAGGCACCGAGCGTATACCCGCCGATACAATCAAAGTAAAGAAGGTCACCAGGACAACAATCCAGCCGTAATGCAGTTTGGTGTGTTTCGCTAAAGTTCCCACTCCATTTACTCCCATTCTTCTGCCAAAATCCCATAAACCTCATGATCATGAAAGATGCTATAACTGAACTCAGCCTGTCTAATTGTTCCTTCATGCTTGAATTTCAACCTCACCGGTACTGCGCGGCTCTTGAAGTTATCCGTCCGAGCTCTTATTTCGATCCGGTTTAATTTCAACTCTTTCAAGGAGTAGCTCACGATACATCTACAAGAATCAGTCATGATCCCTTTCCCCTGATACCCTTCTGCAAGCCAGTATCCAATCGACGAATGCTTATTCCCCCAATTAATTTCATGGAGACCTATACATCCAACAATTTCATTTCGATAAAAAATGCCGCAAGAAAAGCCATTGTTCTTTGCAAAGCGGCTAAGCTCTGATTCAATATAAGCTCTCGTGTCTTCTACTTGTGTTGTTTTATCAACCCATGGAAGCCATTTCGCTAAATGAGCACGATTCTGATTGACCAACTGGAATAAGGCATCTGCATGCCTGACTTCTAGTAGCTTTAGTTCCAGTTCATCACTTATTTTACATGAAAACATGATTGACCTCCGATCTAGTAGCATGATTGGTATTTCCACGATTTTGTTCCTTGTTATATAATAATCCAAGGACAACCTGAACGAATGGAGAAAATGAATATGAATATACATGAAATTCCCATGCATTTAATTGACGAGGATACGGATCAGCCCAGATATCAATTCGATGAAGAGGCGCTCCAAGAATTAATGAAAAGCATCGAGGAGATTGGCTTACTCTCTCCGATTAAAGTGAGAACAACGTCTGACAACCGGTACAAAATTATTTACGGGAACCGGAGATACAAAGCTAGCAAAATGCTGGGACGCCCCACCATGTCCTGTATCGTATCGACCGTAACGGATGAGTTGGAGATTTATTTAGAACAGATTGCGGAGAATCTAACAAGAGAAGGCTTTTCCCCAATTGAGGAAGCCGAGGCCTTCCACAAACTTATGAATGATTCCAAATTCAGTTCCTCTATTAAATACCTTTCTAGCAAACTGGGCAAGCCAGAAACTTACATCAAAAACAAATGTGATTTGTTAAAGTTTGGAAATTCAGTCAAGAAGCTGATCGTGAGCGGCACGGAAATTCGGAAAGACAAGTTGACCGAGGACCAGCTGCTGCCTATCAAAGATTTACCGATCGAGCACCGCGATCCGCTAGCTTTGATTATTGCCAGAGATGAAATGCCTGTCAGTGATGTCAAAAAGATTGCTCGCATGTTCAAAGATAAAGATATTTCAGAAAGCACCAAAGGGAAGCTTCTCTATAAAACAGGTCATGATCTGGTCGAAACTTGGTCCGTCTTTCAAAACAATCGAGCAGAACGAGCCAAGCCTGCAGCTGCAAAAGCTCCGACAAAAGTGGAGAAATCCAAGGAAATAGTCCCGGACAATAAATCAGAAATGTCGATACAAAACGAGCTGTCTGCAGCTTCAACTAGTACAACAATTAGCCCAACAACTAGCCCAATTCAAAGCAAACTTCTGCAAATGCTTAACGCATTTCCTACAACTAGTGATTTTCAAATTGAAGCCTTAGACGTCGATGCTCGTGATAAAGAACAATTTCTGAATGATCTCAATACCTTAGTCGGTAATTTGGAAAAGCATTTGGATGCGTGGAAAAAAGTTAGAGAGCTTGCCGTTACCAAATAACATACTAGTCTAGTACTTCAAGCTTCTTCGCATAGCAATGCCTTAGAAGACCGCCATACATCGGACGGGTGAATTGAAGTGTGAAGCCTGCTGTTTCTAAGTTTTGCCGACTTATAGCATTGTCAGGATGTACGGTTGCGTAGAGGTATAATATGCCTTGTTCACGCGCGCGCTTTTCCCTCAAAGTATGAAAATGCCGCTGCAGCCCTTGTCCCCTGACCGACTCATGTACAATGGATCCTTCTAGAGAAGCAACTCTAGGTAGATCGACTTCCGGCACTCCAAACTCTCGTCCTAGATTACTGGCACTTAGACCGGGAAATGCGATAACCGTATAAGCAACAAGCTTTTCACCTTGAAAAGTGCCATACATCTCTCCCTTGTCTTGGACATATTCGTATAGTGCCTCCAAGCGGTCCATCGAATAAAGCGCATCAGAAGGAAGACGTGACACCACGTCAATCATTAGTGCTTGTACTTGCGGTATATCTTGTTGCCATAAACGCCTTATTTCCAAGTTGTGATCCTCCTCATGTTCCGTTAATCATTAGGTCACCATGGATTGCTGAAACCAAGTCTCATTTCGTCCGTCATTTTCATGAGCTTTAATTTCAATCCTGCATACCATGGTGGCGTATTTGATAGATCACTATCCTCCAAAGCTGTTAGGATTCTTGAAAAGCTATAGAGTTTAGAGAACCTTAAGAACTTTGGAAAGTGTTCTATCATTTGCTTGTCTAATGGACAAATCGCTGTATAGCCTCTCAGAAAAATTTCTACCTGACTGCTGGAATCCCTCTCTGTATTATCCAACACGTCAGCAAGAGCTGCAACAATATCCATCGCATACCAATGATACATAGCATCATCAAAATCAATAACATGAAATTGCGACGTACTTGCATGCCAGAAAATGTTATCCTGTTGAAAATCATAATGAATGAGACCATACTCATGTTTGGATTGCTTTAAAGAATAAAGCCAAATCCTCAGGTTATCCAGCTCCATCAAGGCTTCTTTTTCATGTGGATGACGATTTAATGCCACTGCAATATGATCCAGTCCATCTCGCCAATCCTTACGCTTTATTTCTTTTGGAGGTTCATATTCCTGTGACCTTACATGCAAGCTGCCAAGTGATTTCCCCCACGCCTCCATTTGCGAATCATTCATTTGATCACAATCTAAACTTTCCCCTTCCGCATCACTGAACACAACAGCAATATATGCCCCTTCACTTGTCGTTACTCTTTCAACTAGCTTACCCTTGCTAGAACGTATAGGCACAATTGTAGGATAATGAGATAAGGCTAAGTAATTTATGAAATCAAGTTCAGCTTCTACTTGCTCCAGGGCCTGTTCTCCTTCAAAAGAAAACCTCAAAAAGTATTTCTTACCTTTATTTTCAAATCGATATACGAAGTTAGAACTTGCTCGCCAAACTTTTAATGTTCCTTCCTCATGTTCCCATAACCGAATGAATGCCTTAGCCACATGATCGTCGATTAATCCAACAACCATCGTTCTTAGATTCATCATTTTATTCTACCTCTATTTTCGCAGCAGTTGCTAACTCGGGTTGAATGCGATGTTTCGTTGCCTGCTCAAACCCATAAGCAATTTTTATCAAAGTGGGTTCGCTAAATGCCGTTCCTACAAAGGTAATCCCTTGTGGTCCCTTCGTTGTATACCCGCCCGGTGCGATAATCCCCGTTGCCGCATACCCTCCCGGTACAGTAATGGACGGGTAACCGGCTCTTGCCGCAAGATCTGTCCCACCCTCAGCCCCTAGGAATAAGAGTGCATCCAGTTGATGCTCCTTTAATGCATGGTCAATCCCCTGCTCACACGACATCTCTTTATCTCTCTTTTTGCTGTCCAAATAGGCTTGTTCCGTTAGCGTCCCGCTCGTTTCCTCAGACCAGATTAAGGTTCCTTGCCCATATTTCAATGCTTGATTTGCATGAGCTTCATTATAGGCGATCACGTCTTCCAATGAATGGACGGGTATCTTGCCTGACAATTTGGATAAATAATCATTCAAGTCTTTCTTAAATTCATACCTCATGACATTGCCATCCCAAGGCGTCTGCTCACATGGAAGCACCACCGGATCAACGATTGTAGCACCCTTTTGTTTCAAAACGGCGATAGCCGCCTCTACAATATCAAGCCGAGCCTTGTCTAATTCATGATAATAAAATCTCGGGATCCCTATTCTAGCTTTCTGCAAATAATTGGCGTCTAAGAATGGGGTGTAGTCTTGGAAAGAACGTCTTTTACTAGCTAACGTCTCAACATCACGCTCATCCATGTTGGTTAAAGCGCCAAGCAAAATCGCTGCATCACTGACCGTTCTTGCCATAGGCCCCGCAGTGTCCTGACTATGAGCAATTGGGATGATGCCCGTTCGGCTAACTAATCCAATCGTTGGCTTAATGCCAACTAAGCTATTCTGGCTGGCGGGGCTGATGATAGAGCCCGATGTTTCCGTTCCAATCGCCGCTGCTGCTAGATTCGCTGCCGTGGCTGCTGCTGAGCCAGAGCTTGAACCACCTACGAATAATTCGCCAGGGCCGTAAGGATTTAAGGTGAGACCACCTCTTGAGCTATAGCCCGCCCAAATATCGCCTGACATGTAGCCTGCCCATTCGGTCATATTCGTTTTACCAAGAAGCACAGCCCCCGCCGCTCGAAGCTGATCTGCAACGAAGGAATCGGCTGCTGCGAAGGATTCCGCTAATGCGATAGAACCGGCGCTTGTATGCATACGATCGTGTGTATCGATATTATCCTTAAGCAGAATAGGGATACCATGTAAGAATCCACGGCTGCCCTTCACTTTTCGTTCTTCATCTAAAGCTTTGGCTATGTCGATAGCGTCTGGATTTATTTCTAGAATAGTATTTAATATGGAGTCGTACTTTTCTATGCGGGTTAGATATACATGAACCAATTGTTCCGAAGTAACCCGCCCCGTATTCATTGCTTGCTGCATACTTGCTATATCTGCTTCTATGATCCATCTCTCCAACTCATTTTCCATTCATCTATCTCCTTCTAGTTCTCAGTCTTATTAACACTTTTCTATGTAGGGTATGAAGTTCCTTTATGTGTAAGTTGGGGAGTTTAATTATAGTTATTTTTGAATAAAAAGCGTCTCACTAACCACCGGAGATAGGCCTGGCTTCCGAAGCTATTCCAACCAACACTAGACATATAAATTTAATTTTTCTGCTAGAAATCATTTGATTACTTGTTATAATAGGAATTACTAAAAAATGGATTCTAGGAGGATATGTTTTTGTTAAACCATGAAAATAAGTCTTTAGATAAAGACGAAAGATTTTATCAAAAAAAAGAGAACTGGGTAATTTGGATCGGAATTCTGGTAATTGCATGCGCCATTTCTCTACCTTTTATAATTCTTTATAAATTAGGTTGGAATATCACATACGATCAATTTGATGATTTGGGTGTTGTTGGTGACTTCTTCGGAGGTACGACCGTGGGATTATTCACATTAGCATCTATAATTTTTGTAATAGCTGCTATCGTGATGCAAAAAAAAGAGCTAGAGTTACAAAGAAAGGAATTAACTGAGACACGAGAGGAATTTAAGACAGGAAATGCTACAGCGAAAGTTCAACAAATAGACAATGCTTTTTTTAATATGTTGTCCTTACATCACCAAATTGTTAATAATATTATTATTAAGTACTCAAAAGATACTTATTCTGGTCGACAAGCAATCTTAGAGTTAAAAGATATTTACGAGGACAAGCTGGGCTATAAACAATTCCTTACCGAAAATCCTGAGAAAGGATTTAGAGATTGGTATCAAAATCATAGGACGAAACAAGAATATTCCAATAAGATCTTCAATTATTTTGATACAATTGACCAAGGAATACTAGATGTTGTCTATAAAGATATTCACGAAGAATATGGCAATAGTATTGGACATTATATGAGAAATAACTATCGCATAGTAAAATTCATAGTAAACAATGTGGTTGAAAATGTGAAAGAGCAACAAAAAGTAAAAGAGGAAACAGGTAGAGAACCAATAATAGGTGATAGAAGGTATTATTTTGGTATGCTACGTGCCCAATGGTCAAATGCTGAGTTTGAGCTCATACTAATAAATTCACTTTATAGTGAAAACTATAAATTTAAGAATCTCATTTTAAGATACGATGTTTTAGATATTCTAGACACAAAGGGTACCCAAGATGAACTACTTGATTGTTTCAAACTTAAATACAGCATGACTAGACTTAAACCGTATAGAAAATTAATTGAAATAATAAAAATTTAATCTTAAGTACTGAAATGTGTATTATATCAGAACAAAAAGAAGCTCAGAGACTACTTTTCTCTTGAGCATCTTTTTCTTTTTTCTTATGATAAAGTACTGTTTCTATAGCTACCTTAGCTAATGTTTCGAGAAAATTTGTTTGTCTCGTTCGGTCGAGGGTTTCGACTGTCTTATGAACATCGATGCCTACACATAACGATCCATTATTAGGCCGCATTGCCCCTGTAACTGTTAGAGCAAGCTCTTCGTATTTTAAACTCGATAGATAGAAGCATGCGTACCGCTTTAAAAACCTGTTCGTCTCAGACATCAATTTGCGGATGATGACCACCTTATTCGGTTTAAGCATGTTTTTCATCGTTATAGAGGTGATTTCGAGGATTCTCCTTACTTTAGCGATGAATTTCATCGTCTCAGACATCAATTTGTGGATGATGACCATATTTCTCGGTTCTAAGCATGTTTTTCATCGTTATGGAGGTGGTTTCGAGCATTCCCCTTACTTTAACGATGAATTACATCGTCTCAGACCAGATGCCCACGTCAACTATCGATGCATACCTGTATACTTGACTTGGATGGCCAACGTTTATATATATGTGTGTAAATAAAAATAAGCTAACCCTTTCCAGCCTTAGCTGAAAAAAGAGTTAGCTTTCTTGTTATCACGTTGTTATCCACGCTCTTAATACAACGGAAATTTTTCTCTCAAATCTTCCCTCTGAGTAACAAACGAATCCTCGCGAATGTAATGACATACATAGGAACGTCGCCAACGATCCTTGCTTCGATTTTTATTGGACGAATGGATGAGCAGCTCACTAAAGAATAGGATATCTCCTTTTTCCATCTCGACCGGGATTTGCTTACTAAGGTCAATGCCTTCTGTCTCATCTGTCCATGATTCGTGCTCTTCTATATTTTTCACTGCACCGTGGGGCAGCAATCCAAGCTTATGTGTGCCAGGGATGACCCAGAGGCATCCATTTTCGATATCCACGACTTCTTCCAAAGCGATCCAAGCGGCAATCATCGTCATAGGATCATTCTTGATGTAGTAGTAGTCTTGATGTGAGGCCTGTCCCGGTGAACCTGGTTCCTTGTAAAAGTACATACTTTGCACACAGTTAGCCTCTTTGCCCATTAATTGAGCTAGCGCACCTCGGATGATGGGAAGCTTCATCATTTGGCGAGAAAAGCTGTCATGCTTATGCGGATTAAACAACCGCAGGGAGAACTTTTTGCTTTCTTCACAGGCTGCCCAATTGGGTATTTCTGCTTGGTTACGAATATCAAAGATGTGTCCATTAAAAGCATCAATGAGATCGCTGCTGCAGCCTTTCTTTATAAGCAAATACCCATCTCTTTCGAACTGCTCATATTGCTCTTCTGTGATAGGTGACATACGATCTTGTTTCCTAACAAACATGGCAGCTATCCCCTTCCTGTTTATGAAAGTAATAAGTCTTTCTTTACCTTCATCATACTGCCGGGGTCATCCTTCAACAATGGCTGGAATTATCACATTTGTATCTGAAATTGATATAGGCAGTTCCACTCACTAAGAAGTTTCATTTGGGATAAATGTGATAATACGCTCTATTTCCTCTGCCACTTCGATGAGCTGATCATGGAAATCTTCTTTTTGCAAAACGGCAAGTTCCAGGTAGCTTGCTGCTTCATGCAATCGATTTGCGGAAATACTTCCGGCAACTCCGATAAGTGTATGTATAGCCCTTTTGACAGCCTTCCAATCCTCATCAAGGATACTCCGCGTTAGTTGCTCAACAAAAGTTGTATAATTTTTCTTGAACAACTGAAGCATGACGATTAAAATGCTTTCTTTTCCTTCTAGACGGGCAAGTGCAGCTTGCCAATCTATCGCTTCAATATGCTTATAAAAATGGATTGTTTTCGTCTGACTAGCCCCTATTGAAGTAGATGGTTCTATCCATTTACTAATCACGCTAAAGAGACGTTTAATATCCAAAGGTTTACTAATGACGTCATTCATACCGTAACGGATATAATCTTCATGATCCTGTTTAACTACGTTGGCCGTCAGTCCAATGATGGGGATATTCATATAGTTGGGGATTTGACGAATGTGCGCTGTCGCTTCAACACCGTCCATGACTGGCATGTGAATATCCATCAAAATCAAGTCGTATTCGTCGTGTTCCAGTTTTTCAATGGCTTCCCGGCCATTTTCCGCTATCGTGATCTCAAACCCATGCTCCTTTAGAAACTCCAAGGCAACCTGCTGATTAATTTCGTTATCCTCTACGAGAAGAATTCGCCCTTTCTTGCTAACGCTGGACGACTTGGTCTGCAAAGGCCTGCCGCTTCTTGGAGATCGGTTATGCGGATTGAACAGGGATTCCAACGTTTGATATAGATCTAGACGGCAAATCGGTTTAACCATGACGGCATCAGGTCTCGCGCTTATCGGAAGTTTCAGCATTTCTTCTTTGCCAAGCGGTGAAGTTAAGCAAACAACAAGCGTCCGATCTCTTTGGATCGACTCGATAAATGTGTTCCATGTATCTATGCCATACATATCTTCAATTTCCATATCAAGCAGAATACAATCGTACTTGTCGTCATCGGTTCCTAACGTCTTCATCTGTTCAAACATAGCTTTCCAGGAAGACACCTCCGAAACGATTAAGGCAAACGACTCCAAAGTGTCCCGTAAACTGCTGCGCATCAGGGGATGATCTTCGACCAGCAAAATTTGATACGTCGTATGATCTTTCGTTAAGTCCCATTCATCTGGATCAGCGAGTTCTATGACTTGAAAAGGCAGTGTAAATTTAAATCTGCTTCCTTTACCCTCTACACTCTCAGCTGTTAAAGACCCACCCATAAGCCCAATCAAATGTTGGCTGATCGTAAGTCCCAATCCAGTTCCCCCATATTCACGACTCGTAGATCCATCTGCCTGAGAAAAAGGATCAAAAATAAAGGCTAAACGATCTGGAGATATACCTATTCCACTATCCTCTATGGTAAAGCTAAGCATAATTTCTTCTATGGACGTGTGTGGTTCCAACTCAATTTGAAGCATCACATAGCCCTCTGAAGTAAATTTGATCGCATTGCTGCAAAGATTAAGCAGTACTTGTTTCAGTCTCAGCGGATCCCCAAGAATATGGTTGGGCAGTTCAGCGGCTGTATTAAAAATAAGCTCGATCTGGCGACTATCAGATAAGACACTTAGTATGCTGGAGAGATCCTTAAGAAGTTCATCTAACTGAAAGCCGGTACGTTCTACTTCGAGTTTTCCCGCTTCTACTTTGGAAAGGTCAAGAACATCATTAATAATGCCTAACAGCGTATGGGATGAAGATGTTATTTTATGTAGATAATCCTTTTGATGGTCTGAGAGCGAGGTTTTCCCGAGAAGTTGAGAAAGGCCAATGATACCGTTCAAGGGAGTTCTAATTTCGTGGCTCATTTTGGCTATAAATTGACTTTTGGCTTGGTTCGCTTGATCAGCGGCATGCCGCATGGTTACTTCTGTGAAATCGTGTACCGTTCCAACAATACCTTCCAATTCGCCACTCGCATCATGGCAGACCGAAAGCGTGACACAATAATCTCGAAGAACACCCGTAAAGGACGGAATGCTCATTTCAAAACGTACATTACCACCATTCAGAATAACTTCTTGGAAATGAGAATCCCAACGAATTTGCTCCGCTTCCGGGAGAAATTCGGTTATTTTTTTGCCTAACATGTCCGCAGCTGTCGCATGGGTCATTAGGGAAACAATTTGATTAACAGAGGTAATCTCGCCTTCCTTCGTGAACCCAAGAATTCCTTCCTGTGAATTCTCAACGAGGATACGATAACGTGCTTCACTTTCCTGAATACGCCGCTCTGCTGCTGTTCTCTCTGTAATATCTGTCGTAGAGCCGATAATCTCGACTACCTGTTCACCTTCAAATACAGGTTGTAAGGTTGTAAAGACGATCTTGCCCTTTATTTGATTCTCAAAAGCAACTATGTTCCCTTTCCACGCTTCTTCAAATTTCCCTATGATAAACGTTGTGAATTCAGTAGTAAAACCTTTGATTGATTGTATATTTTTACCTAATAAATCTTGTGGATATAGTCCGAGATTTCGTAAAAACCGACCATCAACCATCGAATAAATAAATTGATTATGAATTTTCTTAAGTTTAAATGTAATGCCAGGCTGCAGCCGAAGAATATCCATCAACTCTTGTTGGATATGACTTACCTGACTCCTTAGCTCTTCTGCCCTTAAGAAATAGCGGATTAGCGCTGCTGCGAATAAGCCCCCTCCCAAATGCAGAAGTAAAGCTGGAATGACTAACTCGAAAACAGGAATATGATAGATGAGTACCATATCAACGAACAAAACGCTGATAGGACACATAATTAATAATGTCCATTTTCTCCAATAACTGTGAACGTAATGATTGGTTAGCGCGGTTCCCGCAAATATGAGCAGTCCTAGAGTAGAGATTCGAAAGAAAACAGAAGGATCTATCATCGTCCTGCCAATAATCATAATCATGGTGGCAATAAAACCAGAAATTCCTCCACCAATGAATGTAGCCATCAGAATGGCAATCGCTTTTAAATCCAATATATGTCTGGCAGTAACATGTACGCCAAGGAAAGTTAGAATGACGCCATAGATCCCATGCATCAACCCTGCTATTATGCGATATTTCCATCTTGCTGCGGCTTTTAATCTAGAAGAATAGAAAATCTCGATAGACAAGAAAATAAAAACAGCCAGTATCGAGAAATTGTTCAGTAGATCTTTGAGCACTGCTATTCACCTCATCGCTTAGTTGCGCACCTTAAATAGCCGAAAGATGGACAAATTTATAACCAACACCCCAGACGGTTTTAATATACTGAGGTTCCTTTGGATTCTGCTCTATTTTTCTACGGAGATTCGTAATATGTACATCAATCGCGCGATCATTCACGATATCGCCCATCCGATATAAAGTATCTATAAGCTCATCGCGTCTAAACACTCTGCCGGGATAGTGAATAAAACGTTTCATAATTTCAAATTCGGAATTGGTGATATCAATTTTTTGATCTTTGATCACAATCAACCTGCGCTCTACATCCAGTGTAAAATCATGATATTGTGACTCTGACTCTGTTCCTTCCGAACCATCGGCAGCAGGAACCTGTATGTCCGACATGCGTAGCGAGGCTTTGATGCGTGCTTTTAACTCTTGCATGCTAAACGGCTTACAAAGATAGTCATCAGCCCCAATATTAAAGGCTTCCACCTTCTCCTTAATGTTTGTTTTCGTCGATATCACAATAATAGGAACGGAACTTAGTCCCCTAATGGCCCCGCATAGCTCTAAACCCTCAAAATCTGGCAACACGAGATCCAATAAAATCACATCAGGCTGAAAATGAACGATTTCCCTCATTCCGTCATGTCCATTTACCGACTGTTTCACGTCAAATTGATCTTCCGAAAGATACATGCTTATCATTTGTCCAATAATGATGTCATCTTCGATAATAAGCACCTTAACCACTAAAACCCCTCCTTTGTACCTATTTTGTTTCTATCATCTATTATAATATGTCGAATTATGGCAGGTCTACACTATTTTTTACCAGAAATATGAAATAACAAAAACGCCACAGAACCGATAGTCGCTGTCTTGGCGTTAGGATGATTCTTATGTATTCGCAATTCGATTGCATGAAAACCTATCAAATATCTCGGGTACTTCGCTTGCTTCTACCGGGCGGCTAAATAAATATCCCTGTACGGTGTCACAATTGAATTCCTGCAGAATCTTTAAATCGTCGTCGTTCTCTACCCCTTCTGCAATCACAACTAGCTTTAGGTTACGTGCTAGCGCTATGATCGTATTTACAATGGCTGCATTGGTAGGATTAACCGAGATATCCTTCACAAAGGATTGATCAATTTTCAAATGATGGATCGGGAATTCTTTCAAGTAGCTGAGCGAGCTGTAACCTGTTCCAAAGTCATCCATAGCAATCTTCAGACCCATGTTTCTGAAACTATTTAAAGTCGTTAAGGCAACTTGAACATCCATCGTCATGCTTTCCGTTATCTCTAATTCTAGATATTGCGGTTCGAGTCCTGTCTCTTGAAGTATGCTGTTAATCTGTTCTTTGAGTGACTGATCATAGAACTGCTTAGAAGATAAGTTGACAGCCATTGAAACCTTGGGAAAACCTAACTCCTGCCAGCTCTTATTCTGGCTGCATGCTTCTCTAAGAACCCATTTTCCAATCGGATAAATTAATCCAGTTTCCTCTGCGATAGGAATAAACTCTAAAGGTGATACGCGTCCCAGTTCAGGGCTTTCCCACCTAATTAAACTTTCAAATCCAACGATCTGATTCACTAATAGATTGACCTGCGGTTGGTACACCAGAATAAACTCATTTTTCTCCAATGCTTTTCTCAAATGCTTCTCAATCTTAATTCTACGTTCTATTTTTGCATAAATTTGCGAATTGAAATATTGAACTTGATTACCGCCCAATTCTTTGGCGTATTCCATAGCAATATCTGCAAAGCGAATCAGATTGTCAGGGTCTATATCATCTTGCGGATACTGGCTAATCCCAATGGAGGGAGACATATATATTTCATGATCTTGGATGCGAATAGGCTGATTAATAGTCTGAACAATCGTATGTGCGAACCCTTCCAGTTCAGCTAACGAATGGTGCTTAACCAAACCAATAAATTCGTCACTGCCCACTCTGAAAACAGAAACATCTTTGATCATGGTACTATTTTTCAATCTGCGGGCCATAACTTGAAGAATTCTGTCCCCTGTATCATGACCTAACGTTTCGTTGGCCAGTTTGAAGTGATCCAAATTCACGAATACAACAGCAAAACGTTCCTGCTGCGCAATTGCGTCCTCGATCCATTTACTTAACCCATGTCGATTCGGAAGCCCTGTCAGAGGGTCATGATGGATTAAAAAGCGGATACGTTCCTCCATGCTTCGCGACTCCGTAATATCTACCGTTAGCGAAATGACTTCTGTCATTACACCATCTCGTTTGATTGGTCGAAGAACGGTTAAGTAATAATAACCATGCCATTCCGTTTCGAAATCAATGACTTCTTCATTGTCCCATGCCGCTTGATAATAGGGAGCCATGAGGTCGGCTTTATCTTTCGGGAAAATCGCAAACAAATCCTTGCCTACCGCGAGATTCTCCTTGATACCAAGTCGGTTAAATAGTGATCCCTGCCAAGTTGTATAGATAAATTTATGATCCTCTTTATGAAATTTAACGAGAAGTCCATTCTGTTGTTTAATTTGATCCTGCAGCTCATCGTGAAAATGAAGCATATCCTCTTCCATTTTAAGTAGGAATGTAAGCATTTCCAAGTGAATTTTGATCGACTGCTCTTTCCCCAGCATACTCGTCTCATTCCGTAGGAACAGTTTCTTCCTCATTGCGGTTTTACACCGTAATAGAAATTCTTCTTCCATCAGCGCATTCTGTGTTCTTTGGAATAGTGTCTCCTTCTGGAAAAAGTCCAAAGCCCCTAGCTCCAGAGCTTGCAAGGCAACATTTGAACATTCTTCCGTGCAGCTGCTCAGCATAATAACCGGCACAGGATGGAAGGTCATAATTTGACGCAAAGCAGCTAGTCCATCGAGCTCGGGCATCTCTACATCCAGTGTTACAAGGTCTGGCTGCAGCTCTACAATTTTATCCAGCGCATTGGCACCATTAACCGCGAATCCTACCACTGTAAATTGTTCATCTTGTTCAAAAAGATTCGCAATCCTATTTCTCATTACGATGGCGTCATCAACGATTAACACCCGGTATTTCCTCATACTTATCACCTAAATTCTTATGAATTCGTCTAGACTCACATTTGAATCGAAGAGAAAACAAGATCAATGATTTCCCCCCGGGCTTGATTTACATAACCTAATGTTGTCTGCTGCAAGCTTTCTATAGAAACACAAGAGGTTAACTGAATCTTATCAGAGAACAAATACAAGGACAGCTCATACGAAGAAGAAACGTTTTTAACTACTTCACTAATATTCGTCTTTTTGTATTTATCAGGAAGCTCAACCGCATACACTAAGTACAAGGGCTCGCTCGGAAATTGAGTCATTTGAAAAATTTCTTTAAAAGAAGACTTCGCATACGAATTCCAACGAAATCCAAATCTATAGGTATGATCCTCTTCCCAATTAGGCTCGAACTGAGAGATTAATTCGAGAAACTGCTGACGGTAATAATGTATCAGGTTCATAGGTGACCCCTCACAATTCCTGAAAATGTTAGCTATCATTTCTGTACATCCATCATACTTTGTAATTGTTGTTAAACATCTATTTTAAATCTTAGCTAAACATTATTTTTCCTAATAGTTCGCTAACGAATCTAACACTTTCACTCTTCAGAAAAAAGCGAAAAGACCAAGCTCTGACCCCAATTGGGTCATAAACTCGGCCTTTATCTTATAGTTGTTACATATTCTGTCAGACATGCTTGCTGTTCATGGCAATCGTTACAGCGAGCGCCGCTAGATAAAAGGCTAGAGGCGATTTCCTGCGCCTTACAAGTCCTTTTTTCACGTCATATCCCTCCTTACAATTGGAAATATCTTGATGAAAATTATTAACCAATTGTAAGGAAATCGAAACAAAACTTCGTTTAGCGTGTCGTCTGCAGTTTGACCCACATTGACTTATTTCGGAATTCTTCCTCCGCTCCTAACTCTCTCCCAAACCAAGAAGGTACTTCAAAGAGCCGCGCAGCTTCAACATCTGGAAACTCGACTTCAACAACCAGGAGGTCTACTTGTTTATATTCATCAATTTCAAAATGGAGCCCCCGAACATCAACTGTGGTGCGAATCTTCTCCAATGGAATTAACCCCGTACGTTCAAGCAGCTGCTTATATATTGGCTCCGATATGTTATATTCAATCTCTTCCCGAACCAATCCATGCCCCGATTTGAACGTATGTGTAAAATGCGACAATCCAGAACTATCTACCAGCTGGCGCACTCTGATTTCTTGATCCTCTGAGAAGGCCAAATAGGTTTGATAGATGTACTGCTTTGAAACTAGCGTTATCTCATTATTGTCCAGTTCAGCCTCAGGGAACGCGGGTAATAGGAACTTTCTTTCGATTTCGGCACTCATTGGTGTGACCCCTCTCCAAACAAATCATTTTTTCTTCACCATTTTACCACGCAATCATGAAAAAGACTCCCATAAAGGAAGCTCTCCCCCTTCTCATCGATTAGACTGGTTTAAAGATCGGAATCGAGCAGGTGATACCTCGTTCCACGCCCGAAACATTTTACCAAAATGAAATTCATCGGCAAATCCACATGCAGCCGCAATAGCTTTCATCGGTTCTTCTGTCAGCAGCAGCAGTGTTTTGGCTTTCTCATTGCGTATCCTGTTCAAGTACTCTTTTGGGGAAACGCCAACTTGCTGCATGAACATTTTTCGCAACTGAGAGACGGAGATATGGCATGTTCGCGCTAGCTCTTCCATCCTCAAGGACCGATTATAGCAGGTTTCGATCCAAAACTTCGCTTGCTGAAATGCTTTCATATACGGGTCCGTTGACGTGTTCGTATCCCTCATGAAATGAATCAATCGTGAAAGGACATATTGGAACTCAGCCTGTCTTTCGTGTGGGTCCGGACTCTGTATGGACCCTATTTGCTTGAACTGCTCTTGAATCCAGTTCGCTTGCTCCGGTGAATACAACTTGTTAAAAGGCAGTTGAAGTGAGTCCAAATGAACGGGCTGCAGCCAGGTTTGATTCTCATAGGGGATGTCGAAAGCATCAAATAGAATCATACGAATATAGAGTGGTTTATCCACAGATGATGTCATGGTCAGCGTAAAACCCGGCTTTAAGTAGAGAAGCATACCCGAATGTACCTTTAACAGCTCTTCGTCAAGCGAATGTGCAAATTCTCCTTCTCCACTCATAATCCAGTAAAGAGAATGAACATCTGTTGTATTCCGAATGTCTTTCCAGCCTGGAACGGGAAGCTTCTCATAAGTCAGACGAAGATGATACATTCGGTGCGCTTTTGTTTCCATTCTTTCACCACCTTCAAAGCGATTTTGACAAATACTAAAGTTCTTTATCCATAGAAAATAGCCTTTCTTCCATGATACGCTTTACTAAACATACATGAAAGGGGCTTTTAACTTTGATACGTACTTTTCAACAACACTCCCTACGCCATACCCGACTTCTTGATGGATTATGGGACTTCATAACGGATCCAGGAAATGTAGGAATTACGGAACAATGGCATGCCAAGTTTCCATCCGATTCCCGAAAGCTTGTGGTTCCTTCTTGCTGGAATAACGAATTAGGCTATTACGATTATATCGGCGCTGCGTGGTATCGCACGTATTTCGACACCGTACAAGAAGCCAATATCGGACTATGCTTTGAAGGAATTCTCCACCATGCCGATGTGTATGTTGACGGTCATCACCTCGGTTACCACTTTGGCGGCTACACCCAGTTCTCCAAAGTAATCCCTCATCTAGCGCAAGGAAAGCACGAATTAATTATTCGTGTAGATAGCACCTTGGACTGGCAGACACTGCCTACAGATATCGCAGACTGGTACTCTTATGGTGGTATCATTCGTTCTGTCGAGCTTCAGGAGCTGCCCGATGTTTATATTGAATCCTTGAAAATTGATTATCAACTAGAGGGCGATACAGCAGATATCCAGCTTCAAGTAAAGTTAAACTCCTTAAGCTCGGTTGATGGTCAAATTGTTGTTAGTGCCTCTACAGAGGGACTAGCTTTCTCAGATTCAACCGTTCATATCGCGGCGGGCCAATCTTCACGGCTTTCTCTCCGAGGAAGCCTCGAAAACATCCGCAAATGGGATGTTGGACAACCGGAATTATATACGTTCATGGTCAAAGCAGGAGAAGATGATCTTATCGATCGGACAGGATTCCGCACCATTGAAGTTAATAACGGTCAAATCCATTTAAATGGCAAAGCGCTATATTTGCAGGGAGTGAATCGACACGAAGAGCATCCCGAATGGGGATTTGCTTTTCCACCTAAGCTCATGCTGAAGGATTTGGATATTTTGACCGATATGGGCTGCAACATCGTTCGCGGTTCACACTATCCACAAAGCCAGTTCTGGATCGATTTGCTTGATGAGCATGGACTGCTCCTGTGGAGCGAGATCCCGATGTGGGGCTGTTTTATGAGCAAAGAAACGCTGGCTAGTCCCCTATTCGCAGAACGTGGGTTGCAAATGTTAGACGAAATGATAAGCCGTGATTATCATCATCCTTCGATTATTTTCTGGGGGGCTCACAATGAAATTGATACACGCACGGATGAAGCGCTGGAGCTTACTAAGAAATTCGTTAGCAAAATACGCAGCATGGATACCAGCCGCCTAGTTACGTATGCCACGATGCATCCTGAAGAAGACATTGTACTATCCTATTTCGATGTCATCGGAATCAATAAATATTACGGTTGGTACCAAGGTAACGTAAACGGATTCCGCGACATGCTTCAGCAGTATTATAAAAATGCAGAATCACAAGGGGCCAGTGATAAGCCCATCATCATGAGCGAGTTTGGCGCTGCGGGCATCTTCGGAGATGCAGGCTGGGAGCCTCGCTTGTTCAGTGAAGACTATCAAGCTGACATTGTGCAGCAGGCTTTACAGATCTTCCGCGAGGATCCTCGCATCGTCGGCACACTAATTTGGCACTTTGCCGACATTCGCGTCGATGTGCGCAGTGACCGTCCTTACTTCCGTGATCGGGCGCGTAGTTTTAACAACAAGGGGCTGCTTAATGAATATCGCAAGCCTAAGCTGGCTTACCGGTTGGTTAAGGAAATTTATCGATCCAAGCGTTAAAGGAAAGAGACCTAGCCGACGGGGCTAAGTCTCTTTTTTGATTAGCGAGAGTCGCTTTCCAATATGGCAAACATCACGTGGTCCCGCCAAACGCCTTGAATCTTCACATTCTCCCTGGCAAGGCCCTCCTGACGGAAACCAACCTTCTCCAACACCCGAATAGATCCGGTGTTATGCGGCATTGCCCCAGCTTCGATCCGATGAAGTCCCGCTTCCCGGAAAGCGTAATCCAGCACAAGATGAATGGCCTCTGTCATATAACCTTTGCCATTGTGACTTGCATCCAAGCAATAACCTAGCATCGCTTTCTGCAGCGGTCCGCGTACGATTTCGAAAAGGGAAGCTTCCCCTATGAGTTCATCAGTGCCTTTAAGGAAGATACCGAATGTATAGCGTCGGCCCTCTTGTTCCGCCTGCTTCCAGAGCTCAATGCTGCTGGCTTGGTGATCCAGCGTGTAGAACGGCTCCAACCGGGTAGGCACCACTTGTTCAAACAATTGCCGGTTGCGCAGCATCAACGCCAGCAGAGCTTCCGAGTCTCCGATTTCAAAGGGGCGGATGTATAACCGTTCTCCTGTGCGAATCATTTTGGCATCATCCTTTCTCTCTAACAAAAAAAAGGGGACCTAGCCAACGGGGCCAGGTCCAAAGTTTATATTAAAAAAGGGGGGTCTTGTTTATTATAATACACCTACTATGTTAGAGAACTGTAACAGGAATGTTCCAATTGTGTTACAAAAAAAGCGATTCCATTCGAAATCGCTTTTTTTGTATGCACTTTTGTACATACTACAGAATGTAAATCTTTAGGAATAGGAGTCAAACATGTGAAAGTTGAAGACGCCATTGTGGAACAGATTAGACAGCAAGCTGTGCGGCTGAGCACCTCCGAAGATTTGGATGTATTAGTAGAGGCAATCGGAGACAAGAAGTACGTTTTACTCGGTGAGGCAACGCATGGTACATCGGAATTTTATAAGCTGCGCATGGAGCTAAGCCGTAAATTGATTGAAACAAAAGGTTTTTCTTTTATTGCTGTCGAGGGCGACTGGCCGTCATGTTATGAGATTAACCGCTATGTGAAGCAGTACAAGGATGCAAAGCCGAGCTCCCGTGAGGTATTGGAAACTTTTAATCGCTGGCCGACTTGGATGTGGGCCAATGAAGAGGTTGGGGAGTTGATGGAGTGGCTCAACCAACACAACGCTGATAAGCCGATGGCAGAGCGAGTCGGGTTTTACGGTTTGGACGTCTATAGTTTATGGGAGTCACTAGAAGAGATCGAACGTTATTTACAGGAAAAAGGCACACCAGAGCAGTTAGCTCTGGCGCGGAAGGCATTTGAGTGCTTCGACTCTTATGAGAAGGAGGGACAAAATTACGGGGTATCCGCGGCTTTTTACGACGAAAGCTGCAAGGATGAGGTTGTGAAGCTGCTTCAAACGCTTCACGCGAAACGCGTGCGGTACGAAGAAGACAGCGAAGCAGCTCTTAGCGTGGAATTAAACGCGCTTGTTGCTGTGAACGCTGAGGATTACTACCGCACCATGGTTCGTCACGACGCGGACTCGTGGAACGTCCGCGACCGACACATGGTCGAGGCGCTGCGCCGCCTCGCGGACCACCACGGCCCAGACGCCAAGATCATCGTCTGGGAGCACAACACGCACGTCGGCGACGCACGCGCCACAGATATGTTGGCCGACGGCATGGTGAACGTCGGCCAGCTCGTGCGCGAAGCGCACGGCGAAGCCGATGTGTTCGCCATCGGCTTCGGCACTTACCGCGGCACGGTCATCGCCGCGACATCCTGGGGCGCGCCGATGGCGACGATGCAAGTGCCACCTGCCCAGCCGGGCAGCTGGGAGGAGCTCATGCATCGCGCCGGCGCGCACGATCAGATCCTCCTGCTGAGCAAGGAGGATCCCATTCTCGGGCACGAGGTGCTGGGGCACCGTGCCATCGGGGTCGTGTACCGCCCTGCTCATGAGAGAGGGAATTACGTTCCCTCTCTTATGGCTCGGCGGTATGACGCCTTCGTGCATGTAGATGAAAGCCATGCGCTTCATCCGCTAACCATAAAAAAAGTGCTTGTGTGAATTCACACAAGCACTCCCACAAGCATATCCACAGAGTCGATTTCAGGCTCAGTTCCTATGTATTTAAAACTGTTGTACGAAATACAACTTTATTGCTTCTATTTCCACATGCTCCCTGCAAATGTTGCATTAAACACAACAATTTCGCTCAAAAGCGGCCTTTTAGATAGAATTAGGGCTAGATTGTTGCATCGCGTACAACTTATGGCTTTCACTTGTCACTAATAAGATGTTTTAACCCAACACTCGGTTCCTCCAACGGAAAATACTCTAAACCGATATACCCAGTGAATCCAGTTTCATCAATGGCCTTGAAAATCTGCTCGTAATTCAACTCGCCATTATTCAGCTCATGTCGCCCTGGATTGCCAGCTGCATGAAAATGGCCTATCCAAGCCATATTTTCACGAATATTCGTAATAAGATGACCTTCGGTAATTTGTTGGTGATAAATATCGAACAGCACTTTCACATGCTGGCTCCCTACCTCCTTCACAATTTCGAATGCTTCTTCAGATGAAGCTAAGAAATATCCTTGATGGTTCACAAGTGTGTTCAGCGGCTCTACCAATAATGTTATCCCTTCCCGCTCCAACAACGGTACGGATGCTTTTAGTCCATCAATCAATGACTGACGCTGCACTTCTCTGGACACGCCTTCTAGTTCCTGACCCACTTGCGAAATGAGCTGAGAGCAATTTAATCGCTTCGCTGCCTCAATGGATTCGGCAAGTCCAACTATATAAGTTTCACGCATGGTTTCATCTACTAAGCTCACAAATTTGGTACAAAAGGCGGCAATCGAAACTCCAGCATCCTTCGCCACATGCGCGACTTCGTCCAAATCCTTATTCCACCATGACCAGAATTCAATGGTATCATAGCCAATTTGCTTCACTTCCTTAACACTTTGAGCAAAATCATACTTGCTATAAACCGCATCCATACAGACGGAGAGCCTCATTGTCATCCTTCTTTCTATATACGTTATTTACAAGTAACCAAGCATTTCTGAACTCTCACTATTGTATGGTAAAATTAAGCAGATGAAAATATGAGCCAAGGAGTTTTAATGATGATTCGTTCCCTTGCTATTACCATGGACTTCAAAGTGCTCCATAATGTCCCCTTCGAGGAGCTTCTTGGCCCGAACATTAAGTGGTATTGGGTCGACTTTCATAATCCGAGCGAAGAGGAAGCGCTGCATCTGAAAGAGCATTTCCATTTTCATCCGTTGGCCATAGAGGACTGCTTTTTCTTACTGCAACGACCGAAGATGGATCACTATGAGAACGTTCACTTTTTTGTGATGCATGCAATTAATGCTATGACACTGGATGCTGAAGAAGTGGACATGTTTCTGGGAAGTAACTACATTGTGACCTTTCATTTGCATGAATCACGGGAAATTGAGGATGCTTGGAGCCGAATTTCAGAACAAGAACACTTGCGGAATGAAGGTCATATTTATGCGGCTTATTTAATTCTTGATAATTTGGTGGATCAATATTTCCCAAGCGTTTACCAAATCGAAGATCAATTGGATGATATCGAGAACAATTTTGATGCCGAATCTATTGAAGCCCTCATGAAACATATTTTTGGTATTCGGGCCAAATTGTTAAAATTACGTCGCACCATCGTGCCCATGCGTGACTTGCTGTACAGACTCATCAATACAGATCGAATCGAACATCTTCGCGAGCAGCTCGTCTTTTTCACGGACATTCATGATCATCTGCTCAAGCTGTCTGAAATGATTGATTCAAACCGTGACATGACGGCTGATATGAGGGACAGCTACATCTCCCTAAATTCTAACCGAATGAATACTATCATGAAAACGTTGACCGTAATCACGACGATCTTCATGCCATTAACGTTCATTGCTGGTCTTTATGGGATGAACTTTGCTTATATGCCTGAACTGAAGTGGCACGGGGGTTATTTTGGAATTCTCTTGATCATGTTCGGAATTGGATTCGGCATGTTCGCTTGGTTTTGGAAAAAGGGCTGGTTTAAATAGAAGACCTTACGGATTCTGAGCGATGCTCATCACGGAATTCCTTCCTAAAGCCAGCAGGAGAAACCCCCACTTTTTTCTTAAAAGCTCGACTGAATGCATGAATACCGGAAAATCCTAATTGATCTGCGATTTCCTGAAGCGGCATTAAGGTATGCCTGATCATATTCTTGGCTCGCTCCAGCCGGATTCTCTGGTGATATTGGATCGGACTTACATCGAATACTTTATTAAACAAATGGATCAAATAGTATTTACTGATATGGAATCGCTCCGATAGCTCATCCAATTTCAACTCACGGTGAACGTGAGCCGCGATATAACGCTCCATATCCAATAACAGCTCTTGGTGAAGACTATTTTCAAATAATCGTCCGTTCCATGCATGCTCCCTCACAACATATGTAATTAATTCCAGCAGACTGCCCTTTAGACGCCATTCGTACAATGGCAGCTTCGCTTCAAATTCCGCTATGATTCCAAAAAGCTGCTGCTCCACGCGACTCGGATCCCTTAATCGAATATGATTCGGGAGATCAACGAGCGCGCCCGACAGCTCATCTTTACGAAACCAGCTTCGCTCCCTCTCATCCATGTCTTGCAGCATTTTGAACGATACCTTTACGTCTCCGCTATCCTCCAGCTGGAACAAATCAAAATGCACGTGCGGCTGCCGAATCGGCTTATCACCTACGATCTGGATGGAATGCCTCTGTCCAGGCTTAAACAGAAACAAGTCCCCTGGTTTGCCTTCATAGGTCTTGTCCTCGATCGTTATGTCTACCCGGCCCTCCATTAGATATAACAGCTCATAGTCCCAAATCATTCTTTCTTTTAACATCCAAGGAGATTGTATGATGCTATCCATCGCAATACGAACATATGGGGAGACAGTTTGAAAGCTCACAGAAAGAATCTCTCCTTTTCAGCAATAATGGTTAACTTTTAACTAACTTTGGCTAAATGAACGCGCTTACCTTCATTATATAATGTTTTCAAGTTCGCATAACTATAATGATAAAGGTGGATGTTCCTATGTCGCAAAATCAAGGCTTTTCCCATGAACTCTCTGCAGCACCATTCCTGACACAAGGCCGAACACGTTGGATCACAGCAGAGAATCCGACCGGTGAGAAGGGAGAAGGAGGGAAAACAGCAAGCAATTTAGGTATTGCCCGCAAAGGCAGGCCGTGTATCACTTTACCTCAAGGAGAAACGGTCGTTCTGGCCGATATTCAAGGAACTGGCATCCTGCAGCACTTCTGGATCACTTGTACGAACGCTACCTCCAAGGGGAATTTTGTCCTTAGAGATTTAGTGCTCCGCATCTACTGGGATGATGAAGCCTCGCCTTCCGTGGAGGTGCCGCTTGGCGATTTCTTTTGCAATGGGTTCGGTGAACGCTGTAAGGTGAATTCGCAGCCGATCGTCGTGAATCCCACAGGCGGCATGAACTGCTACTTCCCCATGCCTTACCGGCAATCAGCCAAAATTACGATCGAGAATCAGCACGCCGAGGATATTCACGGCTTCTTCTATCAGTTTCATTATACGCTAGTAGATTCGCTCCCAGAGAATACGGCATACTTTCACGCCCAATGGAGAAGAGAGAATATCACAACGGAAGGCAAAGATTACACAATTCTGGACGGAGTTAAGGGCAAGGGAAAATATGTTGGCACCTATTTGGCATGGGCGGCATTAGAGCGTTATTGGTGGGGTGAGGGGGAAATTAAATTTTATATGGACGGAGATGAAGAATGGCCGACTCTCTGCGGGACGGGGACGGAGGATTATTTCGGTGGAGCCTGGTGCTTTTACGAAAAAGAAAACGAGATCCCCGTCGAGGTGCCATACAGCACTCCCTATCTTGGATACCCATTCTATTCCAAATCGGATTCGACCCTCAAAGAGAAGTTTGGCGAAGATTCCGTGCCTATGCATGGACTGTATCGCTGGCATCTTCCAGACCCTATCCATTTCGAGAGCGATCTGCGCGTCACGATTCAACAGATTGGGCATAACAGCAGAGAGCTTTTCGAACGAACCGACGATGTTTCCTCCGTTGCCTATTGGTATCAGATGGAGCCTCATGCGGATTTCCCCATACTTCTTCCTGTTCACCGGAGATGGCCGCGATAATGAATACGCCAACCTAGGGTATGATCTTATTCTAAGAAATAGTTGGCTGAGAGTTCATCGCCATAAATAGGCTAGGCATAACTCCAACAGTAGCCTTGAAGGATCGGCTGAATAAATAAATGCTTGAAAAGCCCACCTGCTCAGCAATAGCGGTTAAGGTTTGATTCCCCTCGATCATTCTTATTTTCGATTGCTCAATTCGAATATGGGTCAAATATTTATGAATCGTAATGCCAAGCTGATCTTTAAATAAAAACGACAAATGATTGGTCGAAATTCCGACCTGTTTACTTATCGTATGATTATCAAGTTCAGGGTCCCAATATCTTTCATTAATGAATTTGATGGTGTTTTCAATAAACACCCAACCCTTTGTCATTTTACCTTCTATATCGTTATGGCTCGCTTGCCCTTTCATAAAAAGAACTAATAATTCCAAACAAATTCCCTTAAGGATCAACGAATAACCCGATCTCTTATCCAGAAAATCCTTCTGCATGAGCAGGAATCTTTTCTTTAACTCGATCCGGTCCGGCAGCTGCAGGCGGGAAATTGGGATGGTAGATGCTAGCTGCATCTCCTTGTTTGAAATTACTTTACGCTCTTCAGTAATCGCTTGGTCCTTCCAAGAACTTCGTTCTTCGTCATAATACAAATCAAAATGAAAGATATATTGGATCAATGGCATCTCTGACGTAGAGTGAATAATATGCGCCATGAAGGGGGACATAAGGAGAATATCCCCCTCCTTCACATGATATTTGACCCCGTCCAAAAAAAACTCAGCTTCCCCTTGCTCGATATAGGTATACACATGGTCGTAATCCATCCATTCACCCGCCAGAGAGAAGGATTTATGAATTTTAACCATTCTGACGAAAGGCGTTATGCTGTTCATCCAAGTCTCCATGTACTTCCCTCCTGCGGAATGATTGATGACCTAATCATTATTTCCCAAGTATAACTGAAGCGTATTCATATTCTCCATATCTTAACATGCCGAAGCGAACTTTTCTCTTAAGACTCATGTCTCGCTCCAGTCAAATAAAACACCGCTGTACTGATCCTTATTCAATCGGAGACCCTCATAAGTTTTCTTCGCTTCCTCCGGCTTCAGCACATGGCTGATTAATGGCTCGACCTGCAACCGTTTCTGCTTCATCAGCTCGAATACGATGTTTGAGTTTCTAACCAAAGAATGTTTAACAAACTCATTAGGTTCGGTTGGATACCGCCATTCGTGCGCTCCCTTGAACGTAATGCAGCCTCGTCCGTATAAATGGCAGTAGTTCAGAATTTCAGTTACATCCGTGTTATATTCACCTCGAGGACTGCCAAGGAAAATGATCTCGCCTAATTTGGCGATCCACTCGAGACTTTGGACGGCTACTTGAGGCACCCCAGTAGCCTCGATATGTGTGGAAACTCCTTTTCCATGCGTGATTTCGGCAATCTGTTCCTTCACGCTGTCTTTTCCACCACTAAGGACATGAATAACACCACATTGCTCGGCAATTCGAAGACGTTCCCCCGATAAATCAATACCAATCACAGTAGCACCTTGCAAATGCGCCAACTGAGCGGCCATATTTCCTATAAGTCCAAGCCCCGTTACGCTTACATAATCTCCGAACTCAATATTTGAAACACGAATTGCAGTCGTCGCGACAGTGGCCATGCGAGTAAACGGAACCCATTTCAAATCCAAATTCTCCGGAACTTTAAGAAAAGTCCCTCTGATCGAAACAACCTCATATTTCGTGTGGTTCCCATAATGAAAAACAATATCACCGGTATTAAACTCCGTAACTCCTCCCCCTACTTCCACGATCTTACTTACAGCTGCATAACCTGGAGTACCCGGCATCGGGAACCAAGCTTCGTTCCCTGACAGCATGGCCAATTCAGTTCCCGGGCTGATTAATGTATAGAGCTTCTTGACCAGAACTTCCTGATCGCCAATCTGTGGGGAGAACTTCTCTTCTACCGTTTCAACCTGCCATGGACTGAGAAACATAACCTTCGTATTATTCATCGCAACGCACTCCTTTGTATTGAACTCATTTTCAATATAAACGTTTTCATAGGAGGCGTCTTTGACGTAAGCAATGATTTTTTATCGAAAACAACGATGGAAGGGAAAGTAAAAAGTAAAGGGCCGACTTTCCAGAGTTATTCGCTGGATTGTCGACCCATCTATTGATCATTCAAATCTACTTCTTCTTCGCATCATAAGCAGCTTGGTAAATTTCCAGATAACGCTTCAGGTTCATATTATCCAAATTTTTCAGGTAACCATCCCATTCCTTATCCAAATTTGCATCCCCGATGATGAAGCGTGCGGTCATCTCTTTGACATGATCAGTAATCGTCTTCTCGAGATCGGCTAGCTCCATCGCCTGCTCATTCGTAAAGAACAGCTGCGGCAGAACAGTATCCAGCTTCTGCTTATAAGGCTCGTATTTGGTTTTCGTTTCATTGTACAAAATAACTTCCAATGGGTTTTTCGGATCGGCGACCAAGCCTAAGCGGAAATCATTCGTTCTAAGCGATGGTCCGGTTTGAGACCATTTCACATTTTGCACATTTGCCAGCTTGGCTTCGGTATATTTCCAAATGGCTTGCTTGCCATTGATACCGAGTTCGCCTTGAGCCGCATATTTCCATTCCACATCTGGACGCCCTTCTGCGTTACGCAGCGTCATTTCCTGCGTATACATTAAATCCGCTAAACGGAAGGCGGCTTCTGGATTTTTACTCGCTTTCGTAATGACATAACGTCCTTGAGAGACACTATTGGTATACGGTGCAACTTGCAAGCCTTTCGGCCCTTTGAGCACTGGAACAGCCGTAACCTCAAGCCATCTTCCACTCGGTCCATTGAAAGCTGTAAACGTCCCGTTATGCTGAGCTATCGCCGCGCCCAATATATTAATGTTGGGATTTTCCCCCATTTGCTTCGCTTGATCCCGATCCTGTGTGAAGGACTGCGGCGCGATCAAACCTTCGGCATACAGCTTGTGCAGGTACTTCAGACCCTCTTGCCATTCCGGCTTGTTATAAGGCACATCGACCTTGCCGTTATTAAGGTACAAACGATTGGTATTGTTAGGGTTTAGTATAAAAGCATTCATAAGGAACGAATCGATATTAACTGCTGGTCCCACCGCTGCACCTGCAAGCGGAATCTCATCTGCTTTTCCGTTGCCATTCGGATCCTTTGTTTTAAACTCCTTTAACACCTTGTACAGCTCATCCGTCGTTGTTGGCACAGCAAGCCCCAATTTATCCAGCCATGGCTTGTAAATCCACATTTTTTGCCCCATTGAACAGTGGAAACACTCGTTCACTAGCGGCAGCCCGTATATTTTACCGCCTGGCGCCGTAATAGCATCTTTCACTCCATCAACCTGCTCAAACATCTTCTTGGTCTCGACGCCATACTTAGCGATATAGGGCGTTAGATCGAGGAAATCCCCTTGGCTGCCATAGATCAGCTGCTGCGTAGGGCTAACGTCAAAGCCCATGATCACATCAGGCAAATCTCCGCTTCCGAGCACCAAATTAAGCTTTTCTACCGCTGATTTCTCCGGGGCAACATCCCATTCAATATGAATGTTCGTCTTCTCCTCCAGGTACTTCGTATATTCATTCGTTGCAAAGTCTTCAACAAATGCGCTTCCTTTTACAAGAACCTTTAAGGTCGTTTTTTCCTTCGTGATAGGTAATTCCCCTGCTGCAGTCACCCGATCCTCTGACACTTTAGGAGTCGCATCTGATTGTGCTGCTTCCTTATCTGAACAACCGCTTAATATCGAGACTGTACACAAGGCTAAACCTAAGCTTACTACCATCCATTTTTTCATCTAAAAGAACCCTCCCTAGCATTTTTCATTAGAAAAATTTTCAATGAATGACTAACCTTTCAACGAACCGATCATGACCCCTTTAACAAAATGCTTCTGTACAAAAGGGTAAATCATCATGAGCGGCAGCGATGAGACGACAATGAGAGAGTATTTAAGCAGTGCCCGTAGGCCCTCCCGATTCGCTTCCTGTCCCAGATCGGACAGCATGGCGGGATCCACTTCATTCTGAACGAGTATTTCCCTAAGTACAAGCTGCAATGGATATAGGCTTGGCTGCTTCAAATAGATCAGCGCATTGAAATATTGATTCCAATAGCCTACCGCCGAATACAGGGTAATGACAGCAATGATCGGACCAGACAACGGAATAACGACATTCCATACAAACTTGAAATCGTTACAGCCGTCCAGCTGAGCGGCCTCCAACAGCTCTTCCGGTATCGTCGTTTTAAAATAGGTTCTCGTAATAATGACATTGAAGACACTCATCGCCCCGGGCAAAATCATCGACCAGATCGTATTAAGCATGCCAAGATCTTTGACCAGCAGGTAGCTTGGAATGAGCCCGCCAGAAAACATGGTAGTGAACACCAGCAAGAGCATGACGGCATTTTTCCCATACAAGTCTCTACGTGCGAGCGGATAAGCGGCCATAATCGTTAGTGCGACATTGATGACTGTACCTAGAACCGTGTAAATGACGGAATTGCGAAATGAGCTCCAAATCAACTTATGTTTAAAAACAGCCTCGTAACCGTCGAGTGTAGGTTGAACCGGCCATAGCCACACTTTCCCTGAGATAACCGCGTCTGGGCTGCTGAAGGATGCGCTTACAATAAACACTAGCGGATACATCACTATAATGAGAAATAAGGTAAGCACCGTGTAATTGATCACGTTAAACCAACGGTCATTGCTGGCTTCCCGAATGTTAGCTTGCTCCATGATGACTTCCTCCCTCTATCTGCCTTACCATAGGCTTTCCTGCTTAGCTTTCTTCGCCATTTGGTTAACCGATATCAGTAAAATCAAACCAATGACCGATTTGAATAAATTGATGGCCGTGGAATAAGAGTAATTCATCGCCTGAGAGGCAAGGCCGACCTTATACACGAACGTATCAATGACTTCTGAGGTTCGCGCATTCAGCGGATTCTGCAATAGCAGTACCTTTTCAAAGCCCAGATCCAGAATATGACCGGTGTTCAAAATAAGCAGAATAATCATAACTGGAACGATGCTCGGCAGATCGATATGCAGCATGCGCTGAAATTTACTTGCTCCATCAATGACAGCCGCTTCATGCTGCGCGGGATCAACACCCGCTAAAGCAGCTAAATAAATGATGCAGGAAAACCCTACATTTTGCCAAATACCTGACCAGACATAGATCGAGCTGAAATATTCCGGCTTGGCCATAAAATTGATCGGTTCGAAGCCCAATTGACCAAGCAGCATGTTCACTAATCCATTGCGGGGGTCGAGCAGCTCCATAACGATCCCTACCATCACGACGACGGATATAAAATGGGGTGCGTAAGTGATCATCTGTACGGATTTTTTGAACAGCTGGTTTTTCACATAATTCAATGATAGGGCCAGAATAATCGGAAACGGAATTCCGGCAAGCAAGCTGTACAAGCTGATGATCAACGTGTTTTTCATCAATTTCACAAATTCATATGAGTTGAAAAATCGGATGAAGTGCTTCATGCCGACCCACTCGCTCCCAGCGACTCCCTTGGATGCAATATAATCCTTGAAGGCAATCTGCGCCCCGTACATCGGATAATATTTAAACACAAGGACATAGATGACTGGAAGCGCAAGCAGGGCATACAATTGCCAGCTTTTCTTCATTTGCTTCCTTATTGCAACAAACAGCAGATTGCTTGCTCGCGTGCCTGCCTTGGTTAATACAACCTCTTTCATAGTGCGCTCTTCCCCCTTTCAATTATTACCTTAACGATACAAGAAACCGCCATAAGCCGTAAATTAGAAAGCGCTTTCTTAATGTGCAAATATTAAGATTCGGCCATGTGCACTTCTAAATGGATGTGCAAAAGTAAAGAATACGGCACCTAAGTGCCGCATTCTTATCCGTGTAATTTCTTATAGGAGGTCGCACTGACGCCATGCAGCCGCTTGAATGCCCGACAAAACGTATTGGAGGAGCTATAGCCAACCTTATCGGAAATTTCAAGAATGGTTAACTCCGTTGTCTGTAGTAGATCTTTGGCCCGATCCATGCGTAGATTTTCCAAATAGTCGGAGAAATTAATGCCCGTTTGCTCTTTGAAGAATTGGGAGAGATACACTTTCGAAATACGAAACCGATCAGCCACTACATCCAGACAAAGTTCACTGTCCATATATGCGTTCTGCAGCATGCCAAGAATACTTTGGATCAGCTGCACATTTTGGCTTTTCTTATGCTCGTTCACACTTTCACATATCCATTTAAAGGTTGCGCGGATCGACTGATAATTTTTTCGCATATTTTCATACGAGTCAATGTCGCTGCTCAGTGACTGGATCCGTCTGTAAACCTCCTGCTGATCGAGCTCCATTTGCGGAAGCAGCTTCACCAGACTTCCCCACATTTCGAACAAGAACAACTGCATAACCGCGAAGGAAAGGTGCCTCAGCTCGAAATTTTCATGGTATATCTCATCGAGCGTATGCTGAACCTCAGCATGATCCCCCGCTTTAGCCAAATTAATTAAGCGTATCTCAACATCCTGCGGAAAATAGTAGTTGTTCATATCTGTCGGAAGCTCGTCATACCACACGATTTCGTTCTCATTTTTCCATAATTGTACGTTCAATGCTTCTCTGGCCTGTTCATACGATCTGGAGATGCTAGTGAGGCTATCACATAAGCCGCCTACACCATAGACGGACACCAGCTTCAACTGACTTTTCATCTCCTCATTGGCTTCTTTCAGCTTCTGCTCAATAGGCTCCTTGTAAGGCTCTGGCTGCTCAGCTCTATAACAGAAAAGCACCCCGAATTGATCCTCCGCTATATCGTAAACGAAGCCTTCCTGATCGATCGTCCTTCTCAACATTTCTTTAGCCAGCAAACGCTTCATATCCAGTTCTTCCAACAGGTCATTGTTATAGCCGTTATCGAAGCCTCGCAAATGTACAATTGCAACCCGATAGGACATCCCTTGCAAATCCATACCGACATGCTTTAACAGTGCATCTGCATCACGTGCCGAAATAAATTGCCCGTTCAACAGCCGCTGAAAATACGCTGCCCGCAGCAAAGGAACCTGCTGCTCTATCTCGGACTTCATCCTATGGTTATTGTGGAACAAACCAGTTACCGTTTCTCCGATTAATCCAAAGACATCCCTCTGGTGCGAGATTACGTCCGCTTTTTCCAGAATCATGTTTACGATATTGCGTAACGGTTTACTGTTGCGATAAGCCAGCACATAGGCGATGAAGACACCCACGACAAGAAAGACGAACGTCAAAGAGAAAGTGATTTTCTGAATATAACGAACCTTCTCCAGTACAACAAAAGTTGGCTGTCCCACCAGATACGTCCAACCGTTATAGGAGGATTTCGTATAGGTAATCATCATCTCCTTCGATTGCAGCGATTGCTCGATTACTCCCTTATCGCCAATAAGATTGCCGATCTCGATTGGTAAGGAGGCTTTACTCGCCGAAAGCTCACTGATGATTTTCCCCTCGCTATCCACAATATAAGCCCATCCCCCTTCGGAAATGTTCAGCCCTTGAAACAGCTTCTGGATCTCCTTCTGGTCAATCATGACAGCAATGGCGCCCTGAGGGTTTCCGGGATACCCAAGCGACTGCATATACGTCAGCATTGAATAAGGCACGCCCTGTACGATGACTTCCTCAGACGCAAAGGTTTTGCGGGTATGAAATTGCTTGGCGACAAAGTCATACCATGAATCATAATCATGCTTGCTGTAATGAGCTACCCGATCAAAAAAATGCTGAAAAGAGTAACTAGCTCCCGGAGTTAACACCATTTCACTATTTTTGAACAAGACATAATAATTAAATATGAAATTGTTAGACATCCTGTAATCGTACAAGCTTTTATTCGTATCCAAAATCCGGTACGTATTCGTCCCCTCAAATGGATCGGTGACAGACTGAAACCGCATAATTCTTGTATCCGCCGCTAACTGCTGAGTAATCGAGGCGATTTCCTCCAGTCTTCGATCGAGGATATCTTTACTCTGCTCCAGCAGGTTCATATGGCTCGCGGTTGCTTCGCTTTCGATTAGCGCCGTCGTCTTCTCATAAATGACCCAGCCAATAATCATCGGCAGCATCAGAAAAACAAGATAAGGAACGAGAATACGCGCAAACACGCGGTGCCTTCCTTTGTTAACGTTAACATTAACGCTTCTCTCTCTCTTGAACAGCATAGTAAATGTCCCCATTTCCTTTACGATTCCGTGTTACGATCATATTGAGAGTAATCATTGTACATGATTTACATTTATGTATGCGTTTGCAATCCATTGTGGCGTTCATCCCGAAAGCTGATACTTCCAGTATACCTTGCTGTGCTGGTAATCGGAAGCTTGAAATACATCGCTAGATATGAAATGAGAAGTTTTTGTACTTAACAAAAAAAAGGAACCCAGCCAACGGGGCGTGGGTTCCGAGATTTTAGTGATTTTTAAAGGTTTGAGCAATAAGGGAAACTGCTAGCGTATTTTACTTCAGGCAATGATAAACCGCCATCATATCTCGTTTATTCAACTCACGAATACGATTGAAGATAGGAATATCTGCAACGGCCTCAGTTAGTAAGCTTTCAGCAACAACATCACTTACTTTGCCAGTAAGCCATGTTTGTACATCTATGCCCTCGACGATTTCCTTGCGCCCCTCATCATTAATCCCACTTACATAACAGCTAACACATGGCACCGATAACTTAAATACGCCGTCATGGAGACCATCTTCTGAAATGACTTTCTTCCCGCCACAGAATGGGCATGGATGACTTGCTTTAATCTTATTAATTTGGGTAACAATTTTATTGTAACCAAACGCTTCATAGACATAAGTTAGTTTTTTATATTTCCCATTGGTAAAATACTTATCAATAATGGTTTCTCTAGTTTCAACGATATTGGCAAAATCACAGATAGTAATCAAGTTGTTACTGCTGATCGCCTCGATGTTACCTTTAATCTTGTCCCAAAAAGGTACGGCATTTTGTAAAACCACTTCATAGCCCACAAAGCTTGCAAGTTCTAATTCAAGCATTTTCAGCGCAACTTGTGTTTCCCTAGGAAGTAAGGAGACTTCTTCCGTAAGTGCAAGATCGCCGCCAACAATTGATTTTAGTTTTTCTAGTTGAGGTAAACTCCCTACGGTTTTAATGACTTGATCAATCGGTTGCTGAATAATCTCACGAATATCCGTATCACCAAATTTTAGCTTTTTATGATGGTTTAATACGCTTCCTTGACAAACTGGGCAGGTAATCATTTCTTTTGAGGCTTTCATTTGCTCTTTAAGAGGAATGTTCTTCGAAATTACCATATAACGCCCAAGGAAGAGATTAAAGCCTTCCCATGTTCGCGAAGCCTTCCCTGCTTTATCATAAAATGACTTTTCCCAATAACCAAATAAGAAAGTACGCTTTTCTGCTTCAGACATCTCATTAAAGCTTTTATTCATATCGTGACCAAGTTCGTTCTTTATCTCATCAAATAGGAAGTGCAATTTAGCATGTTGATAATATTTCAAGACATCCATGACTTCTGGAAGTAACATACCATCCCAGAATGGGACTGTTTTATCTTGAATGAGAACATCCATATCAAATTGTTCAATGACACGACGACCCGAACAACTCGGACAGTGATTGTCTTGATAATAGAAATCGAAGCTTCTTGTATCTTTATTGGTTGGATGAGCAGCCACAATATGGTTGATCAGTCCACCTATTTCATAGAGAAAACTATATTGACTATATAGATGTCGTTCAAGATCAATGGCGATGACAGGAGCAATCTTTTCAGATTCATATTCACCATAAATCACATGGGCAATTGGCGATAAGCTTTTTAAGATACCACCCTTATAGACGTTTTCTGCCTTTTTAAAATAGTCCAACTGATTTTCTTGTAAGTAGTGAATACCATTTTGGGGCTTGAGTGTGGAAGAAATATGCAATGGGGCAATACTATCTTCCCTATCTTTTTGACGATAATAATCATCATGACTGACAACATCAAGCTGCTTCACAGGTTCAGGCTGCCTTTTTCCAAAATCGATGATAAAATCGGAGCTTTCCATCATATAGGCATTATGTTCAATCATCAGGATGGAGACAGATTCATCTTGCAGAATGTCCCTAACACTATCAATAAATTGGTTTAAAATATTTTGAGATAAACCTTTTGAAGGCTCGTCAAAAATAAAAAGGGTATGTGGGTTTCTTGAATTAGTAAACAACTCAGAAACTAAATGAACACATTGAAATTCACCAGTCGATAAGGACTGCGTTTTTCTTTCCAGCGTCAAATAACCAAGTCCAAGTTTGATCAATAAGCTCAAGCGTTTATGAGCGATGTCTTCATTCGGCAGTTCATCAATAATATCTTCAATCGAGCGCTGAAAAATATCATCAATATCTTCACTATATTTGGTGAGTTTCTTTTTAATATCAAGAAACGTCGCAACGGTTGATCGACTGGAAATCGATTGATTTCGATCTTGCCCAACCACAACCAGTTTATCTTTTGGATAACGCTTCTGAAAATCTTTGACCATACACTCATTGACAAGTGTAGATTTACCGCATCCCGACTCACCCGTAAAGGTTACAAGTCTATTCTTGGGAATCTGAATTTCAGCCATTTGAATATTACGGCAGTAAAGATCATGAAATTGATAGTATTCTGTTGGCATTGCCTTATTTAGTTCACAATGGATTGGTTTTGGACGTGGTGATTCTTCAACAATTTTCCCACCGTATTTACCACTACCAGGTCCAAAGAACAATTGCTCATCTGCTGTGCCCAGCACCGTGTCAGAATGGTCAATGAGCCAAATTTGATTCTTATACCCCAATTGTTTAATCTCATCTAAAATTTTCAATAATGTTTGGTGATCAAGACCCACGGAGATTTCATCAATGATAATAACCGTATTTTCACTAGTTGCCATGAATTCTGCCAAGTAAAGTCTTGTTATTTCTCCACCTGACAATGTACCCATAATGCGATTTATTGTTAAGTAACCCATATTCATATTGATTATATTCTGGAGAATATGCTGCTTCGCTTCACTAATTTGTAATGCCTCTGCAAGAGAAAGAATCGTTTCAATGCTTAAGTTATTCATATCGGAAATACTACGTGGTTGATTTAATAATTCCATCTTATATTGCTCAACTTCTTGATTGTAGCGCCTACCCTTGCACTTTGGACAATCGACATTTTGGGTCATACTGCGCCCTTTACAATCTGGACACCAGCCTAAGGCATTATTAAAGGAAAAAACCTCTGGTGAAAGATTAAATTTATCAGCAAGCGTTACACGAATCTCTTTAAACACGCCTGTATGTGTGCCAATGGTTGAACGAGGATTGGATGAAATCGATGATTTTCCGAGAAAAAGGACTAAAGGCATTTCTTCCATCTTGATGGCACTGAAATTAGTTTCCATAATTTCAGGAAATAAATACTGATATTCAGCCTTTGGCAATAAAGAAACGAGACGCTTCTTGGATTCTTCACCAATGGTTTGACAAAAAGTTGTTTTACCAGATCCAGACAAACCAGCAATACCTAACGATTTATCTACTGGTAGATCTGCATCTAATAGATTAATATTATTCGAAATTAATTGATTTATTTTCATATGTACATCCTTTCTCTATACTTATAAACTTATTATTTCCATATTATCACAGTGTTAAATGTATGAATTGCTTTTTTTTGGACGGAAGAAGAGGCTAAAACTTTCTTTAGAGCTATTGATGGTTACAGACATGAAATTATATTCGTGTTAGCAATTCATTGCGGTATGCGTATGAGTGAAAGTCATGCGTTGAGGTTTTCAGATATCGATCTGAAAAGGGGGATTATATCTGTGAGGCATATCATTGACCCTGAAAGGAATTTGCAAAATCCTACCAAGACTCCCTTTAGGAATGTAAAACTACAACCAAACGACCCGTAAACGCTTAATGCAAAAGGGTTATTTATCATACACAAAAAAAAGGAACCCAGCCAACGGGGCCAGGTTCAAAAGTTTATATTAAAAAGGGGGTCTTGGTTATTATAATACCTCGCCAACATTATGAAACCATAACAGGAACATTTCAATTATGTTACAAATTAGAAAGCGCTTTATTTCCTTACCTTCTCCGACTATTACACCACTAAGATTCGATCCCTTAAAGCCGGGGTAATTGATTCTTATACATGTATTCCATTCATTTAGGAGGTTTTTTCCCCAATGACCGCACAAGAACAAAACCATCCAGAGTCATACGATAATTCAAAGAAAGTCGCCATTGTGACCGGCGCATCGTCCGGCATTGGCTTGGCATCTGCTATACGTTTGGCTGAAAAAGGGTTCAAAGTCGGGCTGCTCAATCGTCCAGGCGGTGAGCTTGAAGCAGCGGTGGCGAAAGTGAAAGCTGCCGGAGGAGATGCGGTCTCCTTAGAAGCGGATATTGCCGTCGAAGAAGAAGCGAAACAGGCTGTTCAATCCGTGATCGACAAATGGGGACGACTCGATGTACTAATACGGACCGCAAACCCGAGCTGGAAGAAATCACAATCCCTATTGAATTTCCCGAAGGAGATCATCCGCTTAGACACAAATCCGGAACCGCTAGTCAAGTCGCGAATCTGGTGCTGTTCCTCGCCACGGATCAATCCGACCATATTACCGGAACTTCCGTCTTTATCGACGGCGCAGAATCCTTAATCCATGGATGATAAAGGAGAACTTCCCATGCAGATCTCAACCGGAAACATAGTTAACATAAGCCTGAGAAATCAGGCTTTTACTATGCCCAACACTTGCCTCTCACGCTCTTCATATACTCTTTATACAAAATCAGTTGCACCTGACGAAGCTCTAGCATATAATTATCTTAATTAGAATTATTATAAACAAGGAGGAAACGTATGAGTATCGAATACGACTATCACCATCTCCATCATGTTAAAGAACAGAGCAAATCCAGAAAAACGTTATGGGTGACTCTCATACTGACCGCCTTTTTCACTATTGTAGAAATCGTAGGTGGGGTGCTCTCGAATTCCCTTGCTTTGCTATCCGACTCTGCTCATATGATCTCCGACGTCATCGCTTTGGGACTTAGTATGGTTGCTCTGAAGCTGGCTACTCGTCAGCCTAATGCGCGGTTCACCTTTGGTTTTCTGCGGTTTGAGATTATCGCTTCTTTTCTGAATGGATTAGCCCTCTGTATCATTGCTTTGGGAATTTTCATCGAGGGGATTCAACGTATCATTGACCCGCAGCCTATTCGCCTGGCTCTTATGCTTGGAATTGCTTCCATCGGTTTCGTTGTCAATCTTGTGCTTACATTGGTTCTCCATAACAGTGTGAAAGAGGAGGACAATCTGAATGTGAAAAGCGCGCTGTGGCACTTTTTCGGTGATTTACTCAGCTCGGTAGGTGTCATTATCTCTTCTATTATCATTTATTACACAGGTCTTCTCTTGTTTGATCCGCTGATTTCGATGGTCATTGGCGGCATTATTTTCATTGGTGGGAGCAAAATTATTCGAGAATCTTACCTGATTCTAATGGAGTCAGTGCCTGAACGCTTCAACTTAGATGAAATTCGCAGTGAGATCGCGCGTGTTGAAGGTGTTGAAGATGTGCATGAGATGCATCTGTGGGCGGTTTCGACCGATCACTACTCTTTAACTGCGCATGTGTTCATCAATCCTAACATTCAACCCTTCTGTGTTATTCTTGCGATTAATGAAACTCTGAAAAGTAAATATGGCATCGAGCACTCCACCATCCAAATTGAACACGCAGATATTAATCCACACGGGGATTATGGCAAAGAGTTCTTGAAGCATCAAAGACAAACGAATAGAAATGAGCTTCAAGTCTAATAAGCGATATACCAAAAAGACCGCTATACTTCTCATCTTAACGAGAGTATAACGGTCTTTTCATGTTGTTGTAGACTTCCGGACAATCATCTCCAAATCAATAAATAGCTCGTGTCCGTGAATATGCGGCAGGAACTCATCCAGCAGCTGTGTATTCTCCTCATCCAAGTCTTCGCCAATCTGCCTCATCAGAAAAGCGGCAACTAATCTCGTTTGCAGCTCGACAGGCATGTCGAAGCTTGTGATAGAGGGAAAGCTGGCCTTAGAAAACAGTTCATTGTCCATTCCAATCAACTGCACATCCTCTGGCACGCGAATGCCTCGCTCATGACACACAGCTAGAAGTTCCAACGCCAACGCATCATTAAAGGTGTAGATGCCGATAGGCCGCTGCTCGCCGCTTATGCGCAGAGCTTCCTCCAGTGTACCCTCGATACCGAGCTCTCCCGCATCCAGAAGCGCATGAACCGTCAAATTGGCCATATTTCCTAGCCCTGCCATAAACCCTTGAATACGCTGCTCATTGGCCCCCATCCCTTTACGCCTGCCGGCATAAATAATGGAGCGGCAGCCGCCCGCGAGAAAATGCTGGACAGCTTCCGTCGAAGCTTTCGCGAAATCCAAATTAACCGCCAGTTTGACGATGTCGCTAGGCCAGCCCCAGCCATTAAAGATAACCAGCGGCGTGCCCTCACCGACTAACTGCTGGGTCGATTGCATACTCATCGCTAAACCATGGCTTACTAAACCGTCTACTCTTCGCTGCAGCAAGTGCTCCAGGTGACGCTTCTCGATCACTGGATCCATACCCGCTGCTGAAAATACAGATAAATGGTAGCCGAAACTATGTACTTTCTGCTCCAGCTTCTCTGCAAATCGGCCATAATAGCCGCCGAAATGCGGTATGATAAGGCCTAACTCATAGGATCGACGCCGACTAAGGTTCGTTGCCATCACATTGCGGCGATAACCCAGTTGTACAACGGCCTCCTCCACTTTACGTATCGTCTCAGGTGACATCGGCACCTTTCTCCGATTCAAAACATTGGAAACCGTCGCAATGGAAACGCCTGCTTCGGAAGCAACATCGACTATGGTGGGCTGTTTACTTCTCTTCATAGGAAATCCCTCATTCTTGAAATGCTATAACTCATTTTATCGATAAGCAAATCGCTCGTCAAATTTCGATAATCTGTGCATTCCTACGGCAATTCGCTATAATGAATAGATTCGTGTATTCGAAAAATCAATTGCTTGGGGATACATGCAGCCCTATGAAAAGAAAACGTAAGGAGTTCACACATCATGTGGTTTATTGCTGCAGTCGGCAGTGCCGTACTATTTGGACTAACCGGCTTTTTTATGAAAGTGAGTCAGATGCGCCAAGGCTCTACACCGCATCTATTGCTCGGACTCTATCTCACAGGAACACTTGGCTTCGCAGTGAACAGTCTATGGGAAGGCTCCCTCTTCTTAGATGATTGGCGTGTTTGGTTAGCTGGCATCATCATTGGCGTGGGGTCAGGCTGGGGCAATGTCGTGTTCATGAAGGCGCTCGATAACGGTCCGGCAAGCTTGACAGCGCCGCTAATGAACTTAAATATTTTGCTAGTCATACTCATGTCCGTCACTATCTACGGTGAACGCTTACATAGCACGGAAGCCAGCGGCATCGTCCTGCTCATTGCTTCAGCGGTACTTGTATCCATAAAGCTCAAAGAGCCTCTCACCATCAAAGAGAAGAAATGGTTCGCACTCGTTGCGCTCGGCGGACTTCTGTTCTTCTTCCGCAACGGCGGCTTGAAAGTTACTGCCGAACTAGAGTTAGCAAATACGCCTATTCTATTCATCAGTTATCTGCTATCAGCATTTTGGTTCGCCATAGCCGCAGTTAGCCACACCAAGAAGCAGCAAAAGCCTGTCCAACAAGGTCTCATCACTACTTATGATGCGTTACCAAGTCGTACAGGACTTCTATGGGGGCTGCTTTCTGGCTGCTTCTCTTACGGTGGCCTTCAGCTTTACTCCGTCGCGCTGCAAATGGGGCCGGGATCCATCGTCGCGCCCATTTTCTCTACCTATGGACTAGTCGTCGTTGTCGGCTCTGTTCTGGTTTATAAAGAACGTCTTACCCTCTTGCAAACCATTGCCCTATTCCTTCTCTTTGCCGGTCTTATCCTGGTCAAACTATAGCGTCTAGCTTGTTTTTTTGTACGTAGATCCGTCTGTAGTCTGTGGTCTGCTCTTGCTGCTCCAGGATTCACAATTAGCTGATCTTTTTACATCTAAGTCTAGTAGCGGGACTGGGGTTGGGAATTCTCCGAGGGTCTGCCGTCTGCACTTGCCGTCCTCTAGGGAAACCACAATCCCCACCCCAAACGCAAAAAAACTCAGCCATTAAAGGCCAAGTCTCTTTCAATTCCTTACTCCTCATGATCCCCGATAAGCGAAATAATTTGCTTCTTCAGCTTAATAAACGACTCCGAATCTTTACAATCCAAATTCTCACGAAGTCCTTGCGGAATCACGATTTCTTGGCGAATCCTTCCCGGATGCGCCTGCATCACATACACGCGTTGTGATAAGAAGATAGCTTCCTCGATGTCATGAGTAATGAAAACGACGGTGGTTTTTTCCTTTTCCCAAATACGCAATAACAGCTCCTGCATCGAATTCTTCGTCTGCGGATCGAGTGCGCCGAATGGCTCATCCATCAGCAGGACTTCCGGATTGTTCGCCAAGGCCCGAGCGATAGCGACCCGCTGCTTCATACCGCCCGAAAGCTCCTTCGGCAGCGATCTAGCGAACTTTTGAAGTCCGACGAGCTCCATAAAGTGATCGGAAATGGCCCTCTTTTCGAATAAAGGAACGCCTTTAAGCGTCAGTCCGAACTCAATATTCTCCCTCACAGAAAGCCACGGGAATAACGTGTATGACTGAAATACCATCCCACGGTCAGCTCCAGGACCATCAATCTCATGACCGGAAATGCTTAACGAACCTGTCGTCAATGGCTCTAAACCAGCAAGAATTCTGAGCAAAGAGGACTTACCACAACCCGACGGACCTACAAAACTAACAAACTCATGTGCATCCACATGGAATGAAACACGATCCAACGCAACAAACTGGGATTTCTTCGTGCTATACACCTTCGTTACATCCGTCGCCGTAATTTTACTCACAGACACAGCTCTGTCATCTGAGGGCTCCATATTCAAAGCATACATATTTTAACGCCCTCCTTCCAACCACGGGAAAAATCTGCGGTGACAATAAGCAAATGTGCGGTCCGTTAGCAATCCAAGCAAGCCAATGGCGATAATTCCTACGAAGATCAAATCCGTATTGAGGAACCGCTGCGCTTTCATAATGGAGAACCCTAGTCCGCTGCTAGCCGCAACCAGCTCTGCTACAACGAGATATGTCCAAGCCCAACCGATGATTAAACGCATGGTATTCATTAAATCCGGTAGTAGAGCAGGAATAAGCACCCTCTCGATGACTTGCCAGCGGTTCGCACCAAGGGTATAGGAGGTTTGAAGCAAATCATTGGATACCGAACGTGTATTATCGGCAACCATCAGCATGAGCTGGAAGAAGCAGCCGATGAAGATGACGATCACCTTCGCCCACTCACCAATCCCTGCCCAAACCATAATGAGTGGGATGAAAGCCGTCGCAGGCATATACCGGATAAACTCTGTCGGAGGAACAAGCAGCGCTTCAGCGAAACGAAACGTACCGGCCAGAATGCCAAGCGGAATACCCAGTAAACAAGCAAGCAGAAAGCCCGCCCCTACTCGAAAAATACTTATACCAACATGGTTCCAGAAGACAGAACTCTGAAGTTGAATGGCAAACTGACGAAGTACTTGATCCGGTGTAGGTAAGAACGTACGATTTACAAAGCCGCCATAGCTGAGCACACTCCAGAAGAGCAAAGCTATCACAACAATGAGCACGACACCGGATGTATAGGTTCTACGGCTAATATCTCCCCGTATGGCAAACAAAGTTGATTTGCGCTTTTTTTTCACCATGGTGTCCATTTAGAGCCCTCGCTCTCCAGTTGTTATTTCTTACGTTCCTTCAGCACTTCTTCTACAAAGTGTCCATCTAAAAAACTTTCCGCTTTCGGAATAGAAGTCAGCATATCTAATCCCTTTAAGAACTCGGCTGTCTTTTGCGAAGTGAAGTGTAGAGATTCTAAGTTATCACCCTTTTGGAAAGCTTTCACATTATCTTCAAGTTGGAAAATTTTCACGCTATCCACGCCAGCTTTATATTCATCAACCGGCGTCTCCGCCGCTTTGGCCATAATTTTCAAAGACTCTTCAGGATTGGCTTTCCAGTAATCCAAAGCATCGAACCAAGCGTTGATAATTTTTTTCACATCTTCCGGACGATTCTTCGTTATTTCTTCTTTGAAAACTAGCAGATCAGGGATAAGTCCGGGTGTATCCTTTGAGGAAAATAATAGCTTGCCTTTGCCCTCTTGAATCGCCTTACTTAGGAATGGCTCCCATAGTACCGCGGCATCCAGGTTACCTGAAATGAAAGCAGGCCCTGCATCGTTAACCGTCATATTCGTATAAGCAACATCTTTCTCCGCAAGCCCCGCCTTTTCAAGTGCGGTTAACATCAGAAGGTGATCAACCGTTCCCAGCTCAGTCGCTACTTTCTTACCCTTCAAATCCTTCAATGAATTAATGCTCGGCTTCGCAACAACACCGTCTCCGCCATTGGAGTTATCATTCACTAGCACAGCCTTGAGTTTAATCCCTTTACTTGCTGGAGCAAGCGTATCGCTTAAGGTCTGGCTGTTCGCATCGACTTTCCCAGACGCCAATGCCGATAAGGAATCGCTATATACCGGGAACCAAACGAGATCAACGTTAACCCCATTTTTCTCAAAGAACCCCTTTTCCTTCACTAAATACCACACAAACCAACCCGGCCATGGACTGAGTGCCAATTTAATTGGTTCTCCGCTTTTACCTGTTGTGCTAGTTGCCCCTTTGCTCGTACATCCGCTAACTACTGTAAAAATCAATAGCAACGCCATCATCAGAAATACCACTCTTTGTCTCATTCCGATCTCCCTCTCCATTTGTACTGGTAAAAAGAAAAACCCGGAACGATATCATATTCTGATATCCTCCCGGGCTTTTATCCCTCCGTGTGCACGATGAAGCTCACCGTGTGTCTTCTCTTGGACCTGACCAACAGCCTTCATTCTGTCGCGGAACCCTAGAAAACAAGTTTGCTATGAGGTTTGGTACTTCGATGTCTTACATTTGTCTTAATCATACTTACATCTGACTTATATGTCAATATATATAACATAAATAAATAATGAGTTGTCAAAACAGCTATACGTGTAATATTATATAACACATAGAACGACAAAACGGAGGTGTATACGATGTACTCGATTCATTTCCACATCACCATGTTAGATAATCAACCTATTCTACCTAAACCTGTTGTATTAACGGGACCTTCTGTTTCTGAACAACAAGAAGGACACGCGTTTTCCGAGCATCCTCTCCTGATTTCCCCTATAAATAATCAAGCAGCCACTCAAGCTGATAGCCTGCCCGCTGACTAGCCTCACAATCCTACGAAGACCATTAGGGCGATCCTCCTGATGGTCTTTTTCTGTATGTTGAGTTTCCATCGGATATACCCAATTCTCCCTCACATCGGGCGACTTAAAGGCTAATTTGTTTGCAATAAAAGAGACTGTCGATATGCTTTCTCTAATGCGGATCCATGGACACCTGCTTTCGGTTATGAAGTCATCATTCGGAAACAAAGTACATGTAAATGGGCATCCGTGGTTAGCAGTGTTGTATTTTCTGCAACAATTCCCGCTCCCAAAGGCCATTTGGCGGGTTGAAGTTGTAGTTCGTACAACATTTTGACCCCATTTGTTGCGAAACGGCCTGTTTATGGATGAATTGTTGTACATTATGCAACAAAGTAGGGAGAGAGGCGCGATATAGGTAGAAATTGTTGTAATTTATACAACATCTTCCATCGATAGTCTGGATGAATTTATCTAGCTACCTCAAGCGAGCGTATATGACGATGGATTCCGATATAAGACACCTCAGTGTAGAACAAAATGGAATGAATGAAATCCGTGGTTGCAGTGTCGGAGGTCTAGATGAATACTTCTGGCGCTAAAAAAAGCCCGATACCCTGAAGATCAGGGTATCGAGCTTTATCCTTATTAAGCGAAGTTTACACGCCTAACCATTTTTTGAACATATGTTTCGTTGTATCTGCATTCAGTGCTGCGATAGAAGTCGTAAGCGGAATGCCTTTCGGACAGGAGCGTACGCAGTTCTGCGAGTTACCGCAGCCTTCGATACCGCCATCTGTCATCAACGTATCCAGACGCTCGTCTTTGTTCATTTCACCCGTTGGATGCGCATTGAACAGACGAACTTGAGAAAGTGCTGATGGCCCGATAAAGGAGTTCTTGTCATTCACGTTCGGACAAGCCTCAAGACAAACGCCGCATGTCATACATTTGGAAAGCTCGTAAGCCCATTGACGCTTCGACTCCGCCATACGTGGTCCTGGTCCAAGATCATACGTACCGTCGATCGGAACCCATGCTTTGACTTTCTTCAAAGCCGTGAACATGCGTCCACGATCGATAACAAGGTCACGCATAACAGGGAAAGTGCTCATTGGAGCTACGCGAATCGGCTGCTCCAGCTTATCAACAAGAGCCGAACAAGCTTGACGCGGCTTTCCGTTGATAACCATGGAACATGCTCCGCATACTTCCTCGAGACAGTTGGATTCCCAGCATACAGGTGTCGTCTTGTCACCTTTGGCATTCTTCGGATTACGCTGTACTTCCATCAAACCGCTGATGACATTCATATTGGAGCGATAAGGAATTTCAAATTCCTCGGTATAAGGTTTGGAATCTGGACTCTCTTGACGAGTCACGATAAACTTCACTGTCTTTTGTGCGCTTAGTGTCTCAGCCATGATTAATGTCCTCCCTTTTTCTTCTCCGTGGAGTAATCACGCTTCCGCGGTGCAATCAAAGATACATCGATTTCTTCATAGCTGATTTTCGGACCATCTGGCGTCCAATCGGCAATTGTTGTTTTCATGAAGTTCTCATCATCACGCTCAGTGAATTCTGGCTTGTAATGCGCACCGCGGCTCTCGTTACGCAGCAAAGCGCCAAGTGTCATCGCTTCAGCCAATTCGAACATGTTCCAAAGCTGACGCGTGAACGCCACCCCTTGATTGTTCCAACGAGCTGTATCTGTGATGTTGATGTTGTTGTATCTTTCTTTCAAATCCTTGATCTTACCAATTGTATCTTCGAGACGATCATTGTAACGAACAACCGTCATGTTGGCATTCATCATGTCGCCAAGCTCTTTATGCAGAACGTAAGCATTCTCCGTACCGTTGTTCATTTTGAGCAAGTTCTCATAACGATCTGTATGACGTTTCTTCTCGCGATCGTATACGATCGAGGAAGTATCATCAGCGTGCTTCTCTAAGCCGCGGATATACTCAACCGCTTTAGGACCGGAAACCATTCCATCATAGATGGCCGAAACGAGTGAGTTCGCTCCGAGACGGTTCGCACCGTGATGTTGGTACTCACACTCACCAGCAGCGAATAAGCCAGGAATATTCGTCATCATGTTGTAATCGACCCAAATTCCGCCCATGGAATAGTGAACCGCAGGGAAAATCTTCATCGGAATTTTACGCGGATCGTCGCCCATGAATTTCTCGTAGATTTCCATAATACCGCCAAGCTTAATATCAAGCTCCTTCGGATCTTTATGAGAAAGATCGAGGTAAACCATGTTCTCGCCATTGATACCAAGCTTCTGGTCTACGCACACCGAGAAGATCTCGCGAGTTGCAATATCACGTGGCACCAAGTTACCGTATGCTGGATATTTCTCTTCGAGGAAGTACCAAGGCTTCCCGTCTTTGTAAGTCCAAATACGTCCGCCTTCACCACGCGCAGATTCAGACATCAAGCGAAGCTTGTCATCTCCAGGAATCGCCGTTGGGTGAATTTGAATCATTTCGCCATTCGCATATTTAACGCCTTGTTGGTAAACAGCACTTGCTGCCGTACCTGTATTAATAACCGAGTTCGTTGTTTTGCCGAAAATAATACCAGGACCGCCTGTAGCCAAGATGACCGCATCGGATGGGAATGTTTGAATTTCCATACTACGCAAATCCTGAGCGGCAATACCACGGCATACGCCATCATCATCGAGAACGGAACCTAGGAACTCCCAATGCTCGAATTTCGTTACAAGACCAGCTGTTTCCCAGCGGCGTACTTGCTCATCAAGTGCATACAAAAGCTGCTGCCCTGTAGTAGCGCCTGCGAATGCCGTACGATGATATTTGGTACCGCCGAAACGACGGAAGTCGAGAAGACCTTCTGGTGTACGGTTGAACATAACACCCATGCGGTCCATTAAGTGAATAATGCCTGGAGCCGCATCGCACAAAGCTTTAACAGGTGGTTGATTCGCTAAGAAATCTCCACCGTAAACTGTATCATCAAAGTGCTCCCACGTGGAGTCACCTTCACCCTTCGTATTCACCGCTCCGTTAATGCCGCCTTGCGCACATACGGAATGGGAACGTTTAACAGGGACCAAAGAGAACAATTGCACGTGAACTCCGGCCTCTGCTGCTTTAATTGTCGCCATGAGTCCCGCAAGGCCTCCACCGACGACGATAACTTTTGAATTAGCCACTTCTGTTCACCCTCCCTTATTTCCCCGTATGCGCTTCTACCGGAAGCTGAAATTGCGTATCTGTAAATGCAGTCAAAGACATAATAAACATCACGGCCATGACAACGAACAAAGCCATCCAGATGATGGATGAAAAACGCTGCGCGCGCGGTCCAATTGTAATTCCCCAGCTAACCAAGAACGACCACATGCCGTTACAGAAATGGAATGCTGCGGAAAGTGTACCGATGACATAGATTGTAAACATAACCGGGTTCGTCGCGATATCATGCATCGTCCGGCCAAGCTCTTCATGCGCTACGTTACCGAATGCAACCTGCAAGCGGGTCTCGAAGAAATGCCAAGCAACGAACAAGAATGTAATCACACCAGTAACACGTTGAAGCATGAACATTTGATTACGGAAGTAACCATACTGCGACACGTTGTTACGTGCTTGATACGCTACGTACAGACCATAGACCGCATGATAAAGAAGCGGTATCCAGATTCCGAAGATTTCTAGAAACAGCACCAATGGCAAGCCATTTAACCAGTTAATTTGATCCACGAACGCGCCTGGTCCCTTTGTTGCTTCATAGTTCGTGAGCAAATGCTCAATAAGAAAGAAGCCCACAGGAATTACGCCAAGCAAAGAGTGGATCTTTCGAAAGTAATACGAATTACCCATAATTGAACCAATTCCCCCCTCATAAAAATTCATTCATCATTTATCCGACATTATCAGACAAGACAAGCCACATACCATTGTACTCTCGCCGCAAACGAGCGTCAACCCATAATCATCCAAGCCTATTTTGCCAAATCAGTGAATGATTATACACCTTCGTCCAAGAAATGTGAATAAAAAGTGACATGTACATCGTACCTCTTTCACACTTATAATGGAAGTGCCGTTTTTTTATATACACTTATAACTTAAACACATATACTAAGCGCAAAAGGAGTCGATAGAAGCATGGAACTTTTGGATGTTTTCGCTGTTGTTGTCGAACAAGTAAGCCTCAATAAAGCATCTCAGCTACTTAACATCTCTCAACCGGCTCTCTCTCGCAAAATAATGAAACTCGAGGAAGAGCTGGGCGTTGAACTCTTTATCCGCAAAGGGAAAAGGCTGGAGCTGACCAAAGTCGGTCAAATTTGCTATGACCATGCCTTAGAACTGCGCCATCTAGAGCGCAAGTTCAAGCAAGCGATCCAAACCTACAAAGCAGCGGGCAGCCACACTTCGATTACCATAGGAGCAAGCCTGACAACGCTGCAAACAACGCTCCCTGATCTCATCACAGACTACTTGCAGGATTACCCGCTGACAGAAATTAAGCTGCTTACGGGGAAGACGCACGAGATCGTTACGATGGCGAAAGAAAACAAAGTGGATATCGGCATCGTTGCTTCCCAGATTAATGCTTCCAGCCTTCATTGTGAGCCTTTATTCGATGATCACTTATGTCTGGTGCTTCCTCTAGGACATGCTCTTATCGATCACACTACCATCACAATGAACGATTTAAATGATTTGCCGATGATCCTCTTCTCCAAAGGTACTTGGTATCGCATTTTGATGGATGAGCTGTTCAACCGTTATACCATATTACCCAATGTACAAATGGAGATCGACTCCTTCGAAGCCATCATCCGACTCGTTTCAACCTGCAAAACGGCAACCTTGCTTCCAAGATCCTATTTACGTGAAGATTTGATTCGTAATAATGAATTGATTTTGCGCAATCTGGTCGAGTTAGAACAGACGAAACGAACGACTTCCCTCATTTACTCCGACCATACAGCGGATAATATGGCGTCTATGAAGTTTATAACTCAAGCGATCAATTACTTCGCTAAGCAAAAATAAAACCTCTATGCCACACATCCTAGAAGGTGCTGAGGCAAGAGGTTCTTTTCTAATAAACAAATTTGTAGCCTACACCCCAAACCGTCCGAATCCACTTAGGTTCTTTGGGATTGTCCTCGATCTTTTTACGAAGGTTAGCAATATGTACATCAATGGCCCGATCCGTAACTAAACAGTCAAATCCGCGAACCGTTTGCAGTAAATCTTCTCGGCTATATACGCGGCCTGGATGCTTCACGAAGCATTTCATAATTTCGAATTCCGAATAAGTCGTCTCTACCAAAACACCATGAACACGCATAGAGCGCGTATTCGGATTGAGCGTAATCTTCTTATCGATATCCAAAACTGCCTCTAATACCGCAGTTGTTGATCCTCCAACTGCTTCCATTACTTGACGAGTATTCACACTCGATTTCAAATACAAGTTGGAGCGCCGAATGAGAGCGTGAACTCTCGCACTCATCTCGTGCATACTGAACGGTTTACACATATAGTCATCCGCACCTGCCCCGAGCGCGTTAACTCGTTCAACAACTTTACTTTTCATCGAGACGATCATAATAGGTATTTTTGAGGTTTCCCGAACTTGTCTGCATAATGCAAGACCGTCCATATCAGGCAGCATCAGATCAAGCAAAATGACATCTGGATCAAACTGGGAGACAGCTGCAATGCCTTCTGCCCCATTCGGCTTTCTTATGACATGAAATCCTTCTTCACTTAAATACATAGTGACCATATCGCCGACCATGGCATCGTCTTCAATTATTAATACCTTATACATGGGGAGTCCACCTTCAGTTAGAAATTCTCTTGTTGTATATGTACTCGCAAATTTATTAATTGAATAGTCGAATGGTGATCAAAGAAATTTATTTTAATCATGGTTGTCGGGATCGTCGGGCTTTATTTCAAGACCCAGTTTACGCGCCACATAAGCAGTTGTACTTGCTTGAAACAAAATGGTTATAAGCACGGCCATAAACGTAACGCTGGCAATAAGCTCACTATGCTTAACGCCCATTCCAGCTACCATTCCGGATAACGCCGCGGGTATAACACCTGTCTCTCGAACCCAGAACATGAACAGAATTTCATTTCGTTTCCACTTCGCTTTACGATCCGGCCAAGTACAGATCAGAACCGTAAGCGGGCGCGCGATAAACATAAATACAAAGATAACACCTAAGCTTGTCCAGAAATGCTCAAGGATTAATGGGAAGTTCACTTGACTGCCTAGTAAGATGAAAATGAGCATGCGCATGATGACGGTAATATTTTCTGAAAAATGCTCCATTTCAAGCTGTTTATCATTCATTTCCAGCTTAAAAGTACCCGCATTCCCCCAGATCAATCCTGCTGTAAAGGTCGCCATAAAACCACTTACACCTAATGCTTCTCCCGCGATATAAGCACCAAGTGAAGTCACAACCATCGCTATCGTAGCGTAGTCTCTTAGATGACCCAGCTTCAAATGAGCCGTCAGGAACGTCATCACATAACCAATTATCGCACCAACTAGAAGCCCACCCAGTGCTGTCTTCACAAAATCAATGACACCCGAAGCAACAGAAACCTCTTGTGTGCCAAGTATAATCGCTAATAAAGAAAAAGTTAGTATCGAAGCCGTCGCGTCATTAAAAGCAGATTCACTTTCAACCGTTTCACGCACTTTCGGGCGGATCTTCACTTGTTTAAACACTGGGATCAGGGTTGCAGGATCTGTTGAAGCAATAATCGCTCCCAGCAATAGCGCATAAAGCCAAGGCAAATCCAGCAGCAAATGAGCGACTACTGCCACTGCACCGCATGTGATAAGAACGCCAGGAACGCTGAGTAAACTTACAGTAAGCCATACCTTGCGAAGACCAGAGAGTCTGATATTGCGTCCTCCATCGAAGAGGATTAAGGTAGAGCCAATGACAAGGATGAATTGATTCGTAAAAGATGTGCTGGACTCGGTAATCCAATGAAAGGCTTGTCCCACCAGCATACCCGCAATGAGAAATAGAGCAACGTCAGGAAGCTTCAACCATTGCGCTGCTTTCCCAGATATCATGCCCAATCCAAAAATAAGCACAAGTAAAATGATAACATGATCAATTAGGATCGAGGTTGTATTTTCCATTACCCGATGACTTCACTTTCAAATTTATCAATTTGATTGTTGGTTCCGATGATGACCATCACATCATTCTCATTCACGACATCGCCCGCCGTTGGTGCAATGATAATCCCATTTTGTTTATTGATAGCCACAATGCTGCAGCCATACTTAGCACGAGGGTCCAGCTCTCTGAGAGCAAAGCCACATAGATTCTTAGGGACAGATAATTCCACGATCGTGTACTCTTTGGAAATCTCAATATAGTCCAGAAGGTTAGGTGATACCAGTTGATGTGCAACACGAATTCCCATATCTCTCTCCGGATAAATCACACGGTCAACACCTAGCTTATTCAGTACTTTGCCATGCAATTCGGACAATGCCTTAGCGACAACCTTTTTGATCCCCAAATCTTTAAGAACAATGGCCGCTAGGATACTCGATTGAATATCATCCCCAATGGCTACAACAGCGCAGTCGAAATTTCGTACGCCTAATGACTTCAATACCTCTTCATCCGTCGCATCCGCAACTACCGTATGGGTAAGCACAGAACTCAGCTCATCAACGACTTCTTCATCTTTATCAATACCCAACACTTCATAACCAAGCTTTATGAGTTCTTTGGAAATACTGGCCCCAAAACGACCCAGCCCGATTACGACATATTGATTTTTTTTCATATTTCTACTTCCCCTATCCAATCGTGATTTTACCCTCTGGGTATCTATATAATTCTTTCTCTTGCTTCGGCTGCAGAGCATAGGCTAATGTGATAGGCCCAAGACGCCCAGCAAACATCGTCAAACTTATGAGAATTTTCCCAAATGTTGTTAATTCAGGAGTCAAACCCATAGTCAAACCTACAGTACCGAAGGCGGATGTCACTTCAAACAAAATTTTCAAAAACTGTGAATCCTCCGTCGTCGATAACAGCATAGTGACAATAATAACTAAAAACAGAGCCATCATGGTTAAGGTAATAGCCTTGAGAATACGATCCTTAGCCAAACGATAACGGAAAATGACAATATCCTCTTTCCCACGGATCATCGTCACTATAGCACTAATTAGAATCATAAATGTAGTTGTTTTAATACCTCCGCCTGTAGAGCCGGGTGAAGCACCGATAAACATAAGAATAACAATGAAAAATTGAGAAGCTTGACGAAGAGCTCCAATATCTACCGTATTCGGACCGGCTGTACGCGGGGCAACGGATTGAAAGAAAGAAGCTAATACTTTGCCTCCCATATCAAGTGAACCCATGGTTCTGTTATTTGTAAATTCGAATATAAAGATGACAAGGGCTCCAAACACAATAAGAAAACCCGTCATGCTAAGCACAACTTTGGAATGCAGGGAAAGCTTCTTCTTAGTCTTATAGTCCATCAAATCGGACATAACAATGAATCCGATACCCCCGAGCACAATAAGCGCCATTACAACGAAGTTCACCACGAAATCATCGGCATAGGCTGTAAAGGAAACAAATGGTGCATCGACAGTTCCAAACAAATCGAAACCAGCGTTATTAAACATCGATATGGCATGCCAAATCCCGAAGTAAAGGGCTTTCGGAAAACCCAAATCAAACGTCCAACGAATCGTTAAAATCACGGCTGCAATGGCTTCAATTGATAATGAATAAATAATAACTTTACGAATAAGTCGTACGATACCTTCCATACTGCCTTGGTTAAAAGCCTCTTGAAGAACTAGCCGTTCTTTTAACGTGATTTTTTTACGGAAGGCAAAAGCGATTAAAGTCGACATCGTCATGAAACCCAAGCCGCCAATTTGAATCAAGCTCACTATGACGATCTGCCCAAACATCGTGTAGGTGCTCCCTGTATCCACTACGACCAAACCCGTCACACACGTAGCCGAAGTCGCTGTAAACAACGCATCAATGAAAGCAATAGAATGTCCGGTTGCCGAAGCAAAGGGAAGTGTCAAAAGCCCTGCTCCTAAGAAAATAATAGCTGCAAATCCGAGAACGAGAATTTGTGGAGGCGTCAATCGCCAAATATTCATTTTTTTAATCATAGTGCCTCCTGTATTTACAAAAAAGACATAAGGATTTCCAATACGTTAACGGTAGGGTTCCCCCGTTATTATTTAGAAATTCCGAACGTTACCCAATTGATAGGTATTATATAATTGTTTTTAATTCTTTACCACTAAATTGGCTTTCTTTTTAAACTATGATAACGTGAAAGATGTGATTTCAGAATCGAGAATGTAGAAGGGAACTCACTATGATCAGGCCAAAATTAAATCGTTTTCTCCTCTTCCTTGCATGCATTGGAGTTGCCCTTTACTTGGGAATATCCGCATTGTACGGACTTCAGGCCGAAGAACCGTCAGCAGCAGACAATCCAACAATTACGAAGCAGCAGGCTGCGGATCGCGCAGCTCAATTTGTAAGTGAGCGTTACGATGTGCATAACCCGAAAACCTTTGTTGTTTATCAGTCCAAGAAGGATCGCAGCGGTTATTTGCAAAAGGAGCATTTGTTAGAAGCTTATATGAAGGATTATGGGGAACGTTACCCCATAGATTACTATCAAGTAAGCGTAGAAGATCCCAAGACCAACCGTCAGTTTGAAGTTGAGATTAATTACACGAATGCATCTGTTATTGGATGGCGTGAAACGCAAAATCCCTCCGATCAGGCAATCATCAGTAAGCAGAAAGCAGACATTTTGGCCAAGCAGGAAATTCGGAAGCAAGGATTTGAGCCGGATGACTTCGCACCCATAGATAAACGGACCGCCGAAGACGAGCGAGCACATGGAACAACCTTATTTTATGAAAAACAAACGAAACCGCTTGGTGAAGCAAAGTTACAGGTTCGAGTTGATTTCGATGATAAAAATCTGACCGGTTATAACGTGCTGTTCAGCTTACCGGCGTCGCATCAAATCTGGATCGATCAGCAGGATCGCTCCGCATCTATCATGACTTGGATTTCCATGGGCTTCACACTCATCATGACCATTGCCGCGATTGTATTCGCCATCATCTATAGAAAACATATGAAATTCAGTAGAGGGCTGCTTTTGACAGCCATTTTCTTAGCCATTTATATCACCAACAATTTTAATATGTACCCTGCTTTTAGGTCTATGAGTGGAGCTCTGAACGATGAATTCGCAACATGGGCAGCTATTATTTTCATGAATGTAGTGACTGTGTTGCTCGGCATATCTCTCTACCTAGCTTTAGTAGCAGGTAACGGATTGTGGAATTCAATCGGAGCGCGGAAATGGCCTGCTTGGAAAGAATCATCATTTGGGACTGAGGTTTATAACGGCATGGGGCGCGGCTATTTGCTTGCTCTCTTCATTTTAGGCGTTCAGCAGGTGCTCTTTTACACAGGTGAAGTAAATTTTGATGTTTGGGCTGTGAACGATCCGTCCGATTCAGTTCTTAATATGGTAGAACCTCGCTTCTTCCCTCTTATGGCTTGGGTTGCTGCCATATCTGAAGAGGCGACCTACCGACTGCTCGGCATCATTCTATTCAAGAAGCTGTTTCGCTCAAACTTTATTGCAATTGTTATTCCCAGCGTGATCTGGGCGGCCAGTCACACTCAGTATCCCATTTATCCAGTCTATACTCGGCTAATCGAGGTCACCATCATAGGCATTATTCTTGGTTATGTCTTCCTTAAGTACGGTTTCATTACCGCCGTATTCGCTCATGCCTGCATGGACAGCATCCTCATGGGGATGTCCCTCTTCTACCTCGGACATGTAAGCGATGTGCTTGCTGGCATTTTCTATATTGTTCTGCCTGGTTTGATTGGCTTGCTGCTAGCCTGGCTGCATGGAAAAAGGCGGGGTCCCCTTATTCCTGGGGAGCCGCCGCCTCGCCTTGAAGCGCTTTGAGAATTTCGTTAGCTAATTTCTCACCTATACCCAGAGGCTTGAAGTCTTGGACTTCAGCCTCTTTTATTTTGCGTACGGAACCAAAGTGCTTAAGCAATGCCTTCCGACGTTTCTCGCCTATGCCAGGAATCGCGTCCAGCTGTGAAACAACCATCGACTTCGCCCTAGTTTCGCGGTGGAACGTAATCGCGAATCGGTGAACCTCGTCTTGAATCCGCTGCAGCAGGTAAAACTCTTGGCTGTCACGCGGCAATGGCACAACTTCTGCAGGATCTCCGATCATGAGCTGCGCTGTTTTGTGCTTCGCATCTTTTACGAGTCCACAGATCGGAATGAATAGGCCTAATTCATTCTCAAGCACGTCTATGGCTGCTGAGATCTGCCCTTTCCCACCGTCCACGACAATCAGGTCAGGCATCGTGAGATTGTCCTTAAGTACGCGCTCGTACCTCCGACGTATGACCTCGCGCATTGTTTCGTAGTCATCCGGGCCAACGACCGTTTTGACTTTGTACTTGCGGTACTCCTTACGATCCGGCCTGCCGTCCACGAAGACGACCATCGCAGAAACCGGGTTCGTCCCTTGTATGTTCGAGTTATCGAAAGCTTCGATACGGCGAATCGTTCCCGTGCCGAGCCACTCTCCAAGATTCTCGACCGCTTTGGTCGTGCGACGTTCATCGCGCTCCACCAAGCGAAATTTCTCATCCAGTGCATTGCGGGCGTTGTCTTTGGCCATATCGACCATTTGCTTCTTCAGCCCTCGCTGCGGGATATGCACCTTGACCTTGAGCCAGGATTCCAGTGCTTCGCGGACATCCTTCTCTTCAGCCTCTACCTGAGCAACAACTTCCGCAGGGATTTCCGCAGGGGTGTCAATTGTGGCTTCAGTGGGAGCTTCGGCAATGACATCTGTAGGTACAGCTGTAGGCTTATCGGCATTTCCTTCGGCCCCCGTCATGGGAGCAACAACCGCTTGTACGGGTATCGACGGCAGGAAGATCTCCTTCGGCAGCGCCGGATTGTCGCTGTAGACCTGAGTAACGTAGGTGATGAAGTCGTTGTACTCATCACCATAATACGGAAATAGCGATACGTGCCGCTCGATGAGCTTGCCCTGACGCATGTATTGGATGTGCACAGCCATCCAGCCCTTGTCGACCGCGTAACCGAAGACATCTCGGTCTAGCGCATCAGCCGTCGTGATCTTCTGTTTCTCCATCACGGCGTCGATGTTCATGATATGATCGCGCAGTTCCTTGGCGCGCTCGAAGTTCAGTTCCTCCGCTGCGGCCAGCATTTTGGTCGTCAGCTCTTCCTTAATAACGTCGTGTCCCCCGTTCAGGAAACGGCTGATCTCTTGCACCATCCGCTCGTTCGTCTCGGCGGTTACGTCGAATTCGCAAGGCGCCAGACACTGCCCGATATGATAGTATAGGCATACTTTCTCGGGCATCGTCTTGCACTTGCGCAGTGGATAAAGCCGGTCCAGCAGCTTCTTCGTCTGCTGGGCAGCAAAGGCATTCGGATAAGGGCCGAAGTACTTGCCCTTATCTTTAAACACCCGCCGCGTGACTTCTAGGCGCGGCTGCTCTTCATGTGTAATCTTGATGTACGGGAACGTCTTATCATCCTTCAGGAGTACGTTGTACCGCGGATGATGCTGCTTAATCAGATTACACTCAAGAATCAAAGCCTCCATGTTAGAGGAGGTAATTATATATTCAAAGTCGCGGATTTCGCTGACTAGTTTTTGCGTCTTTGCACTGTGGCTCCCCGTGAAATAGGAGCGCACACGATTCTTCAGAACTTTCGCTTTTCCCACATAAATGATGGTACCTTCGCGGTTTTTCATGATATAACAGCCTGGTTTATCCGGTAATAAGCTCAGCTTGTGTTTGATTACTTCCAGACTCTGTTCGCGGACTCCAGCGTCCTCTTGCTCATGCTCGGTCATGTATCCATCTCCTCTCGCACAAAAACTTACACCATATTTCCTCGTTAATTTCGGGAGTTCCTAAGTTCCCTAAACCTAAGTTCCTAAGTCCTTAAGTCCTTAAGTTCCTAAGTTCCATGTTGCACTGCGTACAACATTTTCACCTCAGGGCAAGCCATTCCTCTGTTTATCTTGCAGTTCATACAACAATTTAACCTGAAAATACGCTCACAGAGGAATAGCGGCCATTTTTATTGTACAAAATACAACATTCGTCCATAAATTGACCATCTACTCGAACAATTGTTGTATTTCGTACAACATAATCGTCGCAGTAGCTACCAATTATAAACGCTCCCCTGTTATCGGAAAACAAAAAAAAGCTCTTTTTCAGCATAGCAGAAAAAGAGCTTTTTCTCACGAACAATTGTTTCTAGTTTGTAACAAATTATTGATGACGAGAAACAACATTTTTCAGCGCTTCTTTGGATTGGAAGCCAACTACTTTATCAACTGGCTGTCCGTCTTTGAAAACGATCAAAGTTGGGATACTCATAACACCAAAGCGAGCAGCCGACTCTGGATTGTCATCCACGTTTACTTTTGCGATTTTCAAGGACTCAATTTCTTTATCAAGCTCTTCCAAAACGGGAGCGATCATTTTACAAGGTCCGCACCAAGGTGCCCAGAAGTCTACAAGTACTGTACCTTCTCCTTCAACTTCGGCTTTAAAGCTGTTATCAGAAACATTCACGATTGACATGATAGTTCCTCCTTCTAAGAATGGATTTGATTTATAACATCAAGTAGTACCTAGCTACCGATGAACGTCAACATGTAAAGTATACCACACCAGTGGGTCATTTCAACCAAGCCATAAGTTAGCAAAAAGGTTGAAATTAGATCTACTTAGCAGGTAAACCTACAGGCAGCCCCTGAAGTCTTTGCTGCTCGATATAAGCAATACGATCCTTCAAATTAGCTTGCAGCATCTGCAGCATCTTCATCTGTTGTTCGATTTCTTCGAGCTTCTCTGTGTAGAGTGGCAGCAAATCATCGCACATCGACTCCTGATTTTTCATGACGCAGTTCAGAAAGCTTTCAATTTGTTCGGTCGTAAAGCCTAAGCTCAAATAAAACTGAATGGTCTTCACGCGCTCAACAGCCATCTGATTGAACACCCGATATCCGTTTTCTTCACGCTGTGTCGCGATTAGCCCTTTCGCCTCATAATACCGCAATGAACGAATACTGGCTCCGGTAAGTTTGGATAACTCACTAATCCGCATGGCCTTCACCTTTTTCCTTTTCCTTGATCAAGTAAGGATGATTTCATTGTAAACCATGACACTAATGTTAGAGTCAAGTCTTATTTTATACTTTCCGCTGCTATCTGTTATTGTTTGCACAATTGTCACTTTGATAAGCTTTACAACTTTCGACGAATTTGGGTATACTAAACTTAAACATACGAATGTCGGACGTAGGGGGTAACCACATGAGCGATCCTAAACACCCTGAGCTTCACGTGTACGAAGAACCGCGTAATGATTTCATGGATGTAGGCATTGGCTTTGGCGCTTTCTTTGGCGTATTGTTTCTAATTGCAGCCATTGCAACCGTGATTCAAGTTATGAAATAAGAATGTCCAAGCCTGAAAGAGAACCGCTTTGCACTCAGTGTGAAGCGGTTTTTTTTCAAGCCTTTTGTTATTAGGAAAAACTTATAATTTCTTATATGGTCAAAAAAGCTGTACAGATAAACTCATCTGTACAGCTTTTTACTATTTCCCACGCTTGTTCGTACCTGTCACCACAACCACATCGACAAAAGGTCGAATACGGTCCATAATCCGTTGTCCCTTGTATTCCTCGTCACCATCTTTATTCGTGAAGCTGAAATGCTTTTCCAAATCAGAGAGTGCGTAATTGGATGTGAAAAAGGTCGGCTTACGATTCATGCGATGATTCACGATAGCGCCAATAACATGATCTCGCAGCCACGGATTCAAATTCTCCGCGCCAATATCATCGAAAACTAATAGATCCGTATCCTTCAGAAGATCAATCGTTTCCTTAAGCTTGTAAGGCTCTTGGAACATACCCTTCAAGTCCTCGGCAAAGTCCGGCATATAGACGATTGCACCTGTCATACCGACTTTGGCCAGTTGGTGCAGCATATAGCCCATAAGGAACGTCTTTCCCGTTCCAAATGATCCGGATAAGTAGAGTCCTCTAGTTTGAAGCCCCTCTTCCATGGTCAGGCTGACATAGTCGTTAATTTGCATAACGGCTTTCGCTCGATCTAGATCCGTTTCAAGGATATCTCCAAACGAGTAACTGCGCGAAATCATCCGCGGATCCACGTGAAAGGTGCGGATTCGGCTGCTTATGGCATCCTGCAGCTGCTTCGCGTTGAACTTCTTACAAGCTACCTTTTCCTCATGAACAAACGACTTTTCATTGACGGAATCGGCGGTTAACATCGTATAATGCCCTGTCATATCATTCGGACAGTTTTCTAAACCTGGACAGTTCGAACAGTTTTTGAACTCTGTCACATATTGATACAGCTTGTTCATATTAATCTTAATGGTATAGTCATCGACAAATGGATACTTTTGGCGAAATTTGTGAACTAAGGCGTCATCCATGACAACTTTAATTTTCGCTTCTGCCTTCCGTCTCCATTCGGATTGCGGCATTGATTTGAGTAAGTGAGAAAGGGAATCCATGCTTCCTGCACCTCCTTATAATTCTCTTGTACGTTGTTCCTTCGGCGCTAACCGTCAGCTCTTCCGATTAAAGCGCTCGTCCAGCTTCTGCGCCATCCGTCTCGCGGCTTCCAGCTCTTCATCCGTCAGCCTCGATGCCGCCGCTGTGCCGGCATCCGGCACAACGATCGGAATATGAGGCTTCTGCGTCTTGCCTTGTCGGCCTCTAGTTACAGAGCCACCGCCTGCTTTAGCGGCCTCAACCTTGGAAGCAGCCTTCTGTTTGTAGCTGATTTTCTCACGCACATATTCCACTGCTTGTTCGTAAGTGACAATTTGCTTGCCCAGCATGTCCGATGCGACCGCCTCAATCGAAGACTTGGCCCATGAGCGGCGGTCGATATGTAGGAAGTGGATCAAGACATTAATGACTTCCTCTTTCAATCTATAATTCAAATCAATCTTCTCAAATATATTAAGTACACCGTCCGGAATGGAGCCCTGAGTAAAGAACATTTTCAGAACTGCCGTATACGGTTCATTTCGCATAATGTAATTGTATTGATGATCTGTACATTCGCCGCGCAGCTGCTGCGGTACTTCTAGGTAATAAGCCATCTCGACTGACTTGTCTCCAGACGTATCTAGCATATCCTCATTCGATTCGCCTTGCGACTTCTCTTCTGACCTGGACAACGTGCGCTCTCGTTCCTCATCCCGCTTCTTGCTCTGTCTGTAGAACAGATTCGCATTATACTGCATAAGATCCATCTGCAGCTCGCCCTCTTCGGTGAATGCGCCATCCTCATCCAGCAAACGGCATGTTTCCTGAAGCGATAGGTTGTACTTCTTCGCCACGATATTAATTGCAGCCATCTGATCCGGTTTATGTTTGAGAGCTTCAACGAAAACGCGATTACTCGCTCCTCGCGGGAACCTCATAATGATATCCGCATACTGGAAGCCTTTGGTTGTCACGTCCATACGAGCGTCTCCCTGTTTACTGGCCGAGGCCTCATACAGGGCTTGCTCCAGCTCGTAATCAACCACCTGAGTATTGAGGCGGAATAGATCATAGAACGGAACAGACAGGTTCTCTTCACTCGCATCACGGCACTCTTCCGGCTCCGGCGAGAGCAGCTCTTCCCGAAGGGACAGGAGCATGAACTTACCGACCTTATCGCGGAGCAGCAACGTCAAATGCTGATTGCGGAAAAACTCATTGGGCCCTAGCGGAGGGAACAAGGTGTATACGAAGACATAGTCTTCTTCACCAGGAAGAAACTTGCGAGTTGTCTGCAGGAGCCCTATGGCTTCAAGCTTCGAGGATTGCTCTATTAGATATTTGCGTCCTCGCTCCCCCTGCTCAAGCTCGAGCAGAAGAAATAGCTTTCGTTGTTGTTCCAGAGGCGAATATCCGACTTTTTCTGCACTCATCTGCAGATAAAGTGCTTGATAGAGGCTAATAGCCAATCCGCCGATCATAGGCTGATACATAATAGCTAACATTTTATAATCCAGACTGCTCAAAGAAAACTCACGGTTCACACAAAACCTGTGGTTCTCGGTGAAATGCAGCATATTCGTCATTCTCATTCCGTTACAGCACCATCCTGCCTCAACCGATTACAGCTATGTAAGCTTCTCGGTTTCTCTCTATTAGTCTACCACAAAAATCGACACGCTTGGTATCTACGAGAGAAAGATAATATTACCTAATATGAAAAAACCAACCTTTCGGACGGCAAAATTCCGACAACTTACCCGTTAGACGCGACACTCCGACTTATTTTTGTAAGCATTGCCCCAATCTTTCATAAGTAAAATAATAGGGACCAATGTTTGTCCGAAGTCAGTCAACGAATATTCAACCTTTGGAGGAACTTGATGATACACCTCGCGGTGGACAATGCCGTTCTCTTCCAGTTCCCTTAGTTGTAGAGTCAGCATTCTCTGCGTAATGGACGGACAGATTCTTCTGAATTCATTAAATCTTTTGGTCCCTCCAATCAGGTGATATAAAATAACGCCTTTCCATTTGCCTCCGATAACATCCAATGTATATTCAACTGGACAGCCTTCATCATTATGAAGGTTGCCGTACCCGCTTTTACGATCACGCATTACGATTCAGCTCCTTAACAGTATACAAATTGATACTACATAACACGATTGTGCGTACTTACTATTTTAAAACGGATCGATTAAACTAACAACATAGAACATTTATTTGAATGAGGAGATGGGAATATGATTGCAAAAAATACTATGAAAGCAGTAGGTCTATATAAGTATTTAAATGTGGAGCATTCGGAAAGCTTGATTGATGTGGAAATTGAGAAGCCGGTTCCTGTTGGTAAAGATCTACTTGTCAAAGTTAAGGCTATTTCTGTAAATCCAGTCGATACCAAAGTTAGGGCTCCAAAAGATAAGACTGAAGTATCACCAAGAATTCTGGGGTGGGACGTCGCGGGAGTAGTGGAACAAACAGGACCGGAATGCACATTGTTTCAACCAGGCGATGAGGTTTATTATGCAGGCAGCATTACACGCCCGGGCGGAAACAGCGAGTTTCATCTTGTCGATGAACGTATCGTCGGAACGAAACCTTCAACGCTTGATTTCGCTCAATCGGCAGCGCTGCCGCTAACAGCCATCACAGCTTGGGAGGCACTGTTTGACCGACTAGGTGTGTCCCACAATAAAGACATAAACACAGGTAAGGTTATTTTGATCATAGGTGCTGCTGGAGGCGTAGGATCCATTGCAACACAACTAGCGAAGTATGCCGGCCTGACAGTGATTGGTACGGCTTCCCGTCCCACATCGATCGATTGGGTGAAAACAATGGGAGCAGATCATGTCATCAACCATCACAATTCTTTCGTTCCTCAATTGAACGCTCTCGGTTTACAGCATACCGACTATATCTTGTGTTTAAATAGCACGGAGCAGCACTGGCAGAACATGGCCGAAGCGATTGCGCCGCAAGGCAAAATTTGCTCCATCGTTGAGACGGACCAGCCACTCAATTTGACTTTGCTTAAAAATAAAAGCGTAACGTTTGTCTGGGAATTAATGTTCACCCGCTCGATGTTCCAAACGGAAGATATGATCGAACAACATAACCTGCTAAATGAAGTAGCCCAACTAATCGATTCTGGTACCATCCGTACCACTTTGGCTGTAAGGTTGGAGCCTATCGATGCAACAAATTTGCGGAAGGCCCACGCTATGATCGAAGCAGGCGACACAGTTGGAAAGGTTGTTTTGGAACATTTTTAATTCTTGTGTAGAAAAAACAGAGCCTGTTGAGTTTTCTCAACAGGCTCTTCAATCTATCAGAGTGGCAGCTGACTTTCCTTGATGTCCTCGCCATACATGTCTGGGTTCAGCTTCTTTGCAATCGCTAGGTCCAACTGTATACGCTGTGTCTGAATATCTTCCAGGCTGTCCACCCAAAGGCGGATCAAGTTATTCATCTTTGAAGGGTTTTTAATCGGAATTTGATGCTTAGCATCCTTTATGAAATAGAGGGAGCTATGTGGCAGCTCTTCATGGAGTATGTTCGCATACCGATGAAATGTGCGGTCCTTTTGACCATAAATCAATAGGATCGGATGCTCGATCCCCCGAAGACGGCGCGTACAGGTGTAGGTAAGCGCCTGTTCATAATATGGCTTCACATTTTTTGCATCATCGCTAACGGAGCTTTGGTACAGTTCCTGATAAGTAGAAGCATTATCCGCATTCCCGAAGGTGATCGCTTTTTTCAACAAATTCATAAAGAGACCAGAACCGGCCATCCGCGCGGCGAGCCATACCCTGCTTTTGTTATAAGAATCCGTTAATTCGGACATCCCGCTTACCACGATTCCCCCAAAGAAACGATTCGGATATGTAAGCAGGGCTTCCAGCAGCAACGAGCTGCCTGTGGAATAACCACATAAGAACGCTTTTTCAATACCCAGATAATCTAGCAATTGTCTTATATCTTCAACAATAAGCGCATAGCTAAATGTACGTTCTGAAGACTTGCTCGCACCATGCCCTCTGATATCAAAAGTAATGACTTGAAAATGATCCGAAAGCTGCTCTTTTTGATACGTAAAAGTCTGTAAGGTTAATAAAGGTGGATGAATAAAGACAATTGGGGTGCCAGTCCCCGTAATCTCAACATTCAATTTGGTTCCGTTCACATGGGCCAAAGGCAAAATAGTCTCCTCCGAAAGGTCAATTTAGGCAACTCAACCTTAGAATGACCAGTTCTGCCTATTTCTATGAAAACCTTAAAACATTTTGAAGCCTCTAATCCGCAGCGCTTTAATGGCCGATCCACTTAAGATAGCGCCAACTAAACCACCGATAGCCGGAACAATATCAACAATTGTGAAGCTCTCTCCGCTGGAAAGAAAAGACGCCTCTCCTATTGAACCATAAATAACAACACCGATAACCAAAGCAATAAAAGCATAAAGTGGAAACCATGTTGTTTTCATTAGCATATTCAAAATAAACCCGATCCCAAAAAATAACACTATCATTAAGACAGTGGCAATGACCATTTGTAACAATGTATGTTCCCCCTTAACAATGTAAGAAGCCGTTCATCTATCTGACTTCCTTATAATTGTAATCCACGAAATGTCACAGGTAAAGTGTACACAAATTGAACATTTCCCTCTTCACCCTTTGTTCATTTGCCCTTTCCCCATGAATTGGATACAATGTAGGGGATATTAGCCCTTGAATGGAGGAAAACCAATGAGTGAAGCCGTACAAACGCTGGAAGGCTGGTATGCGCTCCATGATTTCCGTCTGATCGACTGGAACGCATGGCATGCTGCAACCCCGCAGGAGCGTAAGCACGCAATGGACGAGCTGAATACATTTCTGTCTCAGTGGCAGCAATTCGAGAACGATAAACTAGGCAGTACTGCCGTTTATAGCATCGTTGGTCAGAAAGCCGACTTTGTATTCATGCAAATGCGCGAAACGCTTGAAGAACTGAATGAATTGGAAAATACGTTTAATAAATCAAGCTTCGCCGCTTTTACAATCCCGGTCTATTCCTACGTATCCATTGTAGAATTAAGCAGTTATCTAGCTAAGCCAGGTGTGGATCCTTCGGAAGATCCGGAAATTCAAGCCCGCTTGAAGCCTATCCTGCCTAAATCGAAGCACATTTGCTTCTATCCGATGAATAAGCGTCGCGATGGCAATGACAACTGGTACATGCTCCCTGCCGAAGATCGCAAAACAATGATGCGCAGCCATGGCATGATTGGACGCACATACGCGGGTAAAGTCAAACAAATTATTACCGGTTCCGTAGGACTTGATGATTGGGAGTGGGGCGTAACCCTGTTCTCCGATGATCCTCTTCATTTCAAAAAGCTTGTTTATGAAATGCGTTTCGACGAAGTGAGCGCACGTTTCGGTGAGTTCGGCGACTTCTACGTCGGCAACCTGCTGACACCTGATAAATTTGTTAAATTAATTCAAATTTAAGAGATAACTCAAGAGTGAAGGACTCCTTGTCCTTCACTCTTTTTGCATCCCTGTACAATCAACAATGTGCACATTTTTGAAAGAGGGTAAACAGCCATTGCAGACGAATGAAGCAAAAAAAAGAAAGCTTGCTCAGTGAAGAGCAAAGCTTTCTTATCAATGAATTATTCCTCATCCTCGTCGTCACGCAGGGCAGCCTCTAATTCAGCTTCCATCTGCGCTTTACGAGCCAGATACGCTTCCGTATCACGGTCACGCTGACGACCTTTTTCTTTCAAGCGTTCAATCGCAGGAAGAATGAGAATATCAATTTCCTTTTGCACAACGGCTACATGATCATAACGCTTCTCAGTCTCTAGAAAGTGACCGACCTCGATCAAGGCATTGTAACGATCCAGTTCATCCCGGGTAAGAAGTCCTCTTACTTGGACACTGCAGTGCCGCATGGCGATCCCCCCGTTTACAAATGATGACTAGAAACGTCCCTTACGTATAACAAGTGGAATACCGCCGATAATGTAGAGGTATCTCATATCAACCACTTTTTTCATCATGGCTGCAACATTACCTTTAAGCTTACGGGAACCAACGATACCAATGGCTTGACCTTTACCTAAGGAAGCAACTGTACCTTTGTTGGAGTATTTGAAAGTTTTCATTTGCGAACCGCGAATGGAAGCAATCAGGTTGTGCGCAACAGCTTCACCTTGCTGCATAGCGATTTGGGCTGTTGGAGGGTATGGTCTGCCTTCATCGTTCATCACGATGGAACAGTCACCAACAACATAGATGTTATCGAAACCTGGCGCATGCAGGTGCTCATCAACTTTAATTCTGCCGCGCATCGTTTCGAAGCCAGCTTCATCAAGCATATGGTTACCGCGGATACCGCCTGTCCAAACAACTGTAGCTGCTTTGATGAACTCATCGCCAGCGATCAGAACACCTTCAGGTGTACATTCTTTAATTGCTGTACCGATTTTGAAAGTAATGCCTTTGTCAGTCAGAACTTTCATCGCATACTCAACAAGCTCAGGATCGAATCCTGGCAGCGCTGTTGGAGCTGCTTCAATATTATAAATCTTCACAAGGGAAGGATCCACGTCGAATTCTTTGCAAAGCTGTGGAATACGGTCAGCAAGCTCACCAATGAACTCGATGCCAGTAAACCCTGCTCCACCGATAACGAATGTCAGGTAATCTTTGCGATCTGGCTCACGCTTGTACTTCGCAAATTGATACTCAATATGTTCACGAATGAAACGAACGCTGTTGATACTGCGAATGTTCAATGCATTTTCTTTAAGACCTGGAATACCGAAAGTTTCAGCTTCGCCACCAAGACCAATAACGAGGTAGTCATAGGAAAGCGTTCCATCTTCGAGAATAACCTTTTTCTCGTGCGGACGGATCTGTGTAACTGTGGATTTCACGAAATCAACTTTAAATTCATCAATCAATTTCAAAATGTTCACGCGTGCATTTTCAGGATTATCTGTCCCTGCAGCAGGCATGTGAAGATGGGTAGTAATGTAATGATAGTCATGTTTGTTTACAAGTGTTACATCAGCTTCATTGTAATTTAATTCTTTTTGCAAACGAATTGCGGATAGGATCCCGCCATAGCCTGCACCCAAAATAACGATTCTTGGTATTCTACTCATATCTCTCTCACTTCCATATCCGTATTTATAGTCCTATGGTTTCTCTATCTTGTGAAAAATTACACAAACAGCTTCAAAAGTAGTATACTGCCTCTAGTTTGCACACAGCTGCAGCGAATTATGATGAAACAGGATGAAATTAGTCACAACATGCGTAAACCGATTCTCATGATATAATATAATTTTCATAAGTAAATATCAAGTGCTATTTTGCTTTAAAATAAGGCGTACAGGCCCTTCTAGCCTGACCAACCACTGTAAGCATTATTTATCATATATATAAGCGATTTATATAAAGAAATCTCACTTTTCTGTTTCCTTCAATAGAAGAGACGTTTATAATGGAATAATGATTGTGACTGTACACAGGAGAATCACACACATCAAAAGAACTGAATCGGAGGAGTCTAAGAATGAACGAGAGAGAAACAAATCAAGATATCGTAGATATCATAGTAATTGGTGGAGGCCCTGCTGGAATGTTCGCATCTTTCTATGCGGGTATGCGCCAAGCATCTGTAAAAATTATCGAAAGTATGCCACAGCTTGGTGGTCAGCTTGCAGCTTTATATCCGGAGAAATACATTTATGATGTAGCTGGGTTCCCAAAAGTAACGGCACAAGAATTAGTGGACAACTTGTTAGCTCAAATGAAACACTTTCAAATCAATACTTGCTTGGAAGAGAAAGTACACCAAGTGATCAAAATAGAAGAGCGTCTCTTCGAAATAACAACAGACAAAGGCACACACTACAGCCGCGCCGTTATTATTTCAGGTGGGGTCGGTGCATTCGAACCGCGTCGCCTTGAGTTACCGGAAGCCGCGCAATTCGAGAAGAAGAACTTGCATTACTTCGTTAGCGATTTGAATGCATTCGCTGGCCAAAAAGTGTTAATCAGCGGTGGCGGCGATTCAGCTGTTGACTGGGCCTTAATGCTTGAGCCTATCGCAGAGAAAGTCACGCTTATCCACCGTAGAGATAAATTCCGTGCACATGAGCACAGCGTAGAAAACTTGATGAACTCCAAAGTAAACGTTGTAACTCCTACGGAAATCACTAAACTTCACGGTAGTGACCGCATTGAGCAAGTAACGCTTAAAGATATCAAATCCGGCGAAGAAACCGTACATGATGTCGATGCTGTTATCATTAACTTTGGCTTCGTTTCTTCCCTTGGTCCGATCTCCGAGTGGGGCCTTGAGATTGAAAACGGCTCAATCGTTGTTGACTCCAGAATGGAAACAAACATTCCAGGCATCTTCGCTGCCGGAGATATCACAACTTATCCTGGGAAATTGAAACTGATTGCTGTTGGCTTTGGTGAAGCACCTACTGCTATTAATAACGCTAAAGTCTATATTGACCCTAATGCCAAGCTTTCGCCAGGACACAGCAGTAACTTAAAATTTTAATCTTCTCAAATAAAATGGGGTATTCTAAACCTAATCTACGGATTAGGAGGAATACCCCTTTGTCATATATATGTCCGGTTTGCAACGGCCTACAGGAGCTGAATACCGAGTGTCCTGTTTGTTCACAACAGATGAATGATTGCGGGAAATGGAGTGACTATCTAGGTCCCTACTCTCCTTATCGAGAGATTGATGATATCTCCATGTCAGATGGGACACTAGGATCACAGAATAATCAATGCCTTCATCTGGTAAACTGCGCCGACTGCCACCAGAATTTTACCATCCAAATAACTTCATGATGAAACTCTCTAGTTTAGCGGGGTTTCATCCTTGATGTAGACGTGCAGTTTTAAATTACGTCTCTGTATTTCTGCGAGCAACAGGTCAACAAAATCTGATTCCAATCTCAAATCTAATGCTTTGTAATAAGAGTCAATCAATGTTTCGTCACTAATTTGTCTCACTGAAATCACCTTTATTCTATAATTTGTAATTATATTATCATGGGGGGAAAATTAGAACAAGCGTTCCGTTATCCACAGATACCTGTGCATATCCTGTGGGTAGATTGTTAATATGTCCCAGAAACTCACTGTATTTATGGGGGATACTGTGTATAAAGTTATGCACACGCTAAACTGTCAGTCTGCCGATAAAAAAAATTGATCAAAATAACGGAAATATTTTACGTTCACTTAACATATCGTTAAGTTTGTTCACACAATTGAAAAGAAATTTTAATCGTCATTTAATATTTATAGCCTACAATGATAGTAGAAAGACAAAAACAAAGGAGTGAAAGATATGATCGTCTACGATATTGTACTAAATGGTGAAATTAAAGAAACGATTAAGCCTCGTAAGAACCGTTTGAAAGAAATTTACGCATTTATGCTAGAGCAAAGTAAGCTCATGAAAGCCAAGTATGGTGATAATGTTAAAATTAAAGGCCGCATGGTGTATTAGGGATAAGCAACCCGTTACACTTGCGGCCTTTTTTCTTCCATGCCATTAGATGATCCCTTTGCGATGAAGAACTGTTAATAATCGATAGAAATCATAGCTCCCTTTCTCCGGAGTATCGATTAATGAGGCTTTGACCGCAGCATCTACAGCAGCTTTCGCCCATTGTGGTACGACCTCCATCGCCGCTTGCTCCTCTAAGGAACTTACTCTATTTTGTAAGGCTACGATTTGTTCCTGCAGTTTCTCTAACATAAGAACGACCTCCTCATCAAAGTGAGTTAAACCATAGGTTTGAATAATCGTATTCAGTTTACTAGCATAAGAGGGATCCGTTGCATACCCACTGCTTTGCAATGCTTTCACTTGCTCACCAGGACTTCTCGCTATTCTGACACTAGCATAACGAGGGGATCCAAAAAGTAAATCCTGATCACGAAACCCAGCCTCAAGCGTAGGATATGCGCGAAAATCTCCAGGTACGTTATCATAACGTATACCTCCAATGACTTCCCATGTTGTTGTTGAAACGCGATCCCCCTGCCAATAGGGTGTTAACACCCCATTACCAACCTTATATCCGACTAGATTGTTCCACACGTTCAAATTGCCCCCAGTCTCATGAATGGCTTGCGCAATTCTCACTGAAGGATAGATCGGTGAGTTCTCTAAGCGAAGCTTCACTGCAATAGGTGCAATCAACTCAATAAATTCCTGTCTAGTAGCCATCGACACACCTTCTTCTTATATCACTAGTAAACTAAACCTTTCAATCTATTCTATTCTTTCAATGCTTAAAAGGGTTCCGCTAGTCATTAGTTTTTTTGCAAATAATGTAAAAAAGGCTCCCACAAGTGCAACTATCCTGCACTCGGGAAGCTAATGAATCCAATAACCAATCAACATCATAAGTAATCCAAATATAGCCGAATATCGCTTTATCGTTCGGTTCGTCTTCGGGTGAAACAAAAGCAGCCAAATCATAAAACCAATAGGAATTAAAATACCAATTTTTAAATTGAATGTTCCTAAAATGTAATATCCAACTAATTTCAACCCTAAATATCCTTCGTCCTCTTCCCTATTTCTGTAAAACAGCATTAATATGAAAATGACAACAATTGTAGAGATGATTGAAACATTAAAATTCCAATTCACTTAAAAGATTCAACTCCTCTCACCAACTGTAGGAATTCCTTGTTATGTATATTGTAGCACTTGAAGGATTGTCTTTGCTAAGATGAAAATACAAAGATGAAAACAAAAAAACCTCCCAAGACAAGTGTATTTTAAAATACACATGTTTGGAAGGATAATTCTTATTGTTCATTAAGCCTCAACTTTATCGTCACACTTCTCGACTAAGCCCTCTTCATCCTTCACTTTGAAGGAAGAGCCGCATCCACAGGAAGCTACTGCGTTCGGATTGTTAATGGAGAACCCGCCGCCCATGCCTGCGTCTGTGTAGTCAATTTCAACACCGTATAAATATTTGGAGCTATCTTCGTCCACAACGACCTTGAGGCCATGAATGGTAAATACTTTATCGTCATCCTTCTGCTCATCATCGAAGCCCATGCCGTAAGAGAAACCGCTGCAGCCTCCAGCTTTGACACCTAGACGCAAGAACAGGTTCGGTGATTCTTCAGAAGATAGAAGCTCTTTAATCTTATCTGACGCTGATTCACTAATGTTAATCATAACGGAAATCCCTCCCTAAAGTTCTCCTTATGGAAAACTGGCAATATACTAAGTTTTCGTAATGCTTACTATCAAGTATACTCCTATCTGGCGCATTGCTCAAGGGCAGCTGCGCAGTCATTCTTAGCCATTTCAGCCATACTTACGGTTACGTCGTATCGCATAATATTGTAACAGCAATTGATCGAGCTCTCGACTGCACTGCTGAACTTCTGGATGAAGGAAGCCGTATGCCGTACCTAAGGAAACCATTTGGCCTCTAAGCTGTTCTATTTCTATATTTAATCGTTCCTGCGGTTCGGTCACGAATACTGGTATCACGATATAATCACCTTTAGCCCTACGTAATCACATTGCAATAGTATACAGGAATTTGTTAATATTGGGAATAACATTTCCTAATATAATAGGAAATATCATGTCCTAATTGTATATTGTCAATTTATCTCCATCTAAATGATATTGCCCCTCCCAACACGTAGGTTTATAATGGGATGGATGGATTGCACGTATAGTGAAAAGCGATGTGAATTCCTGAACCGAACTGGATGAACAGGTACGCGAGCGTCTCACACCGCAAAACGCATTTGGTCCTTATCTAGCTGAATGCGTCGATTCAGTATGGACTTTATTTACTATTCAGAGGAGGAATAATGATGAGTGTTGTGACTACAGACCCGGTCAAACGGATGGCCGAAATTGCTGACAAGGTTGAGAACAATCAACGTCTATCTATGGAAGATGGGCTATTTTTGTATGAATCGGACGATTTACTAACCATCGGTCAATTAGCGAACAAAGTGAACACACGAATGAACGGAAACAAGGTTTATTTTGTCCAAAATATGAGTTTGTACTTTACGAATGTATGCGAGGAGCATTGTGCTTTTTGTCATTTCCGCCGCGACGAAGGTGAAGAAGGCTCATACACTCTGACACCTAGTCAAATGTTAGATTATGTAGCTGAAAATTTTAATCCAGAAATTAAAGAATTTCATATTAGCCAAGGGCATAACCCGCATTTGCCTTTTGAATATTATGTGGATTGTATCCGCCAATTGAAGCAAGCCTACCCAGACGTTACGATTAAAGCTCATACGGCGGCTGAAATTGAATTTTTCTCGCGTATCAGTGGTCTCAGTTTCCGAGATGTCCTCAAAACACTAATGGATGCAGGTTTGTCCACTCTTCCAGGAGGAGGAGCCGAAATTCTAACTGAGCGCTACCGCACTAAAATGAAGGTAGAAAAAGCGTCCTCGGAGGAATGGATTGACGTACATCGTAACGCTCATTTGCTCGGAATGAAAACTCACGCAACGATGTTGTACGGCTCAATTGAAACGAAAGAGGAACGCATTCGTCATATGATGCTGCTGCGTGAGCTTCAAGATGAAACAGGCGGCTTCTTAGTATTCATTCCTAATTCCATTCAACCGGCAAGCAAAAATGCAGGCCTCAAACAACGGGTACCAGCTTGGGATGAACTGAAAACCATTGCGATTAGTCGTTTGATGCTGGATAATTTCCCGCATATTAAGGCTTATTTCATCAACATTGGTACGAAGTTAACCCAGCTATCCTTCGCTTTCGGTGCTTCGGACGCACATGGTACGATCGTGAAAGAGAAGATTTCCCATGCTGCTGGTGCATTGTCACCTGAAGGTCTTACACGTGATGAACTCGTTTATCTTATTAAAGGCGCAGGACGCGTTCCTGTTGAACGTGACACCTTTTATAATGAAATCAGGGTATATTAGTCATACTAGAGAAGAGATATTGTTCAGAAGGGATATTGGATAGGATGAAAAAGTTCGTGATTCTCGGAGGAGGTTATGGCGGTTTGACCATAGCCTTAAACATGCTGGAGAAGGATTTACCAGAAGATACACTATTAGTACTTATTGACCGAAGCCCTTTTCAAGGATTAAAAACGGAATATTATGCACTAGCTTCAGGTACGATTGCTGAAACGCATATTCGTGTTGCCTATCCGAATGACCCACGGTTGCTGCTAACATTCGGTGAGGTTTCTAGCGTCGATTTGAACAACAAGCAAATTCTTTTTGAAGACCAAGAGCCGCTATCGTACGACTGGTTAGTTATCGGTCTGGGCTGTGTGGATAGTTATCACGGAATTGTCGGTGCTAAAGAGTACTCTTCCAGCATCCAGACTCTTTGCCAGACACGTGCCACTTACCAGCGCATTAACGACATTGCGCCATATGGACAAGTCTCCATTATTGGAGGAGGTCTAAGCGGTGTTGAAATGGCAGCTGAGCTCCGTGAAAGCCGGGCTGATTTGAACATTCGATTAATCGATCGTGGTCCAAGCTTACTTTCGGCATTCCCGAGCAATCTGCAGCAGTACGTCCGTGAATGGATGACGGAACATCATATTGAGCTCCGTCCTCAAGTATCGTTAGTCCGACTAGATGGTGGAGATTTGTACAACGGGGATGAAATTATTAAAACCGATGCTACGATCTGGACAGCAGGCATTCAGCCAAATCCAATCGTGGAGGCTTTGAATGTGCCCAAAGACCGCCAAGGCCGTATCCTTCTTAATGAGTATCATCAAATTCCAGATTATCAAGAAGTGTTCGTCGTAGGGGACTGTGCTTCCCTGCCGTTCTCTCCTAGTGCGCAAGCGGCGCAAGCCCAAGGCAAGCAGATTGCCGAAGCCATGCTGTCGATTTGGAAAGGCGATACACCTCGTCTTGGTAAAATCAAACTTAGAGGTACACTGGGTTCACTTGGTAAAAAGGCCGGCTTCGGCATCATGGGTAAACGTACGTTAATGACGGGTAAGATCGCTCGTGTACTCAAAAGCGGTGTACTCTGGAAGTCGAAACGCCACTTCGGGTAAGATTAGTCTCCAAGAAGTTCGTACATTGCTTCTATTTCTTTAATCCGGTTTAAAATGCGCTCGTGAAGAGCATCGGCGCTTTCAGCTGCAATGATTTCGCCATTCACAAGCGCATAAGGTTCCATATAGCACTGTCCGCAATTGCCTAGACAGCCGTATTCCATGACGTCGAAGTCAGGATTTTGTTCCAAAGCTTTCATGACTTTATCAGTTCCATGGTGCATATTACTGGCACAAAACTCAATGATTGGTCTCATTATATAAATTCCACCTTATGTTGATATTCAAGCCCACAACCATTTTCATTTAAACATTATTGTAATATAATAATAGAAGAAAGGAGATGAATCAAATGACTGAAAAAACAAAAGAAGTAATTTATGATGAAGTCCTTGAGGTTTTAGATAAACTCCGTCCTTTTCTACAACGCGATGGCGGTGACGTAGATCTCGTTGATGTAGAAGACGGTATTGTGAAGCTGAAACTTATGGGTGCCTGCGGCAGCTGCCCGAGCTCAACAATCACGTTGAAAGCTGGTATTGAACGCGCATTGGTTGAAGAGGTTGAAGGCATAACAGAAGTCGTACAGGTATTCTAATTACGACTATATCATAAGAAAGAGCTTACCTCTATGGTAAGCTCTTTTTGCATATAGGATAAGGACTAGTTTTTACGCTGGTTAAGCACCGGTAATGGTTGGATGGGATCGAGGCCCCCAGAAATATCCATAATATTCCCAGTAATGAAATCGGATGCAGGTAAACAAAGGAAATCAATGACTCTAGCTACATCTTCGCCTGTCCCAGGTCTCCCTACCGGTGTTTCCCCATCAACCTCCAGACGCGCTTCTTGCATCGTCCGTTCTTTGTTCTTACCTCGAATATCGCCAGGACATATCATATTGACAGTGATCCCATGACTCGCTTCTTCTTCCGCCAAAGTCTTCGTAAAGGAAACTAAGCCTACCTTAGCCGCCGCGTATACGGCGCGATGCGTCCAGCCCCTAGCTTCAGCCGCCTTTCCGAATCCAAAGTGGACAATTCGTCCCCAGCGTCTCTCCCTCATCATAGGCAGAACCAGATGATCAAGCTCCATAACACCGAGCAAATTGCCGCGCATCAGATATTCAATCTCATCGATGTTATAATCAGCGAAAAAGCGCCGCTCTCTGAAGAAAGGCCCGGCATTATTCACGAGAATATCAATCGGACCGAGCGCAGATGTTGTTTGTTCCACCATACGTATAATATCTTCGCGTTTGGCGACATCGCCTTGGACGGCCACGCTGCGAACACCTAGATCTTCCAATTGAAGGACAAGCTCAGCGGCTTCTTTTTCACTATTTACATAATTGACAGCTACCTGACAACCCCGCCTTGCTAGGGTAATCGCGGTCATTTTGCCCAAGCCCTTGGCGCTGCCAGTAATAAGAACCGTTCGGCCTCTTAATTCCATGGTCCTCTTACCCCTTTGCAATACTTGCCGTAATATAAGAGAAAGCTATTGTTAAGGTTCGGCACACCATTTCAAATCCCTGCTGCAGATCAGCGACATTTGATTTCACATTTTCAACATGAATGCGTTCTCCTGGAATCGGTTCTTTTTGCATAAGATCATCCAGCATTTCAGCATTAATATAATGAATTTCCATATTACGCTGATTGCGGAGTCGATCTAATGCCGATTTATAATCCATTTTGAGATTATAAAGCTGGAGCTCCAGTGAACCGTGAATATGCTTTTCATGCATGCGGCGCAGTACAGTAAAGTACGAGAACCGAGACTTAAGCGTTTCTGTTTTCAGCTCGAATAGATCATTCATAAATGTGCCCAATTTGTCCAAGATCGAAAACAAGCGAATGAAAGCATTTTTATAAAAATAAACAAATCGATGATATTCTTCGACCTCTTGCGGGTTCATTTCCTCCAAGAATGCCTTACTGATATGTTCAGCGTAACGCTCACAGCAATATTTGCTCTGTTCCAGCTCATCCAAGGCATCGATAAACCCCTTGCTCCAGATCGCCCGTCTATGGTACTTGGGATACTCTGAGGCTAAGTGGCTATGCTCCTTAGATTCCAACAGCTCAATATATGTTCTCACCGCGTTGCCAGCGTCTAGAAGAAGTCCGCTATCGATTCGTTTCGGTTCATTGAACAATACTCGCAGCACGGGCACACCCCTTTTTCATCCTAGCAAATTTGTTCGGTTATAGCTTTGCTGTTTGTTCGCTTAGCAGGGTCTGTTTCACCTTCTGTGAACGATCCCGTTGCACTAAATACATAGCTGCCAAAACCCCAACACCACCCAAACATTGATACAGAGAGATAGACTCATGTAAAAAAATGAAGCCTGCAATAGCTGCTGTTACAGGAAGTAAGTATCCATAAGCAGAGGATTTGAACGGCCCTAGCTTAGCTAAGCTCCAGTTGTGTATAGAAAATCCTAAGGCAGTAGCCAACAAGGAGGTGTAAATTAAGCTGATCCAACCTGTCGAAGAGATGGCCGCATAATAGGCGGCGTCAGCACGCAAAAGTACGAAGGGCAATAACGAAAGCGCCCCTGCTGTCATTTCAAGCGAAATCAACAGCGGCAGCGGATAGCGTAATACAAGTCGATTCATACCGATGAGATAAATGGCTCCCATAACACTGCGCATCAGTAATAGGATATCTCCTTTAAACGTTTCCCCTCCAAGATGGAATCCATCAACCCCACCTGAGACTATGATGATTACACTGCATAAAGCTAATGGAATCCCTATAAGGATGCGCCATGTGAGCCTCACTTGACCGGCTATTAAAGCGAAAAGAACCGTTATGACGGGCATGAAGCCCCGCCCTAATACAGCGCCATTCGCGGAGTTAGAAAACTGCAAGGCATACTGCAGAAGGGCTTCCATGCCAATAGCATTGAGAATGCCTAATCCACATATAAGGAGAAGATCTCTTCCGGCAATCTGTATCTTCAACGAACGCGATCGATAATAAAAGTAAGTATAGACCCACAGCATCGGAATCATACTCGCGAAGCGCAACCCGTTAAAAACGAGGGAATCCCACTCTCTTCCCCCAATCTTTAGCGAAGCTAAATTAATGCCCCAAAGGATATACACCAGAACAAATCCTGCATGTGGATAAAAGGAACGGAGCCGATCCGCATTCATGCGAAATATTCCTTCCAGCGGCGATCCACGAGTTCCACGATATCTTCCCGCGGGAACAGCTCATCTGGGTATCCCGGTTTCATACGAGCATCAATCACAATCGGAACCTCATACGCGATGTGATGACGATTTACGCTGGACTGCGCGTACATGTCACTTGCCGGATTGAAACGAGTGAACACGGTCCATAGGAACTTGGTTTGGTCGTGCACGATGCCGCTGGCGTCATCCACTAAGATGACAAGCGGCCACTCTGTTAAGCGGCTGGCTGCATTCGCCAGCAGACGCTGTGGCAGCTCCGGCTCCGCCGCGTAAGATGCCCCTGAGACAAGCAGACATCCGCCGCAGTAAACGGCGATATCATGGATCTCAGGCAGCTCTCCGGCGGTGTAGGCTCTTGGCAGGTCGCGTACAGGGTCGCCTGTCCCGAGAAGGACTGCTTTGCTGCCGTGATTAAGCTGGCCACCTGTATAATCAAGCGTATCATGCGATGTTTTGTTGAAGATGAATAGGTCACGACCCGGATCAAAACGCTCCAGCACAGTTTCAAGCAGCTCTGTGAAGTTGGCTAGGACCGTCGGCTTGTCCGTGACGATCAAGAACTTGGTGAGTGACAGCTGACCCTCACCTAGAATGCGGAATGCCGTGCCAAGCGCCTCACGGCTATAGCTCTCACGGACGACAGCAGCTGCGAGCGGGTGGAACCCGGTCTCTGCATACGTCCAGAGATCTTTAACCCCCGGCATCGCCATCGGAAACGCGGGCTCGAGAAGTCTTTGCAGGAATTCGCCAAGGAAGTAATCCTCTTGGCGCGGTTTACCGACGATCGTCGCCGGATAGATCGCGTCTTTGCGGTGCCATACATGATTCACGTTGAATACCGGGAAATCATGGATGAGTGAGTAATACCCGAAGTGGTCGCCGAACGGCCCTTCGGCACGTCTCGTATGCGGCGGTACGGAGCCGCATATCGCGAACTCCGCCTCGGCCACGAGGCGGTGCCCCCCATGGGGGTTTTCCACCATGGGGAGCTTCTGCCCGAGGATGAGCGAAGCGAGCATCAGCTCGGGAAGGTGCTCGGGCACTGGCGCAATCGCCGAGGCGATGAGCGCAGGCGGGCCGCCCAGGAACACGGTGACAGGTAGCGGCTTGTTGCGTTTCTCGGCTTCGTGGTAGTGGAAGCCGCCGCCTTTATGTATTTGCCAGTGCATCCCGGTAGTGAAGTCATCGTAAACCTGCATGCGGTACATGCCGAGGTTATGATGACCGCCGTCCGGATGCTCGGTGTATACGAGCGGCAGCGTGACGAACGGGCCGCCATCTTCTTGCCAGCTCGTCAGGACAGGCAGTCCCGCGAGTGGGTTGTCCTGCTTCAAGCCGCCGAGAATCGGCGCTTGGTTCGGTTGTACTTTCTTCGTTCCAACCTTCAGCAGATCCATAATGAGAGCACGTTCGCCCCAGAGCGCTTGCGGCGTTGGAGGCATTAACGTGCTTGTAGCGTTAATAACCGCTTTCATGAATTGCTCCGGTTTGGGGCCGAAGGCAAGATCAACGCGTCTTGTTGTCCCGAACAGATTGGAGACGACAGGGAATGAACTTCCTTTGACATTCGTGAACAGCAAGGCTGGGCCTTGCTCATCAATGACTCTACGATGAATCTCGGCGAGTTCTAAATTTGGGTCTACTGGAGCGGAGATTTCAATCAGTTGATTTTCGCGGCGCAAAATGTCTAGAAAAGCTCGTAAATTCGTTGGTACCATGTATGTTCCACCTTTGACCGTGAGATTGTAGATGAGTAATTGTAAGTAAAAAGGAAATAGCCTTCCGCGTCAGAAGGCCTCCTCTACCGCAAAGGTAGCCCTGCCGTGCTTCCAAGGAGCTCGTCCGTCAGGTATTAAGCTTTGCGGTCATATAGCGTAAGTACGCATAAATAACATAAGAATCCAAACATGCAAGAAACAATAACCGCGTGAATCATGCCGGTAAATAAATAAGCAACTTCATTCCCCATTGACCAGGTCACCACGGCACCACTAATCACTTGAAGAGACACTAAAATTAGCGCCCATTTGCTGCCAAATCTTAGTTTGTCTGAGCCATGATAATAACGTTTGGCTTGTAAGTAAAGAAACAAAATACATATAAAAAGCAGTAATGCCGCTACACGGTGGGTAAAGACAATACCCGTTGCCCCGCTAAGTTCAGGGACTACTTCCCCATTACATAAAGGCCAGCCCGAACATCCACCTGATGAAACCGTGTGACGAACGAATGCACCCAGATAAACAACGACATAGCTGTAAATCGTCGTTATCCATACAAGGGCTTTAAAGCTGCTGCGAATGGCCGTATCACGCTGGAATTGCCCCCAAGGCGTAAAAACAATGGCTAATAGCAAAGAAAAAGCAAAGGCCAATAAGGATAATCCAAAATGTAATGCCAATACGAGTGAAGATTGCGGCCATACGACAGCCATAGCACCCATTGCTGCCTGAATGAGCGTCATCAATACCGTAGCAGAGATGAAAAATTTGGCATCTCTACGTTTCACATAACGAAATACAAGGATGAATGTAGCAACCAGGATTAACGTCACAATGCCGACAACCAATCGATGGCTGTACTCAATAAGCGATGAAATCGTATGTGCCGGGACGAATTTCCCATGACACAGGGGCCACTCATCTCCGCAGCCTCTACCTGCGTCAGCCTTCGTAACTAAGGCACCCATTGCAAGAATAAGAAACATGCCAATGGCGGAAAGATTCGCTAATCTTTGAATCAATTTTTGCATGATTGCACCTACTTTTATGTCGTGACTTCTGTTAATCATGTCGAATGATGTTGTTCCGCTTTCAATTATAGCTGTAATAAGTAGGCAAATCCATTCGCAATTGTTACAAAGCTCCGAAACCACGTAGAAGGCCGTTCTGAAGTTCATAAGGCATTCAATGTTTCAATTTTTTGGACGAGGGTAAATAAAAGATGAGCACCAAATTATTGCGGTTCAACCAAAATCGATCGCAGGAGGTTTTATCTATGGGTAAGCACATTATTGGAGTATTCAATTCGGAAGAAGAAGCCATTCGCGTGATTAACCAACTCAAAGTAGAAGGCTACAGAGCAGATGATATCTCGGTTATTGGTCGGAATAACGAAGGCTTAAGTCATATTGAGAATGAAACTGAAACCAAAGCGGAAGAAGGGCTTGCAACAGGCGCAGCTGCTGGCGGTGTATTGGGTGGCGTTACGGGATTACTGCTGGGTATTGGTGCACTCGCCATTCCAGGTATTGGCCCCATCATAGCAGCTGGACCAATTGTCGCTACTTTGACCGGCGCAGCCGTTGGCGCGGGTGCAGGCGGCCTTGTCGGCGGTTTGATCGGCTTAGGTATTCCCGAGAACGAGGCCAAGGATTATGACAATTACGTTAAGGATGGTAAAATCCTTGTCCTTGTCGAATCTGACTCGACCCGCGATCCTAAAGCCTATGAAACATTTCGCAATAACAAATCGTTGAATGCTAACACCTATACCCCTGAGTATGGGTATCGATCCTAGATATATACTTGGGTTAAAAAAATCTCTCTTTGGTAAAATGGGGTCAAACTTGACCCCATTTACTCAAAAGAGAGATTTTTTTGTGCTTATGACTTTAGCGCATCGGACACTTCGATAGCACGACCCAGGAACTCCTCAATTTCTTCGCGTGTTTTACGTAGTTTACTGACGAAACGAACCAGTTCTTGGCCTCCACGGAAGGCGATAAAGCTCGGTATACCAAGGATGTTCAACTGCTCACAAAGATCAGGTACTTCGTCGCGGTCTAACTCGATGAATGTGATACGCCCAGCATAAGCTTCTTCCACTGCCGGCATGAAGGGTTCGATATAATGGCAGTCTTTGCACCAACTTGCTTTGAATACAGCAATGGTCAACGTAGGCTGCGAGATTTGTTCTTGAAAAGCTTGTTCATTGGATACTTTAATCATGACGAGCACCTCACTGCTTAGAATTTATTAACTTATAGCATGCCCTAACAATTGTGTCAAGATTAAAAAATAGGCAGCGTTCTGCTTGAAAGACATTTACAATAAAAGTAAAAAGTGATATCATATGAATATCAGAAAGATATTTTTCTAAGGGGTGCTGCAGGAATGAAAGAAACGAATGCTTGGTCATTAAATGGTTTTCTCGGTTTATTGTTATTTATTATCGGCGGTGGGATTGGCGTTTTCCTTCTTACGCAAGAACGAATTGCGCCGGGCATCATCCTTATTATTCTGGGGCTGATATTCGTCTCGACGATCACTGCTGTTAATCCGAATGAAGCTTCTGTCATCACTTTCTTCGGCAGCTACTTAGGTACAATTCGAAAGAGCGGCCTATGGTTAATCGTCCCTTTTTCACACAGAAAGAAAATTTCATTGCGGGTGCGCAATTTTAACAGCGTTAAACTCAAAGTAAACGATATTGAAGGAAATCCAATCGAGATTGCGGCCGTTATTGTGTTTAAAGTAGTCGATACCTACAAGGCCCTCTTTGATGTCGACAGCTACGAAAAGTTCGTTGAAATTCAAAGTGAAACGGCACTGCGTCATGTCGCTAGCAAATATCCTTATGACCGTTTTGAAAGCGAAGGTTACTCACTTAGAGGCAATGCAGATGAAGTTGCCGCTGAGCTTAGCCTTGAACTGCAGCAGCGTCTGTCTGTAGCAGGTGTAGAGGTCATCGAGTCCCGCCTGACCCACCTTGCTTATTCGACTGAAATTGCCAGTGCCATGCTTCAACGCCAGCAGGCTTCTGCTATTCTGTCCGCTCGCCAAATTATTGTTGATGGCGCTGTGGGTATGGTTCAGATGGCTATTGCTCGTTTGGAGTCCGAGGGCATGCACCTAGACGAGGAAAGAAAAGCGGCCATGATTAACAATCTTCTTGTTGCGATTGTATCGGACCGCTCAGCGAGCCCGGTCATTAATACCGGTTCGTTGTACTAACGGGACCAGGGCTATGGCTCCTAAGAAAAATTTCCCGCTACGACTTGATCCCAAGCTGTACGAGGCTTTGGAACGTTGGGCGGAGGATGAATTCCGCAGTGTGAACGGTCATATCGAGTATTTGCTGCGTGAAGCGCTCCATCGAACCGGACGTGTGATTAAACCCGGAACAGAGCAAACCAATTCGGAAAAGACAGATGAGTGATTTTTATGATGACCTTGCGATTAACCTCGCAAGGTTTTTCTATTTATTAAAGTTTCTAGCCATCGCATTCAGGGTAAATAGAAATAAAGATGAGATAAGGAGTGATACAGCATGCCAAGAACAAAATACTGGGTTAGCGTCGGAAGGCAAGAAGTCGTGCCAGCCAGTGACGTGCTCATTCGAGACCATTATGAGTTCGAGATCCACGCCAATGAAGCTGAGCTTCTCCTGCTCGTTGAACAATTCCGGGAAATCAATCTGGTAGATAAACAATTGGTGAAACGGGCAAGTACTCCGTATGAGGCGTTCCCAGAAAAAGATCAGGACATGAAAAATCGCGCTTATGATGAGCGGCTTAAGGATATTTATTTTCTTGTGTACCAGTTGGGGACGACTGAAACAAAGAAGCATATTGAAGCTATGAATCTGGGGGATTTACCGGAATACCAGAATATCAATAGCAAACCGGAATAGACCGTCAATTCATTCATCCAATCTTGTTCTACATTAAGTATCTTAAACCAGGATCTATCCTCAAACATGCTCACTTAAGGTTGTCGGATGAATGAATCCCTATTCTCGGTTGAATGATGTTGTAGAAAGTACAACAATTGCTACCTAGATCCCGCCTCTCTCCCTTCAATGTTGCATAACGTACAACAATTGGGCCCTATAAAGGCCATTTCGCAACAAATGGGTTCGAAATGTTGTATAAACTGCAACATAAATTTGCAAAATAGCCTTTTGGCGTGTGTTTTGTTGTATAAATTACAACATTGGTAACCACGATTATCCATCCACCCTAACGAAGCTGTTAAACGACCATAAAATCACATTTTGTAGTATATCTTTTTATGTTGAAAAAAGGGACCTTTCGGCCCCTTTTTCAACGTTTCCGGTCTTTCACAATGCACTACCTAATTGATAAATGATCAATCATTACATTTCTTACTTCTAAATTATCTTTGCGCTCGATTATTCCGGCAAACCATCTTCCCACTACGTTCGTAGGAGTAATCCCTCTAATCCCTCTAGGAATAATACGATGGAAACCATAGCCATAATTGGCCGCGTTCCCACATACCTGTAAGTGAATAAGCAAACACTAGAGGCAAGGATTCAGAGAAGGTCGGGGAGGTATTTGGTGTTGGGAGGAACAGTCAAATCCAGAGGTAAGAACGTTAAAGGCGTTCTCAGCAAAATGAGAGGACTGCCGAACGCAGTCGCACAGCTGTTCAAACAGCAAGCATCACTGCTTTTGCATTCCTCTGCTAAAATAGTTGGCCCTTTGGAGGAAATTCCTGTCACGACAGCATTCATAGGACGGCTGGAAAAGGGTCTAAAACATCAATTAGATCTGCAGCAAAGCGGTGTCGTAAGTTCTCCTCTCTCCACTGATGAGAAGGCGATTGTGCATCAAATCAAGGAACACACTCAGCGGGAAAACCGAAATAATGTGACACGAACTAACGCGTATTGGTCTTGCTATCAAGCTAATCCGGAGCTTCACTGGGCACTGCTTGCCCATATGGTTTCACGCAACGGGGGTTGGTGCATGACCGATCTTCGCGGGGAGCTGCTGCCAAATTTGATAAGCAATGAATTGGCCCAGCATCTATTTGCTTTTCTGGAACGAGCGAACGGTCTTATTTTTCAAGATGCTTATCCTCAACTACTGCTCTACCACGAAAGCAAGAAACGAAAGATGAATTTGTTTCATCTCCTTCCGCATATGGGCATTTCATCCTGGATGATCCCTGTTTGGAGCGACTTTATGACGTATCAAGAATCGGCCGCGCTAACGATTGCACTTATTGTTAATGAGCAAAACTACATCGAAAAACGAATCGTAAAGAATAAACATTTTCAGCAAAACGTGTTGAATACCCCTTTGTTCAAAACACAAGCATGGCTGCAATTGAATCAAATCGGGTTTCCCTTTTTTCCCGCATCGATTGAAACACAAGCTCCTCAGCCGAATCTGGCTGGGCTGATACTTGAGAATTTCGCTAGCTTAACAGAACGCATCGAATTCGGAAAAAGCTTGTATGCGATACTTTTCGGAGCACCGGAAGTACTTCAAGGCGTGCTTAGATTTGCGGCCACAACTCCCCACACTGGATCACGTTCCGATTACTGGCCTCACCTGTTTGCCCAAATAAGAAAAACCCCTCCCGATATGAAATATCAGGAGAGGTTGGATGGCTGTGCCCTTAAGAAAGGGACACTGCCGTTTTATAGTCCTAAGCTTACATCGGTATGGCCTGACAGGATCTTAGCCCCCGTAGAGCCCGGTGACTGGTTTACGAATGTGAAGGAGGCACTGGTGCATATGCGCTCCATTCCTGTACCGATTCCTTATGATTTAACAAAAGAAGTGTACTTTGGTTTAAGCAAGATTGAATTAGGCATTGTAGCTGCCCAAGCGATTAAAAAAGTGATACGGTGACTCAGCTAGGCTTGGCTAGGAACGTTTGATAAGACGACTCACTTTGCCGATTAGCTTTTGCACTGGCGATGGGAAGTTCTTCACATCATCCTTCGTTACAACACGTGTAACCATCAGCATCAATGGATACAAGGCAGCCGAGAAGCCACAAACAAGTACAGCATTTATTCCTTCATTTAGTCGATACAAGCTAGTTGGATGCACATACGTATGTGTGAGCCATTCTGCCCCTAGACCAAGGATAACTATAACAACGATGGAAAACAGTAATCCGATGAAACGACGTCCGAGGATTGTAAAGTCGACTTCTTTACGAAGCGATCGCAAATTGAGCCAAGACATGACAATAAAACAAAGACCCGTTGAGCCGATGATTCCATAGATGCCAAACCACTGCGCAAGTAAGAAGCTACCAGCTAGCTTGACTGCAATACCAACGGCAACATGCAGCATTAGCGGTTTCATTCGGCCCATGCCCATAAGGACAGCGCCCGATGTTTGCATTACAATTTGAAACATAGCTCCTAATGTGAGCAGCGAAATCATGTGAGGTCCATGACTCATACCGAAAGCGGTATCCTCATGCCCGAACATGAAGAAATCTAATGGACGCGCAGCAATGGCGATGACCAATACAGCCGGTAACCCAGAAAGAATCGAGAGTTGAAGCACTCTAGTTGTATGGTGACCAACCTGTTTCATATCTTTGCGGGAGTAGGCCGCTGAGATGATGGGAACGACGGATTGACTAAGCGCGATGGCCAAAATAATCGGAATCCCCGCCAAGGACTGGGCACGTCCTCCTATGATACCAACAAGCCCAAGCGCTTCACTTCTGCCAATTGTCCCTTCTAAGAGCGGGATAATGATAGAAGTATCGATCGCATACACAAGTGTAACCGTCACTGAGAAAATAACGATCGGAATCGACAGCTTCAATAAGCTGCGATAGATTTCACTATAACGAACTGGCGTATGTGATTGTGGCGATTTCGTGCTTCCCACAGCTATCTGTTCGGCCACTATGTTCGACTGCGCATCTCTACGCTTCAGCTTCAAGGCATAGTAAAGCATAACGGCAAGTGCCGCAATCCCTCCCATGACCCCTCCAAAAGATGCGCCCGCAACTCCCCAACCTAAGCTGATGTTCAATAAAATAAATGCCAGTCCGATTGAGGTTACGAGTCTGAATATTTGTTCCACAACCTGTGATATTCCGTTAGGCATCATGTTTTGTCTGCCTTGGAAATACCCCCGCATAATGGCTATAAGCGGGAAGAACAGCATGGCTGGCGCTATAGCGCGAGTAGCTAGTGTCGCATCCGGTCCACCATGCGAAATGTGCTCGGCATAGATCGGTGCAAAGACATATAGCAGCGCCGTCATCACGACTCCCGCTACGATTGCAAACCATATTGCCGCGCGATAGATCCGCTGCGCTTCAGCAGGTCTTCCGATCGCATATTTCTCGGACACCATTTTGCTTAGTGCGCTGGGGATACCGGCAGTTGCTACAACAAGTAAGATCGAGTATAGATTAAAAGCAATGGAATAACTGCCCATTCCTTCTTCATGAAGCAAATGTACCAGCGGAATTCGCTGGAAAACGCCGAGAAACCGCGCTATTAGCGCGGCTACGGTGAGAATGAGCGTCCCTTTTACTAGAGAATCTTTGGTTTCCTTCGTCAAGTCCGTTCCTACTCTCTTACAGTATTCATTCCATTAAAAAACCCAGATTAAAAAGATAATAATCATCGCTAGCTGAAGCGCAATTTTCACCGCACTGCTTGCAAAGAAACCGAGTACAGAGCCAACACCGGCACTTATCGCCTTTTTCCACGACGTACCGATGATGATTTCACCAATCACTGCGCCTAAGAAGGGGCCAATGAGTATGCCGAAAGCTGGAATAACAAAAGGCCCAATGATTAGACCAATTGTACTACCGATGATAGCCGCCTTCGAGCCTCCGAACTTCTTTACCCCTAGCGCACCTACTGCGTAATCGGCCACCATAATGATGATGACAATCAAGGATTGGATAATCCAGAACCCGAATCCGAACGGTTCGAAGCTAATCAACCAACCATAGATGAAGAAAGCTCCATAAATCGCTAACACACCGGGCAGTACCGGATAAACAGCACCAATCATACCCACTACAAATAAAAGGATAACTAATGTCCAGCCTAAGGTGATCATAGATCTCATCTCCTCCAATCTAAGAGGCTTATCACTTCTACTTTACAGCATATAAGTGCGAATCACTTTAGCAATGGCATGTTCATTATTGGTAACGGTCGTAATATCGGCAATTCGTTTCACTTCATCCTGTGCATTACCCATAGCTACACCGAGACCTACTTCACGAATCATCGCGATGTCGTTTTCACTATCTCCCATCGCAATGACTTCGGACATTCTAATGCCTAGAAGCTGACATACAGTCTCTACGCCGCTCGCCTTACTAATACCTAATGGGTTAAGTTCAATATTAGAGGGATGGGAATTCGTTATTTCAAGTGTTCCCCATCCCTCTACGATGTCCCGGATTTGCTGCAGTTTCTCCATATTTTCGGTAAAATAACCGAACTTTAGCCATTCTTGGCTGTCAATGTCCATGGCTTCGCTCTCGCGATTGAACACACCTTCCACCGAATAAGCCCACCACCAACAATCATGCGTTTGTGCTAAACTATGCAAATTACGTACTGTCTCGGCAGGAAGCAGGGTCCGTTTAAGCAATTTAGACGGAGACTCCCATACTTCACTCCCATTGACCACAACAAGCGGTGAGGTAAGCCCTAGCTCCTGAATATAAGGCATGGCGCTTACAGCTCCGCGTCCTGTAGACATAATAACGATCTTACCCGCTTTAGTGGCTTCCTGAATCGCTTCTCGGTTTTCAACTGATATTTTTTTGTCATCGTCCAGCAAGGTGCCATCCATATCGAGGGCAAGTAATTTATAAGATCCCACGTTTCCCATCCCCTGTCTCTACGTCATTAGTAGACCTAGTAAGCAGCGAGCACTTTCTTAGGCAGTTCTTCCATAAATGTCACATGCCAGAGGGCAAAAATATAGATGGTCCAAATGCGGCGAGCATAGTCGCCCTGACCATTACGATGCTTATGCAGCATGCGCTCCACAGCGTTGATGTCAATGTAATCTTCAATCCCGCTGGACTTAATTTGCTCAAGGACCATATCGCCCATCGAACCTTTCATCCAATCGCGCAGCGGTACCGGGAAGCCCAGCTTCGGACGGTTCAGGATAGGATCAGGGATGATACCTTCCATCGCCTTGCGGAAAATGTACTTCGTCGTTCCATTCGCGATTCGGTACTTTGCTGGAATACGGCGTGCCACTTCGAATAGTTCCTTATCGAGGAAAGGAACACGAAGCTCAAGTGAGTGTGCCATCGTCATCTTGTCAGCCTTCATCAGAATATCGCCAGGCATCCATAGATTCATATCGATATACTGCATCCGGCTCACAGGATCAAGATGCGTCGTCTTGCTGTAATAATCGCCAGCAATTTGCACTGGATTCTTATAGTTGCGCAGCATCTCACTATCAAGGCGCAGCACCTCCGCTTTCATATCCTCGGAGAAAATCTTGGCGTTGCCGAGGAAACGCTCCTCAAGCGGTGTCGTGCCCCGCAGTAAGTAGTTGCGGCCCTTCACACTGCTTGGCAGCATCCGGGCAAAGCGGTTCAGCATGCGCTTCACCGATGGCGGCAGCTGGTCGATCGGACGCAATGATTGCGGCTCGCGATAAATGCGGTAGCCGCCGAACAGCTCGTCCGCGCCTTCGCCGGACAGAACAACCGTCACGTGCTCGCGCGCAAGCTTCGCCACGTGATAAAGGGCAATGGCCGAAGGATCGGCGACAGGCTCGTCCTGGTGCCAGATCGCCTTCGGCATCGTGCCGAAGAAATCATCCTGCGTGATGATTTTATCGTAATGCTCTGTGCCGAGTGCCGCAGCCGTTTGGGCGGCAATCGGCGTTTCATTGTTGGCGCCTTCGAAGCCAACGGAAAACGTGCGGATCGGTTCGATATTCCGCATATGTGTAGCAATCGCCGTCGAGTCAATCCCGCTCGACAAGAAGCACCCGCGATCCACATCACTCACCATGTGGAGCTTGACCGAATCCTTCAATGTTTCACGAATTTGTTCCACGTACTCATCAAACGGGCGCTCCTCCGGCTCAAACATAGGATCCCAATATTTATGTATCGACATTTCTCCGTCGAACGTTATTTTGACCGTATGCCCTGGGGGAAGCTTATGTATGCCATGGAACATCGTGTTAGGCTCCGGCACGTATTGAAAGGTCAGATAGTTCAGCAAGCTGTCCGTATGGATCAACCGGTTCATGCCGTCCGCAGCCAGCAAGCTCTTAATTTCAGAGCCAAACAAGAACTGACGGTCATTGACATGATAATAAAACGGCTTAATGCCGAAGTGGTCTCTCGCTCCGAACAGCTGCTTCTTTTTCTTGTCCCAGATAACGAAGCCAAACATGCCGCGCATGTATTTGACGCATTCCTCTCCATACTCCTCATAGAGGTGAACGATAACCTCCGTATCACTTTGCGTGCGGAATTGATGCCCACGCTCCTGCAGCATGCTGCGCAGGGCTTTATAATTATAAATTTCCCCGTTGAAAATGATCCACACAGAATCATCCTCATTAGCCAAAGGCTGATGTCCTTCTTTCAGGTCAATAACAGACAAGCGGCGAAAGCCAAGACCAATTCGATTATCCGTCCAAAAACCGGAATCGTTCGGACCCCGATGAACAATAACATCTGTCATTTGCTGCAACATTGCAGTGGTTGGTTCTCTATCTTCAAAATACATTACACCCGTAATACCACACATGGTGAAACTCACTCCTCCGTACCATTCATCATCAATCTTTCTATTCGACAACCGATATACTAGTATACCATATCTGTCCGTCATACTGGAAATGCGATGAAAGTACGTGAAAGCGCTGTATCCTATAGAAAAATGATGGAAATCAGAAGTCGCTTTAATGAAGCTGATAACCTGGTTTTTTTCATACATTTCTCCACCTTTCCTATACGCATAAAAGTTTGCCTCATGCAACTTTTGGGGTGAAAAATGTCCTTTCCCCTAGACTAGGATATGCTCAAGGATGGGAAACGGTTCCTGCACTTGTTTAGAGTCATTCAACTTTCGTGAGGGCAGATGAGCAATAGTGGTTCCCCATTGTTGTATTATCTACAACAATTCACACGCTCAAAGGCTATTTTGCAACTTGAAGTTGTAGTTTGTACAACATTTCGAGCCCATTTGCTGAAAAATGGCCTGTTCAGGATCATTCAACAGCGAATATTAAACATACGACCCCTAACCCAAAAACATAAAAAGGGTCTGCTTCCGCAGATCCCTTTTTAGTACTACCTTTTTTCTGACCTTCCAAACTATTTAATCCACTCTGCTGGCACGATTCGAATAACAACGAATTCAATAGCGATTTACCACGGCCTTTTCCCGCCGCCCAGCTTCGTCAGAATACCGTCGTTCGCCGCGTCATAAGCCTGAAAGATTTTGGCTGCTATCGGGGATGCCCCATAACGTCCGAATCCACCTTCAGGTACAACAACTGCAACGGCAAGTTTTGGATTCTCTACGGGAGCAAAGGCGATAAATACGGCATTTTCTACCGTGCCTCCCGATACTGCTTGCGTCGATGTACCTGTTTTGCGTGCTACATTATACGGTAATTCCTCAATGCCCTCGGCGCCACTTTTCATCCCATGAATAATGACATTCCAATCTTCTTTAGCAAATTCAGAGGAAAAATCCTCAATAACCTCCGGCTCAACCTTTTTAACTAATTCACCCTGGTAGTCCCGAATTTCATCTACAAAAAGAGGCTTCATACGTTTCCCGCGACTGGCCAGTGTAGCTGTGTATTGAGCAAGCTGCAGTGTTGTCGTTTTTTCATTCTGTCCCCATGAGGCGTAGACCATTGCGGATTGGTAACTATCTTTTTGAGCATTTTTAATAAAATCGTTGGAACCTGCAAATTCACCAGGGAGACCGCTTCCTGTTTTCACTCCCATACCGAATTTCGCAAGGTATTCTGCCCATTTCGCTGTAACCTTTGGAGTTTCTCCCCCATATTTCAAATAAAAGGGAATGCCCACTTTTGCTGACATATACGTGTTAGAAGAGTGTTCAATAGCAGACGAAGCATTAATCGGTCCATAAGCAGCTTTACCAGAGTTAGAGATTGTGCTGGTGCCACCCTTACCAAAGCTAAAAGATCCTGTATCGTAATAGTCCTCATAAGCGCCGAATAATTTCTCCTTAAGACCTATTAATACAGACAAAGGCTTAATGGTTGAACCCATAAATACAATGGAAGAAGGATGCTTCGCATTTTCTTTTTCATCTGGATATTTCGATTTAGCAGTCATGATGGATCCATTCGAAATATACGTACCAATTTCCTTGTAAATATTTGGCGAAATACCTCCGGTCCAAGCATTAGCATCGTAATCCGGATAGTTTGCCATAGTGACAACGCGACCCGTATCCACTTCCATCGCAACAGCAAAACCAGAGGAGGCTTTCATCCCGGTTTTCATATACAGATCATTGGCATGAGAAGGGCTGCGTAAATATTTGATATGTTCCTCCAGCATTCTCTCTGTTGCCTTCTGGATATCTTTATTAATCGAAAGATATAGATTATTCCCTTTGATAGGTGCTGTCACTTCGGCTCTTCCGATAATTTTCATAGCCGCATTTACTGGATATTTCCTACTCCCGTTTTTACCTCGCAGCTCATCCTGATACATGCGTTCGATACCATCAAATCCGACATTTTCAGAGTTCAGGTACTCTTTGCTATTTGGGCTATCTTCATAGATATCTTTGGCCGTTTGTGTAGAAAATGATTTTAAATATCCAACCAAATGTGTGGCAATTGTCGTATTATCATCATCCATCTCATAGGTACGGATACTCTCCTCCGTTACTTCTAGCCACTTAAATTCATCTCTATGCTCTAGTAAATAGGCGATTTCTCCTTTGGATAAATCAGCCTTAAGCCGCCGCGGAACCCAATAGTAACTCGGATCTTTAACCTTATTTTTATTGATATCGTAACCTAAATCCATCGCTAGAACGATCTCTTCGGGTGTTGGGCTAATCGAATTCGGTTTGGCATATTTGTCAAAAACATCAACCTTTAACCGCTTAGCAAGCGCAATAATTTCATCCTTCTTGTCTTGTTGACCTGGTTCAACTCGGAAAAACAAGGACTGAACAGGAATCGTATAAGCCAGAGGAGATTTTGTAGAGTCGTAGATATTGCCTCGAATGGGAGCGATACTCGTGGTTTGATTCGTATTTGTATTCTCCGCCTCTTTAAGATCTTTGGCTTGAACGAATTGTAAGATAGCCAAACGGACGATTAAGACAGAAAATAATAAAAATGTTATAAAGAAAAATATATTGATCCGAAACGAAAAGTGCCGCTTTTTGGTAATCTCTTTTTTCTTCGGATCATCCATAATGGATGACTTCATCGCCTCTCAGATCCTTTCTTACGCTATGGCTTGTTCATGAAACAACTCAAGCAGGGAATGAATACCCTCCCCTGTATGATAGGAATAACGGATAATTCGCACAGCATCGATACCGACTTGATTGGGCGCCCAGATATCATTCGTTTCATGGTCGCCGATATAAAGAATATCCTTAGCCTCTAACCCTGCCCTATCCAGGGCAAGCTGGAAAATCGCCGGATCTGGCTTCTCTAGACCCACTTCTGTTGAAACAATGACGGGGTCGAAATCATGCAAAATCCCCTTATCCTCCAATATGGCTTTCAAGGTAGGAGCAAAATTGCTGATAATCCCAATTCGAAAACCCTGTGCCTTCAAACCATCTAAGAATGGCTTAACATCATCAAACAATTCATAATACTCAGGTGCCGTGTAAATGTCGTAGAGCTCGTGGCAGCAGGTATAAATCTCTTCCTCTGACCACTCCTCATGAATGCCCAATTTATGAAGCACGTATTTATATAGATTGACCCAGAACTCACGATCTGACTCTGGACTGCAAGCCACGAAATTGTCCTGCTTATTCACATAATAAAAAAGACGAAAAGCTTCCGTAAATAGTTCACTAATATGAGCTTCATCACGATCCACAGATCGCAATTGTAAATACTGTTTGAGTATCGTCTGGGCTGCTGGAATCGTAAGTAAAGTGTCCCCTGCATCTAAGTAAATCATCTTATATTCCTGAAGTGGTCTCCGCATACAATCTCCCTCATTCTTATAAACAATCCTATCTTATTAGTGTACCACATTTAATCATCATATGAGAAAACCCTCCAGATCTATCCATGATTTCCCTTAAAAGATAGGTCGATTGATACAAAAGAAGCCCTCCTTTGATCTCCAAAGGAAAGGCTTCTTGCTGATATTTTTTTAAGCGTCTTTGATATGAGTTTGATCGAAGTTAGGCGGATTGAACCAGTTGCCCCCGCTTGCCACCCAGGTGGAATCTAGCGGAACCCAGCGATCAGACTCCTTCAGGTAAACCTCATTCCAAGCGTGAGGCCCATAGCTGCCCTGCCCGTCATAGCCTAGCCCCGTCACAACTTTCACATCAAGGCCGATGGATCTGGCCATCTGTGCATACAACCTAGAGTAGTCTATACAAACCCCTTCCTTGGTGTTGAAGGTATCCTCCGGCGTCTGTTCCTTCCAGATTCGTTTCTCTTCATAAAGAGTTACCTTATCCCAATCATATTGGATTCGGCTGCCTACCCATTTGTACAACAGCTTGGCCTTCTCTTCATCTGTCTTCCCACTGGCGGTTACTTCTTTTGCTGCATCTGCAATATTGCCTGGAACTTTCGCGTCTAGAACTTCATACTTACGCTGAAGGATATTCGTAAATTCCTGTTCCACAGCACGTGTGAACACGGGCACCTTGTCGGCAATGAAGTCACCCGTGAAAGGTGAAATGACTTCTTTTGCACCTTTTTGATACATCTGTGAGGATTCAATGTAGGGTGTGACCAAAGAGTGCGGGAATAACGTTACATAAATGAAAAGCACGGCAATAAGAATGAGCGCCCTAGCGATTCCTGCGACAGAACCAATGGCTCCACCAGAGACAGAACTAATAAAAGAATTGCTGCGCTCCCTGTAAGGATCACGATTAGCCAACCAGCTTCCTAACAAGGGATCAATCAACAGGTTCAGCAATTGCTTCACGATCATATAGCCAAGTAAAAACAATACACCGAAACGCAGCAGCGGGAAATCGCGGATACTCGTCATGGCTGTATAATAGATTTGTTTAAGCATGCTTATCCCTACGGATGGAATTTGCAAATTCTGCCCTTTCAACCAGGTTTGAATCACAGGCGATACCCACTGGACCCCTTTCCACGCGATAAACATGGACAGAATGACGATAACCGCCTCCACGAGCATAGACAGAAGATGTTTGGCTGAACCTGACCCTCCTCGGAAAAATCCTTGAACGACAGAGCCTACAAATGTGAGAACGATCACGATGGATATTAAATTTATCGAAGTTGATTGTAACCACGTCATATCCGCCATGATTTCTCACCATCCTATTTTTATAATCTTTTTACTGCTTAGCGTTTTTCTTTGCTTGCTCGATGAAAGCATTAACAGCTGCGTTCGCGTTCATCTTAAACGTTTTACCAAGAAAGGTGACTTGTACTTCATCCGTCCCTGCTTTGCCTTCCACCTTTAAGCTCTTCGTCGTAATAAGGAAGGAACCATCGGGATTCGCTTTAAATTGTGCATCTTTGGCTTCCGAGGTTAATGTACTGATAGCCTTATCTTTGATTTCATCGCCGACTTGCGAGACCACGCTTGCCCCAATATCCTTTATTTTATCCTTATAACTCGCTCCATAAACGACAAGAGCCCCAACAATCGCGATGACCAGAATCCATTTCACCACGGTTTTCACAATTCCGATCACGATAAAAAGCACAATAATAGCGGCAACAATTAAGTACCAACGATCCTGCGCAAAGGAAATCCACTGATCCAAACTAACCCCTCCTAATTATCCAAAAGTCCCTTCCTATCATACTACAGGGAATCCTTAATCTTCATCTCTTTTTTTCCTTAACATGGCTAACTTTCGTTCTATCTCCTCTGTTTTATCGACTCTACTTCTTGTCTTTCGAAAAGACTGCCTCAAGCGAAAAATCAGGAAAATAGCCGCGCCAGCGAGTAAAACAATCACGTATGCGTCCATAAAGCCTCCTAAAAACAGAAATGTGTCATTTGTATGGAAAGGTCATATCTATGGGACGAGCGGCGTACATCTTAAGAAGAGACAAGTCTAAATGATTGAGGTGGTGAGAACATGCGAACAGCTATTTGGTTGTACTTATTTATGTTTGTTGCTTTTTTCGATTTACACGCGCAGTACCCGATTCTTTCTCCCTTCGCCTTATCTTTAGGAGCAGCTCCTTCATTTATAGGGCTAATTATGGGCGTATATTCAATTACACACTTGCCTGGAAATCTAATCGCTGGCTATGGCGTAGACAAATACGGAAGTAAAATCTTTATTGTCTTTAGCCTGATTGTAGCAGGGATCATCTTACTTTTTCAATCCAATGTGAAAGATCCTTGGCACTTGCTATACATTCGTTCGATTAGCGGATTCGTACTCGCTTTCTTATCCCCTGCTTGCTTATCGCTGCTTGCACGCATAGCCAAGGATCGCATCCATCAAAGTAAACTGATGGCTGGCAATGGTCTCATACATACCCTTGCTTCCGTGGTATCTCCAGCAGCAGGCGCTGTCTTGGTTGCCAAAATCGGATTTACAACAGCCTTCTCCGTGTTAGGTTGGATTCTTATTATCACAGGCATACTTGCGATCTTCGGTGTGAAAGAAAAGCAGCTCCTAGCACAAACAGGAAGCAAATCCCCCATCTTAGATCATCATGGTCATGGCATGCTGAGTGATGAATCAGATCTACCCGCCAACGTAACGATTCCGTGGTTATTCTTTCTCATTCCGATGGCACTCTCTTGCTCGCAAGGCATTCTTTTCTTTGAGCTTCCACTCATGCAGTCGGCCAGAGACTCTATCCTAACGTCCGGCGTTTTTTTCACTTTAATCAGTTTGGGTGCCCTTTTAAGCATCAGCTTCTGGTTCTTAAATAAGATCCCCCCATTTATCCGAACGGTCTGTGGTAGTATATCGCTTGCGATCGTTTTCTTCGGTTTAGCCATTCAGTGGCCGATACCGCTAACTGTTTCCCTTTTCCTAATCGGAATGGCGAAAGGTGTCATTTATCCCGCTCTCGCTGCCCTTCTTGCCGGTATAACAAGCAGCAATCGTTATGGACGCGTCTTTTCCCTTCTTTCCATCTCCTATTCAGTTGGCGCCTTTATAGGTCCAATGATGGCCGGACAGCTTCGTGACCACATTTCCTCTTACTTCATCGCGTTCTTCATCTTAATGCTAGCACTTTCCCTCTTACCGCTGCGCACATTTAAAACGCCTATCACAACGTAATTTCCGATAAAATGGCGGCTTGAGCTTATCAAGCCGTCTTTTGCGCTGTCAATCCCTGTCATTTCCCGGGAAATTACACAATCATATTTGCCAAATCGTCGAATGAAATCCTTGGATCACTTGCGAAAACGGGTTATACTACAAAAAAACCTAAAGCGAGGAAATCCCATGTCGATTGTCATCATTGTAGAAGGTAAAAATGATAAAAGCCGTTTAAAACGCGTGGTTGATGAAAATGTCATGATCCTGTGTACATTCGGTACCCCAAGCTCGTTAACTCTGGAAGAACTGAGAAAAAAAGCGGAAGACAATCCTGTTTTCATATTTACGGATAATGACTCTTCCGGCAAAAAAATACGTTTTCTATTGCGAGAAACGTTTCCAGACGCAGAACAAATTTATACACGCAGAGGGTATGCTGGCGTGGAAGGAACACCTGAGGAATACATCATTCAGCAATTAGAAAAAGCAGGACTGGATGAGTATATCAAATACCCTGCTCCAGACCCTGCTTTTGAATAGTTAATATCATGAAGGATTGACTTACTTTCCTTTAGATAAGGTCACGACATCTTTGACAATATGGTCAACATCCAACTCTGGGTTGCTCGCATCATAATAATTCCGGAGTTTTCCTTTTGGGTCAACCAGCAAAATAGCATTCGAATGCGAGAAATTACCATCTTTTTCTTTGATCACCATAATGCCGAAATCTTCCGCAAGCTTGTGAATTTTCGATTCCTCGCCACGCAGGAATGTCCACCCACCCGGAACTGGCTTCGATTCAAATCGGTTACCGAATTCTTTAAGCACTTCCGGTGTATCTCGTTTTGGATCGACTGTTATGGATACAATTTCCGCTTTAGTACCCAGCAAATCTTTTTTCTTCAAAGATTCCTGAACCTGAGAAAGCAAGAAAGTCGTCGGCATGCAAACATCTGGGCAAAAGGAATAAAAGAAGTATACAAGTCTAACTTTACCATCCATATCCTGAGAGGAAACAGGTTTACCGTCTAAGTCCTGCAGTTGAAACGAAGGAGCTTGTTTCATTGCTGTTAATCGTTGGTCAGGTTCACTGCCGTTTGCCCATAATTTATATGCAAATGATGCAATCATGGCAATTAATATAGCGCCCAGCGCTAATTTAAACCAGTTTTTCCCTAGAAACGTATTCATTACTTTAGCCCTCAATTCTAACTAATTTTCACAGTATCAATGACCATGAGGAACGATAAGAGAGTTAAATACAACAGAGAGAACAGGAACATACGCTTTGCCCATACCACTTCAGCCTCACCTGTTGCCTTAAAGCCTTTGATACTCATGAAAGCCCAAATTAATCCTAAGATAGTTGATGCGAATAAAAATAAGTAACCTAGATATCCATAAGCCGTTAACATCACGGTTACAGGAACAAGTAAAACCACATAACGCACCATACTAATCTTGGTCACGTAGGTCCCCTTCACGACGGGTAAAAGCGGGAATCCTGCAGCGCGATATTCTTCCATACGGCGAATCCCAAGAGCCCAGAAATGCGGAGGCTGCCAGAGGAATAAGAAAGCAAAAAGGAGAATAGCTCCAAGATCAACCGTACCACTTACAGCACAGTACCCAATAACGGGAGGTGTAGCACCAGAGAATGCCCCCACGAATGTACTCCATACCGAAGTTCTCTTAAACCATGCTGTATAGAGCCAAACATACAAGAACAGGCCAATCAGTCCGATCAATGTTGCAAGTGGCGACTGAGCTCCAAAATATAGGACTCCAAGACCGATCGTTCCTAGAATAATACCGTACCATAGAACGACATTAGCGCTCATTCTTCCGCTTGGAAGAGCTCTATTCTGAGTCCGCTCCATCTTCGCATCCATTTCACGGTCTAAATAATTGTTGAGCACCGTTCCTCCTGCCATTACAAGAGCTGTTCCTAGCATGGTCATAATAAGGTGTACCCAGCTTACATCCCAATGTGCCGCCATCCAATAGCCAGCAAAAGCTGTCATTAGATTGGAATAAATAATGCCTGGCTTAACCAAGCGATAAAAATCTTTCAAGGTCACAGGCTCAGCCGATGCTTGAATATTGCTAGCTTCTATGGATTCTGTCCCAATAGACCCTTGTGACGAACCGTTCGAAACGCTTTCGTAGCTAACTTGATTTCCCACGTAAACGTCCTCCTCTATGTCGAATTTCCGAGCAAACTGAATAATGAACATTCTCATCATACCAACCCTTACAACGTTTGACAATGAAGTGCAGCCAGTTGTCATCATATTGTCGATTCTCCTTCCAGTATGCGTGGAAAATGATCGGAACATTCGATTCCATGTAAAAAGGAGCCCCCAGGGCCCCCTTCAATCGTTTAATCCTATTATTTATTAACCATAAGTGGCGTTAATGCTAATAAGCTGAGGCGAATATCATGCCATGCCTTCGTCAAAGCCAGCTGTAATTCCCAAGCATGTCTTCCCATGACTGTGACGATTAAACCGTATTTATGCGTAAGACTAGCTCCTATGCGGACCTCTACACCTTCAAGCTTCTCAAGACTCTCCAATACTTTCTCAAGATGCAGCTGTTTAAGACGATCCGAGAAAATGTACAGATTACCGAGATGTGTCTCCCGCTCCCAGCAGCCTGGCGCTGATAGCTGCATGGTCTGTGGTTCAATTCTTTGATTCTGATAAAAAATCAATTCCTTGCCGTGCCAGACTTTCATACGATTCATATAACGGGAATACTGAAATATTTCGCCTCGCTGCGTTCGTCCAGGACAACATACATCCGAGAGAATCAACGCAGACCCCAGTGATAAATGAACATCCATTTCTGCGACTAGGCTTGCATCCTTATAGAGCATTAAGGGCTCCGGAATGTATTCCAGCAGTGCGTCAGCTTCCAAATGCAGCGTCTGACGCTGCGTACTTCCATGACCAACTTCAGACGGATGCACCTTCGTGAACGATTGGTTCGTTAGAAAAACACGTGCGCCCTCTCCAAGGCGCACGTTGATTTCATAATGATCCCCCGACATGAGTCCTGGGGAGCAGTCCATCATATAGACGCCCAATTGATCCGCAGGGTGGGCGTCCTGGATGAGCGTTTCGTTCTCGTAACGAAACGTTTTGGCGATTTTGAGCGGGGAGGCGTGGTATTTGTGGACGAGCTGCGTCAAGCCGCTGCGTACCGCAAATTCCGCCTTAATCTCCCCCGTCACGCTAGGCATGGCTGAACTCCTGTTCCACCCATGTGACAATATCGTCCAAACCTGTACCGCCCATCAGGTTTGAGAAAATATACGGACGGTCGCCGCGCATCTTCTTCGTATCCGAATCCATTACTTCCAGGCTGGCGCCTACATACGGGGCTAGATCGATTTTGTTGATAATCAGCATATCGGAACGCATAATGCCAGGACCGCCTTTTCGCGGTATTTTTTCCCCTTGGGCGACATCTATAATGTAGATGAAACGATCTACCAGCTCTGGGCTGAACGCTGCAGCCAAATTATCGCCGCCGCTCTCGATGAAAATAATATCGAGATTCTCGAATCGCTTCTCCAGCTCTTCGATGGCTTCGAAATTCATCGAAGCATCCTCACGGATCGCTGTATGCGGGCATCCGCCTGTTTCTACCCCAATAATGCGGTCCTCGGGCAGTGCCTCGGAGCTAATCAAAATACGGGCATCTTCCTTCGTGTAGATATCATTCGTGATCACCGCAATACTGTAGCGGTTGTTGAGTTTCCGAGCCAGCCGCTCCACTAGCGCTGTTTTACCAGAACCAACAGGCCCGCCGATTCCAATGCGCATTGGGCGACTCCGATCCACGGCTGGTTTTTCCCATTGGTGGTGATGATGACCTTGACCTTGACACATAGTCATTCCTCCTAAAATTATGATTAGGGCATAATTGCCTCATTAAGACATGAATAATCGCGAATACAGCGTTTCGTGCTGCATCATAGCCAGATCTGCGGCTGGTGAATTCGTATACGCATCCAAGGGATCCAAATGCGCTACACGCTGCCACTCGCTTCCGGTCAAAGGAAGCAGCTTCGCAAGAAGAATTTGTCCTTGGGTTTGCCCCATGGACATGAGTCGGAGCGCACTGTTGATGCAGGTCATAATACAGCTGTAAAGATAACCTTCCGCCGCTTGATGTAAGGGCACACCAAGGTGATAACTCACCCATCCATGGACAATCGGATGATTGGAGCTGCAGTTGCCGGCTTTCACAGCTTCGTCCAGAGGCAGCCAGTTCAGATCTGGATACATCGAGCGCGATAGTTGGAGCAGCCTGCGGCCCATCTTTTGAACGCCGCTCCTCGCTTCACTCGATACACGCTGCACATGCAGCATGTGGTCGATTTCCCAAAGCTGCTCCCATCCCTGTCTTGGAATATGGGTATAGGCTGCTTTGATTACCATTGCATCTGACGTTGCCCAGCTACCCGCGAGCATCGTGCGAATATAAGCTTCGAGTTCTTCAATCGTTACTAATCGCTCTTGCTGTACGAGTGTTTCCAAACCAAAGGAATGAGAGAATCCGCCAATGGGCAATGCTGAATCCAGAAGCTGCTGATAAGCGAGCCAGTGAAACCTCGGCGTCATCTCTTCAATGAATGTCGTTGTCTGTGTTGTCATCGCTTTATATCGTCACCTCGATCAGGGACTTCCTACTCTTTTAAAATAAGAAATATAACTGCGCCATCGGCAGCTCGGTTGCCGGCTCACACGTAATCGCTTCCCCATCAACTTTCACTTCGTAGGTCTCTGGGTTTACTTCTATAGAAGGCGTTCCGTTATTATGAATCATGTCTTTCTTCGATATATGGCGACACCCTTTCACAGGCTCGACACGCTTTTGCAGACCTAATTTCTGAGCGATGCCACGATCATATGCTGCTTGAGAGACGAAAGTAATCGAGCTTTGCGTCAAAGCTCTACCAAAAGCAGCAAACATCGGACGCCCAAATACAGGCTGCGGTGTTGGAATTGAAGCGTTCGGATCTCCCATCTGAGCGTAGGCAATGCTACCGCCTTTGAGTACAAGATCCGGCTTAACCCCGAAGAACATCGGGCTCCAAATGACAAGATCCGCGAATTTCCCAGGCTCAATGGAACCGACAAGGTGCGAAACACCATGTGTAATCGCCGGATTTATTGTATATTTGGCGATGTAACGTTTAATTCGGAAATTGTCGCCTTCTTCTGTATCGGGAGCCAGCGGCCCACGCTGTTTCCTCATCTTATCGGCCGTTTGCCATGTACGAATAATGACCTCGCCAACCCGCCCCATTGCTTGGGAATCTGAGCTTAGCATGCTGAAGACACCTAGATCATGAAGAATATCTTCCGCAGCAATCGTTTCCGGGCGAATTCGAGAATCCGCGAAAGCAACATCCTCGGGAATACGGCTGTCCAAATGATGACACACCATGAGCATATCCAAATGCTCTTCAATCGTGTTGATCGTATACGGACGTGTCGGGTTTGTAGAAGACGGCAGTACGTTAAGCTCAGCAGCCGCACGGATAATATCCGGCGCATGCCCCCCGCCTGCTCCTTCGGTATGATACGTATGAATCGTACGGCCCTTGATAGCTGCGAGTGTATCCTCGAGAAATCCCGCTTCATTTAATGTATCGGTATGAATAGCTACTTGAACGTCATATTGATCCGCTGCTTCGAGACAATTGTCGATTGCCGCCGGCGTCGTTCCCCAATCTTCATGAAGCTTCAAACCAATAGCTCCCGCTTCTATTTGTTCCGTCAACGGAGCTAGAAAAGAAGCATTACCTTTACCCGTAAAGCCCAAGTTCATGGGAAAAGCTTCAGCTGCCTCCAGCATACGCTGCATGTGCCAAGCACCGGGTGTACAGGTTGTAGCATTCGTACCTGTGGCAGGCCCTGTCCCTCCACCTATCATCGTCGTCACGCCAGAAGAAAGCGCCGTTTCAATTTGCTGGGGACAAATAAAATGAATGTGAGCATCGATCCCGCCCGCGGTTACAATTTTACCTTCACCCGCAATGACTTCCGTGCTTGCGCCCACGATCATATTGGGATGCACGCCATCCATGATGTCCGGGTTCCCCGCTTTACCGATACCCACGATATGACCATCCTTGATGCCGATATCTCCTTTGACAATACCCCAGTGATCAATTATGACAGCATTCGTAATCAGGGTATCCAGAACACCTTGATCGCGGGTTGCACCGCTGGATTGCCCCATCCCGTCGCGAATGACCTTGCCGCCGCCAAATTTACATTCATCACCGTATACGGTGTAATCATGCTCGATTTGTGCCCATAGCTCGGTATCAGCCAAACGAATGGCATCTCCCGTTGTAGGTCCGAACATTAACGCATAACTTTTACGATCTATTCGATTCACCGGGCTTTCCCTCCCATGCTTGCCATCTTTCTCTCGCAGCACTTGTCATATTTCCATTAGCTGCTAAGCCTTGACTCAAGTTATTTAGTCCATAAGAAAGTTTGGCTCCGCCAAGTTCAACTAACTGAATAGGTTTCTGTTCTCCTGGCTCAAAACGGACAGCCGTTCCCGCTGGAATGTCCAACCTCATGCCATAGGCTTGTTCTCTCGAGAAGTCCAAAGCTCTGTTCACTTCAAAAAAATGAAAATGCGAGCCGACCTGAATGGGTCGATCTCCTGTATTCGTAACGATAAGATCAATCGTTTGTCTTCCTATATTCATTTCAATATATCCCTTGACTGTTCGATATTCTCCTGGAACCATCTTCTCGCCCCTTTCGATTAATCATTTGTATAGTTAGGTTATTGGTTCGTGTACGGTTACTAATTTGGTCCCGTCGGGAAACGTAGCCTCTACCTGTACCTCATGAATCATTTGAGGTACACCTTCCATAACTTGCTCCGCTCTGAGAATCGTTGTGCCGAATGCCATCAATTGAGCAACGGTCAATCCATCCCTGGCCCCTTCCATAATCTCGGATGTTAGCAGCGCTATGCTTTCGGGATAATTCAGTTTTAAGCCTCTGGCAAGTCTTCGGCGCGCTAGATCAGCAGCCACAGTAATGAGCAGCTTTTCTTTCTCTCTCTCCGTTAAATGCACATCTTCACCTCATTAAAATCCGAATAATGGTAATCCTTTATCCTTATTATATTCGTGTATTCTAGGATTGTAAATCATTAATGTTAGATATCATTACATGAAAACAATGATTTCTGACGTCATTTTTCGCATTTTATGTGATTTTCACAAAGGAATAGCTAGTTTTTGTGCGTTGTTAACAAAAAAGCTTTAATTGATGTTATCTATATTGACACCAACTTGTTTCCCACTTTATCATAAGCCTTGTAATCCAAATCTTGTAAGCAAAGGGAGTGGGACGTGAATGAGAGAGATACGAAACAAAGGTAAGCTCACAGTCGCTTTGAGTATGGCTTTGATGATGGTCATGGCTGGCTGTGCAAAGACAGAGCCAACTACATCCACGACAACTACACCTATGGCGACAAAAGCCGCTGAAGCAAAGGCGGAGACGAAGGATGAAACTGTACCTGTTGGGATTCTTCACTCACTAACAGGCACAATGTCCATAAGCGAGGTGTCTGTAAGAGATGCAGAACTTATGGCAATTGACGAAATTAATGCAGCTGGGGGACTCTTAGGTAAAAAAATCAAGCCCGTGATTGAAGACGGTGCATCCGATTGGCCGACTTTTGCAGAGAAAACGAAGAAGTTACTGCAAAAAGACAGCGTCGTAACCATCTTTGGCTGCTGGACATCTGCCAGCCGCAAAGCTGTGCTTCCGGTCGTCGAACAAAACAAAGGATTACTGTGGTATCCGGTACAGTATGAAGGCGTGGAATCATCACCTAATATCTTCTACATTGGCGCAACAACGAACCAACAAATTATCCCCGCGGTAACTTGGCTTCTTCAAAACAAAGGCAAGAAATTCTACCTTCTTGGTTCCGATTATGTCTTCCCAAGAACAGCCAACAAAATTATTAAAGAGCAGTTGAAAGCCGAAGGCGGATCGCTTGTTGCTGAAGAATACACACCTCTTGGACACACGGACTACAATACAATCATTAGTAAAATCAAAAAAGAGAAACCAGATGTCATTTTCAATACACTGAACGGCGACAGTAACGTAGCCTTCTTCAAGCAATTGAAAGATGCAGGCATTTCATCCAAAGATCTAACAACAATGTCCGTAAGTATCGCGGAGGAAGAGGTTCGCGGTATTGGAGCATCTGTCCTAGATGGACACTATACAGCTTGGAATTACTACCAAACAACAGATACACCTGAGAATAAAAAATTCGTTGAAGCTTACAAAGCTAAATACGGTAAAGACCGTGTTACGGATGATCCGATCGAAGCTGGTTACACGGCCGTTTACTTATGGGCTGCTGCTGTTAAGAAAGCAGGATCCTTTGATGTAGAGAAAGTGAAAGCTGCTGCCAAAGGTATCGAGTTTAACGCACCTGAAGGTAAAGTGGTTATAGATGGAGAGAATCAACATATTTCCAAAACGGCACGTATCGGTCAAATTACGGCTGATGGCCAAATCAAAGAAATATGGAACTCCGGTCAACCACTCAAACCAGATCCTTTCCTCAAAACATACCCTTGGGGCGGAGATGTTACGAAAAAATAAAGTTAGTTATTGGGGCCAGGACTGCCTAAGGGCAGTCCTGGATTTCACCAAAATATAAGAAATTATATGTTTCACACGATAAGTCGGCTATATTTCTGGATAAACGCCCCCGTCCAAGAAGGACGGGGTAGACGTTTATTTAGTTTACTTGGGGTTTACTGGGAGGGATTATCATGAGTCTGCTGCTTCTACAATTATTTAACGGTCTAAGCCTTAGCTCCATTCTGTTGTTGATCGCCATCGGTCTTGCGATTACATTCGGCTTGATGAATGTTATGAATATGGCACATGGCGAATTCATTATGATCGGCGCCTACATGGCTTATCTAGTCCAGCAGTGGTTCCAGAAGTTTCTACCGGCCTCCGCTTTCGGATGGTATTTCATCGTGTCGTTAGGTGTTGCCTTTGCGGTAGCCTTCTTCGTCGGCTGGCTGCTCGAAGTTTTTCTCATTCGATTCATGTACGGCAGACCGTTAGACAGCCTGCTTGCTACATGGGGAGTAAGCCTTGCCTTGCAACAGCTTGCACGCACCATCTTCGGTGCTCCTAATGTGGCTGTTAAGGCACCCGAATGGTTGGAAGGCGGACTTCATTTATCGGCCGACCTCATTCTCCCCTACAAACGCCTCTTTATTATTGCTTTGGTTGCGCTTTGTATCTTGGTGATTTATATGTACCTGTACCACTCTGCCGGAGGAAGACGCATGAGAGCTGTTATGCAAAATCGTGAAATGGCTGCTTGTCTCGGTATTTCCACACGCAGAGTAGATGCTCAGTCCTTCGCTTTTGGATCCGCTATGGCAGGAATTGCCGGATGCGCCTTAACGCTGCTTGGACCCATTGGACCAACTATAGGCACTTATTATATTGTGGATGCGTTCATGGTTGTTGTACTTGGTGGAATAGGTAAGCTGATTGGAACCGTAGCAGGAGCATTAGGTATTGGGGTTTTCAATACAGCTTTGGAATATACAACAAGTGCTACGCTAGGTAAAGTGCTTGTTTTTACGCTTATAATCGCCTTCTTGCAGTGGAAACCGATGGGACTTGTGACGATCCGTTCAAGATCCTTAGATTGAGAAAGGATGTGGCATCTTCCATGCTCTTAACGGGAAAATCCAAGCTCAAATTGATCGTCTATTCCGTTTTTTTGATCGCTATCGCTCTGGCTCCTCTGTTCATGTCAGACTTCCGACTTTCCCTACTTGGCAAGTTTCTCGCTTATGCCATCATTGCCATGGGAATTGATCTTATTTGGGGCTATACCGGGATTCTTAGCCTTGGCCATGGCGTCTACTTTGGACTTGGCGCTTATTGTATGGCTATGCATCTTAAGCTTGCCGCGACGCCAGACCAACTGCCGGATTTCATGTCATGGAGCGGTGTTGAAAGCCTCCCCTGGTTCTGGGTTCCTTTCCATAACGCAGGCGCTGCATTCCTTCTTGCCCTCATTGTTCCAATGATCGTCGCGTTCATCTTAGGATATTTTACATTCCGCAACCGCATTAAAGGTGCTTTCTTCTCCATTTTGTCACAGGCGTTGGTCATTATTACCGTAACGTTATTCGTTGGCCAACAAGGCTATACAGGTGGAACTAACGGACTAACCAATTTCACCACCTTTCTTGGATTAAACCTGCAATCACAATCTACGAAATTATTATTTTTCTATCTCACTTTAGCTGTTGTTGTTGTCGTTCTTATCCTATGCAGTCTACTCGTCACCAGCCGTATGGGGAACATTCTCACAGCCATTCGTGATGGTGAAAATCGGGTCCGCTTTATTGGCTACAATCCAGTCACTTATAAAGTATTCATTTACTGCGCTTCAGCCGGATTAGCCGGACTTTCCGGCGTGCTCTTCGTCCTTCAGGAAGGCATTATCTCACCCGCACAAATGGGCATTGTCCCTTCGATTGAGATGGTTCTTTGGGTGGCTATCGGGGGGCGTGCAACGATCGGAGGCGCTGTTCTTGGAGCGTTAATCACCAACGCAGCCAAAACAACGTTTAGCGAAGCTTACCCCGCCTGGTGGCCGATTATGCTCGGAGCCATGTTCATTATTGTTGTACTGCTGCTGCCCAAAGGAATCGTTGGTATGATCACACACTACACCTCCAATTGGAAAAAACCAGTGCTTCCTAAGCCGATTTCTTCATCGCATGAAGCAAGCTGACCATACACCAAGTCCTTAATGTTATGAAACTTGAAGGGGGAACATCCCAATGCTAGGACAATTAGCGAAACAACAACCTGTAACCGGAGAGAAAATCCTTAGCGTTAAAGGGCTTGAAGTGAGCTTTGACGGTTTTAAAGCCTTACGCAATCTGGACTTTTCCTTGCAATATGGAGAGCTTCGGTTTCTCATTGGGCCGAACGGAGCAGGTAAAACAACGCTCTTAGATGTCATTTGCGGGAAAGTGAAGCCTTCGCAAGGTCACGTTTATTTCAAAGAATCAATTGATCTTACCAAGCACCAAGAACACCAAATTGCACAGCTCGGCATTGGACGTAAATTCCAAGCACCTTCCGTTTTCTCAACATTAACCGTTTTTGAAAATTTGGCTCTTTCTATGAAACAGCAGCGCGGCCTCCTTAGCGCTCTATGGACCAAGACGACGAGTGAACAGCGAGACCGCTTGCATCTCCGACTCGAGATGATTGGCCTGCAAAGCAAAGTCAAAGAGCGCGCAGGGTCACTCTCTCATGGCGAGAAACAGTGGCTTGAAATCGGGATGCTGCTCATGCAGGAGCCCGATCTACTGCTGCTGGACGAACCTGCCGCTGGCATGACAGATAGCGAAACCGAGAAAACAGGTGAGCTGCTGCACGAAATAGCGGCCAATCAGACGATCATCGTAGTTGAACACGACATGGCGTTTGTTCGTAAGTTCGCTAGAACGGTCACGGTACTTCATGAAGGCACCGTGCTTCGAGAAGGCACGATGCAGGATATTCAGAATGATGATAAGGTTGCTGAAGTTTATCTTGGAAGGAGAGTGGAACGCGGTGCTTAACCTTCAAAAGATAGAAGCCGGTTACGGTGAGAGTATGGTTGTACGCCATGTCAACCTTCAGGTGAAACCTGGGCAAATCGTTTGTCTAATGGGCCGCAACGGTGTAGGGAAATCCACACTCATGAAGAGCATTATGGGACTCATTCAGCCGAGGTCCGGCACGATCCATTATAACGAACGAAACATAACGTCCTTCCCACCGGATCGACGAGCCAAATTAGGGATCGGCTACGTGCCGCAAGGACGGGAGATTTTCCCACAGCTTACGGTCGAGGAAAACCTGCTTCTTGGACTTGAAGCTGCAACAGATGGAAGAAAAAAGCTCCCAGATTCTCTCTTCGAAACCTTCCCCGTGCTTCGTCAAATGCTTCACCGCAAAGGAGGCGACCTCAGCGGCGGACAGCAGCAGCAATTAGCGATAGCCCGTGCCTTAGCCCCGGACCCCAAGCTGCTGCTGCTGGATGAGCCGATGGAGGGCATCCAGCCTTCTATTGTCATGGAGATTGAAGCCATCATAGAATCAATCAAGCGCAGTCGAGAAATTGCCGTATTGCTGGTCGAACAAAGCTTAGAGTTCGCTACAAGCATCGCCGATTACTATTATGTATTGGACCGGGGGACAATAGCCGCCGAAGGTTATGCCGAGCATTTGAGCGAAGATCAAGTCCGAAAGCATTTAACGGTATGATTCTCCTTACATGGACTCACATTATAAAAGGAAGCTGGATTACTTGACCTATGTAATTAGGCGTCAAGTACCGTCCAGCTTCTTTTTTTTCATACGAAGGAACTAATTATGAAGTTAAACTGGACGTCACAAAATGGATAATGATAACATGCATATATAGGATCGAATGTTGCGTCCGGCATATCGAGCACCGAACTTTTGGATGGAAAAGGAGGGGGGAACGTTTATGTCTAAAATTTTAATTATTGAAGATGATTTAAGCATTGGTGAAATGATGTCGATTTATTTGTACGAAGAAGGCTATCAAGTTATGCGTGCGGAAACTGGACGTCAAGGCGAAATGTTATTCCGAGATTTCGAACCCGATGTCATCGTGCTTGATATTATGCTGCCTGATGTTGACGGGATTCAGCTATGCACAGACTTCCGAAATTCGTCAACCATCCCCATTCTTATGGTATCCGCCAAAAATGAGGTCTCCGATCGCGTCAAAGGCCTGCAGACTGGCGCTGATGATTACCTATGTAAACCATTCTCAATGAGGGAACTGTCAGCAAGAATACAAGCATTACTGCGACGTTCTCATGCTTTTCCTCCGCCAGCTCAATCTACCGCTACGACCGAGCAAATCGTTCATCTGGATCTTGAGAAGCGCTGTCTTTTTGTACATAGCAAAATCATAGAGACCACTTTCTCTGAATTTGAAATTATGAAACTTTTTTGGCAGAATCAAGGACGAGTATACAGCCGGGAGGAGCTTTTAAACCGGGTCCGTGGTTTCGATTCCTATGTAACTGAACGTGCAATCGATGTACATATCGCAAACCTTCGCAAAAAAATAGAAGCTGATCCCAAAGAACCGAAATATATAAAGACGGTTTGGGGTGTCGGTTATAAATTTCTACTTACGTAAGCTCCCAATGGGGCTTTTTTTTGTTTGAGATAATTCAGCAATAACCAGTCACCAAATGGGCAGATGCACAATATGATGATTATGGATAATGACACGAATTAAGCATCTGTTTCACATTTCAATTATGAAGAAAGCTTTCTCAAGGAAAGCTCAAGGAGGAAATACGATCATGTTGAATAACCCTTACAAAATTGGTAATCAAGGAAACCAAGGTATGGCACAGCAAGTCCCTTACGGATATCCTTATCCGGCTTATCCCGTTCCAACAACGGGTATGAATAAACCTATGCCAATTGGAACTGGATTTCCACCTGCTGGCGGTCTGCAAACCGGTGTAAATGTACCTAGTCAACTCCCAATGGAAGAATCCTATATCGAGAATATTCTCCGTTTGAACCTTGGTAAAATGGCTACAATCTACATGACATACGAAAATAACTCGCAATGGAATGCCAAAATTTTCAAAGGCAAACTGGAAGCAGCTGGCCGCGATCATATTATTATCAGCGATCCAGCTACCGGTATGCGATACTTATTGCTCATGGTGAATCTAGACTACATTACATTCGACGAGGAGCTCCAGTACATGTATCCATACGCGGGCGGAGTCGGCCCCCAGAGATAAAAGTTAGATCACATATAAAGCCGCTTGCTCTTTCGTAAGAGCAGCGGCTTTTTTTGTCATGAAGAAGTCACTTCTGTGAAATGCCACATATGCAGTTTGCGCAGGCCGCCTTCAATCCACTCTTCCCAAATGGCTTGCTGTGAAACATCTTCGGTTCCATGCAAACGTTCTTGTTTCAAAGAAAGATACTCCTCATAAGTAACTTCCTTCCAAATTTCAACAAAAAGCCCTTCCTGATCCGTTCCCTCTAGCAGTTCAAATCGCCCTTCCCGCCGCTGCCATTCCTGCATATAGATGAGAAAAGAGTCCCGAAAAGCGGGTTTTATGGCATACTCTACAAAAACTTTAGACATTTTTAGATCTCCCTCTGATTTATTTTTTGCTCCAAAATGGTAAACTAATAAAAAGACGGAAAAATGACCATGCTTACAAGGATAAATGATTTCGTCCTCTTATAAGGACGAGCGCGTTTATCAAGGTTGATGCGAAGCAAAAGTATAAAACTTATACTTTCTTATCAACCGAAGTAAGTTTTCCTATGGAAAACTCAGCCCATGCTTACGAAGAAAATTTTCTACGGAAAATTCTTAGGAGGAAACCCATTTGGACACAGGCACTCATCTCGTAATTGGATTAGGGTTAGCGGGACTGTCTCAAATTGACCCTAGCGTTTCTGCAGACACAGCGGCAACCACTGCAGTCTTCATAGGAACTGTTATTGGCTCACAGATTCCGGATGTGGACGGGCTGCTCCGTTTTAAAGGGAACGCCACTTACATTCGAAATCACCGCGGTCGTTCTCACTCTTTGCCGGCTTTACTATTATGGACGCTGCTGATCACTGGAGCCCTTGCTCTTTTCTTCCATGGAATCCCCTTATTGCACCTTGGTATGTGGGTAGGAATCGCCGTTTGCTTCCACGTCTTCACAGATTGTTTCAACACATATGGTACACAAGCGTTTCGGCCATTCTCTGAGAAGTGGGTGTCATGGAACATTATACACATCTTTGATCCCTTTATCTTTTCAAGCCACATCGCAGCTATTTTCATGTGGTCTTTCCATGTCGCTAGTCCAAAGCTGGTATTTCCGACTTTGTACGGGGTTATCGCTCTATATTACATCTGGCGCTCTCTCGACCATTACATCGTAGAAAAAGGGCTTTATCGCAAAGACCCCACCCATATGCCAGGGGATAAATACACACTTATTGTAACATTCAACCTCTACGTGTGGAACGTTGTGAAACGCAGAACAGACGGCACCTTCCAGCTGGGTGAACTGAAGAATTCGAAGCTTAGGTGGATCGACACCGTCAAATGTGAAGACCATCCAGCCATCGAGGTGTCCAAAAGTCACGAAGACATCCAAGCCTTACTCTATTTCTCATCCTTCACCTGTGCTGAAGTGAAAGAACACCGCTTCGGCTACGAAGTTAGATGGGCTGATGTGCGTTATCGTCACCGCAAGCAGTATCCTTTCGTAGGTGTTATCCGGATGGATCACAATTTCCAAACACTCGATTCTTATGTGGGCTGGGTAAGTGACACTAGGCTTGAAAAAAAGCTAAAAGTGGATCTTTATTAGAAAAAAGGCGCGTTAACCAAACGCGTCTTTTTTACATTTAAAAATAGACGTACAAAAAGCCCAGAGGGTTTTTAAGCCCCTGAGCTTTATTGTTAAATAATTCGGGAAAGCTATTAACGAGTCAGGTTACCTAGCTGCGAAAGCCAGATTGTCCTGCCAGCGTTTGCTCAGCAATTTGCACCAAGCGACGAGTAATGTTACCCCCGATTGCACCAGCATCGCGAGTAGCCATATAACCCATGTAACCATCTTGAGGAATTTGGATGCCCAGCTCTTGAGCTACCTCATATTTCAATTGATCTAAAGCTTGAGTGGCTTGTGGAACTACCAATGTGTTGCTGCTACGATTTTGCGCCATAAGGATCAGACTCCTTTCAGTCAGCTATAATCTTTGATGTATTTGCAAGCTTGCAAAGATAGTATGTGGAGGAAATGAATTTATATGCACAGCGATCAAAAAAGTTTAAAATAAGAAGACAATGTTCATTCTTCTAGAAAGTAGGTCACGTACATGAGCAAACCACTCGCTCTTCTTTTCGCTGTTGTTGGCACCTTGCTGCTCGCCTCCATCAGCTTATTCATTGCCCTCAGGCAGCCTTGGATGATCCTTGCCTGTTCCATCATCTCGTTAGGCTTTATCGGATATGGATTTGCGGTTAAAGCGAAGATTCGCAAGAAAAATACACGATCTTAACGAAGGAATCTACAACTATCGTCAACAAGAGAAAGAGCCCAAACAGCTTTTTTAGCTGTTCGAGCTCTTTTTTGCTTTTTATAGAACGACGAAGCCCATCCGTTTCTTCACTTCGAGCAAGGTTTGATCAGCCACTTCAGCTGCTTCCTGCGCACCTTTTTTCAAGATGTCGAAAATTTCGCCTGAGCTGCGAATTTCACGATAACGTTGTTGAATCGGTTCGAGAACAGCCACGATGTGTTCAGCTAGATCCTTTTTGAAAGGACCATAGCCTTGACCATCGTATTTGGTTTCAATCTCAGCTAAACTCATCTCAGCAAAGTGTGAGTAAATGGACATCAAATTACTAACCTCAGGTTTGTTTTGTGGATCATATTTTACCTCACGGCCTGAATCAGTGACCGCACGGCTCAGCTTCTTACGGATCACATCCGGCTCATCCAGCATGGCGATGTAACTACCTGCATTCGGACTGCTTTTGCTCATCTTTTTAGACGCATCATCCAAAGACATGATTCTCGCACCAATCTCAGGCATATAAGGCTGCGGCATGACAAACATTTCACCAAAACGGTTATTGAAACGGTTCGCCAAATCGCGCGTCAGCTCCAAATGCTGCTTCTGATCATCTCCAACTGGGATAAGGTCGGCATTGTATAGCAAAATATCAGCAGCCATCAGAGATGGATACGTAAATAGGCCTGCACCTACGGAATCCTTGCCTTCGGATTTGTCCTTGAACTGTGTCATACGCTCCAGCTCTCCCATATGCGTCAGCGTCGTCATGATCCAGCCAAGCTCTGCGTGCGCATGAACATGAGATTGTAGGAAAATGGATGCTTTACTAGGATCTAGTCCCGCAGCAATATAAAGCGAAGCTATAGACTCTGTTTGCTCCTTCAGAGCTGCCGGATCCTGAGGAACCGTTATGGCGTGCATATCGACGACCATAAAGTAACAGTGATGCAAATGCTGCAGCTTCACATAATTGCGAAGTGCGCCAATATAGTTGCCAATCGTCAGCTGTCCGCTGGATTGCATACCGGATAATACTCGTTTCATTGGATAATCCCTCCAGATTCTTAACTTCAAATGGTCTAAAAAAAACAACAAAAAGGCCTCTCCCCGCAAGGGACGAGAGACCGTGGTACCACCCTAATTTGTCCGTGAACAATTGTTCAATAAGACCTTCAGGCTCTGATAACGGGGAGCTGCCGTTTGGCATACTTGGACAGATGAGGATGTTCTCCGGCCTAGGTTCCGGCAACCTACATACTGTGTTCAGCCTCATGCTCAAGGATCCATTCGGTTTGCTTGTTTCACCGGTTCACACCAACCACCGGCTCTCTGAGAAACAGAAGACAAACTTACTTGTTCCTATCATCGCGAATTGATTTTATATAATTATACACCCTTACAATCCATTGTCAATAAAGGACATTGTCCTATCTGAACCTACATGTACATAGGATAGATCATACTAGCCTTTCTATGGATAAAAATAACTCCGCGTCCTTCGGGGACGCATCAACGGACAAAGGGGTGTCAACGAATTGCCATCGACTCTATATCGCTGGAGCCTTCCTATCTCCACGATGATTTGCGCGTTTCTCCTCATCTTAATTGTGACAACGAGAGAGCTTCCTCCAATGGGTTTGGTCATTTATGAAATCAAGCACGTCTTTACAGCCTTCATGGATATTTTTCTCGACGCTTTGCCTTTTATGTTACTAGGCGTCCTTCTATCCACGGTTGTTGAAAACTTCATTCCTGAAGCGTTCATCAGACGCATGACGCCGCGGCACCCGCTAGGAGGTATCTTATTTGCCTGCGTTCTTGGCATCATGTTCCCGCTCTGTGAATGCGGAATGATTCCTTTCGTTCGCCGGCTCATGCGAAAAGGAATGCCTGTATACATAGCCGTCATCTTCATTCTAGTCGGTCCAATTCTGAATCCTATCGTCTTCGCCTCGACGTTCATGGCTTTCCGTGGCGAGCCCTCGATGGCATATTCTCGAATGGGGCTTACATTTGGTGTTGCGCTCATCGTTGGACTGCTGCTGACACGTTTCCTGAAAGGCAATCCTTTGCGTCATCCTATCGAAAATGAGGCAAATACGCTGCACTACCACGGGGGTTCCAGCCCTCGACATCACGCCGACCACATACACGCACACGACCATGGCCATGATCATCACCATGAACATCACCATGGCCATAACCATAATCATCATCATGAACATGAACATAATCATGATCATCACCACGGTCACAATCACTCGCACGACGGTGGTCGTATGATGATTATGTTCAGCCACGGTACGACCGAGCTGTTCGAAATGAGTAAGTACTTAATGCTGGGCGCTTTTTTGACCGCTCTTATCCAAACATTCGTTGCCCAAGACAGCTTATCCGCGATCGGTCAGGGACCTTTCATTTCACATGTGTTCATGATGGGCTTTGCCTACTTGCTCTCCCTATGCTCAACAACAGATGCATTCGTAGCAGCCTCCTTCGCCAAATCCTTCTCTCCAGGCTCCTTACTGGCTTTCCTTGTATTCGGCCCTATGATCGACGTCAAAAGCACGCTGATGATGCTCTCCATCTTTAAAGCCCGCTTCGTGCTGACTCTCTCCATCGTCGTCGCGGTTACGATATTGACAGGTTCATTGCTTTTCATGCATTTCTTTTTAGCTTAAAAGGAGATTTTGTATCCAGCATATAGGGATTCTCAACCGTTTAATCAATCAACAGCATAAGCCTCCAAATAAATAAGCGCGGAAAACGCGCTTATTCTGGATTGCCCGAACAATTAAGCGCGAAAACCGCTTACAGCGAGATCTCTGCGGGCTGTAGCTCGTTGACAGAGTCCAAGAAGCTGAAAATCGACTTCTCAGCAGACCATCCTGCGCATCCGCGCTGAATAAGCTCGGAAAACGCGCTTATTCTGGAGCACCCAAACAATTAAGCGCGAAAACCGCGCTTACAGCGAGAGCTCTGCGAGCCGTAGCTCGTTGACAGAGTCCGAGAAGCCGGAAATCGACTTCTCAGCAGACCATCCCTACATCCGCGCTGAATAAGCGCGGAAAACGCGCTTATTCAGGAGCACCCGAACAATTAAGCGCGAAAACTGCGCTTACAACGATAGCTCGCATAGCCGAAAGTTTCTGAGTAGCTTTGCTACTCCAAACCCAAAACATATAAAAAAGGAGCTCGCATCAATCGCGAGACTCCTTTTTTATATAAACAATTAAAACTTCAGAATGGCGCCTGCACTAGCATTTGTCACCATTTTCGTATAACGCGCCAAATATCCAGTTTGGATTTTCGGTTGGAACTCTGTCCAGCTCTCGCGGCGTTTCGCGAATTCTTCATCGCTGATTTGCAATTCGATTTTACGGCCGTCCATGTCCACATCAATGATGTCGCCATCATGTACGAAAGCTAATGGTCCGCCCTCAGCCGCTTCCGGTGAGATATGACCGATCGAGATCCCGCGGGATGCGCCAGAGAAACGTCCGTCAGTAATTAACGCAACCTTCGCGCCAAGACCCATACCTACGATTTGGGATGTAGGAGCCAACATTTCAGGCATACCTGGTCCACCCTTCGGACCTTCGTAACGGATAACAACGACATGGCCTTCTTTAACATGACCGTTCGCAATACCATACAAAGCTTCGTCTTGCGAGTTGAAACAAATAGCTGGGCCAACGTGACGTCCGCCAACAGATTTATCAACCGCGCCGACCTTAACGATACTGCCTTCAGGAGCAAGGTTACCGAACAGTACAGCTAGTCCGCCTCTTTCGCTGTGTGGGTTCGTAATTGGACGCAGCACTTCATGGTTCAAAATTTCACAGCCCGCAACATTTTCACGCAACGTTTTGGCTGTTACTGTCATGCGGTCACCGTCAAATGCACCCGGCTTTTTGAGAAGCTCGTTAATAATTGCACTCACACCACCAGCCAGATGCACATCTTCAATGTGATAATCGGAAGCTGGAGCGATTTTTGCTAAGTGAGGTACACGTTCTGCCACTTCGTTAATGCGTGAAATCGGGTACTCGATACCCGCTTCAGCCGCGATAGCCAATGTGTGAAGAACCGTGTTCGTGGAACCACCCATTGCCATGTCGAGAGCAAATGCGTTATCGATCGCTTCGATCGTAACGATATCACGAGGCTTGATATCTTTTTCAATTAGGACCATCAATTGTTTCGCACAATCTTTCACGAATTGCTTACGCTCTTCCGCAACAGCCAAAATTGTACCGTTACCAGGCATTGCCAGACCAAGACCCTCAGCCAAGCAGTTCATGGAGTTCGCTGTAAACATACCGGAACAAGATCCGCATGTCGGACAGCCGTATTGCTCTAATTCTTCAAGATCAGCTGCATCAATATTACCAGCTTGGAAAGCACCTACGCCTTCAAATACGGAGGATAGGGAAATGGATTTACCGTTTTTATCTTTACCGGCTTTCATCGGGCCGCCGCTTACTAACATCGTAGGGATGTTAACGCGGAGGGCACCCATAATCATACCCGGTGTAATTTTATCACAGTTAGGAATACAGATAAGGCCATCGAACCAATGAGCATTAACAACTGTTTCCAAGGAATCAGCAATAATCTCACGGCTTGGCAAGGAATAACGCATACCAATATGCCCCATCGCAATACCGTCGTCAACACCGATTGTGTTGAATTCGAAAGGAACACCGCCCGCTTCACGGATCGCTTCCTTCACGAGTTTACCGAACTCTTGCAAATGAACATGTCCAGGAATAATGTCTATATAAGAGTTACAAACCGCAATAAACGGCTTGCCGAAATCTTCCTCTTTAACGCCGGCTGCACGCAGCAAACTGCGATGCGGAGCGCGGTCGAATCCTTTTTTAATCATATCGCTGCGCTGTTTTGGATGAGCCATTCTCAATTCCTCCTAGATTTCTTTTCTTTTGAGAAAAATAATGAATCTATCATACCACACTTCTCGTAAAAATTCTGCCTTTAGTATGATAACGCGTCAATGTAACACCAAACATTCCACTTTAGGCTTTGCGTCGATTCAAATGAACGAAAGTAATGGCCAATGCCAGCACCAGCACCCCGCCTTTGACAATATCAAATCCGAAATAAGGCACATTCAGCATCGTAAGTCCATTGAGCAATACGCCAATCAATACAGCACCAAAGAAAGTCCCAATAACATTAGGCTTCCCTGCACCTAGCACGGAATACCCGACGAACACCGAGGCAACGGCTTCCATCAGAAGCGGAGCACCGGCATCAATCTGTCCGGAACCGACACGAGAAGCATACAGAATACCTCCGAACGCTGCGAAAATACCGGACAACACATAGGCCGCTAAGCGGATTTTGTTAACAGATATCCCAGAGAGACGTGCTGCCTCCCGATTGCCCCCCGTAATGTAGAGCTGGCGCCCCCAGCGAGTGTACGTCAGAAAGACATGTACGGCAATAACAGCCACAATCATAAGAATAACAGGCACAGGTACGCCAAGAAGCTTGCCTTGTCCGATCCAGAGAAACTCCGGCGTAAACTTCCCTTTGGCCACCGTGCCGTCTTGGAATCTCATATTATTATAGATGGAAAAGCCTTTCGTATACGTTTTTTGCACGCCACCGATGATGTACATTACTGCTAAAGTAGCAAGTAAATCCGGAATGCGAATTTTTACGATGAGCCATGAATTTATGAGACCGATGATAGCTCCAATAACAAGAGGAACGATGATGACCAGTATTAATGGCTGTTGATACCAAACCATCAAAGCCGCCGCAGCCACAGTCGATAATGAAACCGTTGAGCCGACGGATAAGTCAAAGCCGTCTACAATCTGCGATAACGTGACACCAATAGCGACAAACATTACTATCGATATCGACCTTAAAATGTCAGCGATATTGTCATACGTCATAAAATTCTCATTAATAATCGAAAAGACGATAACCACCAACGCTATGATGAACAAAGCACCGTATTTAAATGTAAAATCCAAGCTTCTTTCCTTCATGCTATTCAGCCTCCCCCGCACTCGCATACGTTAAAATGAGATCCTGCGTCGCTTCCGCGCGGGAGAGCTCCTTCACCACAGAACCATAGCTCATTACTAAAATGCGATCGGCAATCCCTATAATTTCATTCAGCTCACAGGATAAATAAATAATGCCTTTACGTTCCGATGCCAACTGACCGATCAAGCGGAAAATATCGCTTTTCGCGCCAACATCGACCCCTTTGGTCGGCTCGTCAAACATATAGACATCGGCATTCGTCGGCAGCCATTTGCCTACGGCCACCTTCTGTTGGTTGCCGCCGCTTAGATGCTTCACCACGCGATTCGGATCGCTGGGCTGCACGCCCAGTTGCTCGACCATCTTCGCCGCGTGCACACTCTCTGCGCCGCGCTGCACAAAGCCGAGCGAGCTCAGCTTGCGCAATATCGGAAGCGACAGATTGTGCTTCACGGTCTCCTCCACGAGGACGCCCTGCTTGCGGCGCTCCTCGGGCACGAGCGCGATGCCGGCGCGCACGGCATCCTCCGGCTGGCGCAGCGCGAGCTTGCGCCCGGCGAGCCACACCTCGCCGCCGTCCGCGACGTCTGCGCCGAAGATCAGCCGGCTCAGCTCCGTCTTGCCGGCGCCGACCAACCCCACGACGCCGAGGATTTCACCTCGGCGGAGGGCAAAGCTAACGCCGCGCACCTTGGTGCCGCGGCGCAGCCCTTTCACCTCGAGGAGGGTATCGCCGATAGGAACATCGGCTTTGGGGAACTCCTCGGTGAAGGTCTTGCCCAGCATCACCTCAATGACCCCGGCGATGTCCATGTCTGCGGCCGCCTGCGTGAGCACGTGGCGGCCGTCGCGCATGATCGTGATCCGGTCAGCGACACGGAACACTTCCTGCAAGCGGTGGGAGATGAAGATAATCCCCACCCCTTCGCGCTTCAGGCTGTCCATGATCTGGAACAGCCGCTCTGACTCCTCCAGACTAAGCGGTGCTGTCGGCTCGTCGAAAATGATGATCTTGGCCTTATGCGCCATCGCTCTAGCAATAAGAACAAGCTGCTTCTGGGAGATACTCAGCTCGTCCACCTTGCTGCGGACAGAGAACGCAGCCCCGATCTTTGCTAGAATCGCTTCAGCTTCCCGATGCAGCTTTCTCCAACTGACCCAGGCTCCGCCTTGAACCATTTTATCCATCATGACATTTTCGGTTACCGTAAGCCCAGCTACTAAGGCTGTGTCAACTTCTTGATAGACGCAATAGATGCCTTGGTTCATTGCTTCCTTAGGCGTCTGTATGTTGAGAGACTGGCCGTTTATAGAAATTTGCCCCGTATCATGGGTATAAGCGCCTGATAAAATCTTCATCAAGGTACTCTTTCCAGCACCGTTAGCCCCGAGCAAGGCATGAATTTCTCTGTTTTGCAGGTCAAAATCAACCTCCTGCAGCACCTTCACGCCGGGGAACGATTTGGTGATGCCTCTCATATGCAGCAAAGATCCATTGTTTTCCGACATCATCATTCACCTCTCATCTCAATCTGAAAGTCCCATCGCATAATGACGATGGGACCTTATTTGGATTACATTATTTTTTTTCTGCAGCTTTCAACCAGTCCGTATAACCTTGTTGGCTTCCGCCCCAGCCTTTGACGTATTCGCTAAGCTGTGTTGTATTTACTTGCTTGTCCTTCGGCAGTTGGTCTCTGGATACATAAACAGGCTCCAATACCACTTTCTCAGGCGTTTGATCACCATGCAGCTTTTGATACAGGTAACGCACTTGCACGCGGCCGATATCCTTCGGATCTACCGCTGCTGATGCCACCCATGGGCTTTTCGGATCTTGCAGCAATTGCAAGTCTTCATCGCTCAGGTCAATCCCGTACACTTTAATTTCTGTACGACCTGCTTGTTGAATCGCACGAGACGCGCCTTTCGCGAACTCATCCCAAGCTGTCCATACCGCTGTGATATCGCCTTTGTTCGGGTATTTCTTCAGAATCGCTTCCATTTGCGTTTGTGTATCTAACGCAGGATCTTTGGCTGTACCGAATGCAGCCACTTCTTTAATGTCCGGATATTTCTTTTGGAAAGCTTGGTACGCTAGTTGTCTGCGTTCCATCGGTGCAAATCCAGCTACCCATACTTTCACGATGTTTCCTTTACCGCCGGCATCCTTTGCAAGCTGCTCAAGCGTAGCTTCAGCCATCTTCTGATCGCCTTGCTCTAAGGACGTAACGCCTGGAACAGTAAGAATCGAATCGAAACTTACAACTGGAATTTTCTTTTCTAGTGCTTTCTTCACGCCTGCTTCCAATGCTTCAGCTGTTCCATGATCGATGAGAATACCATCGAATTTCTGATTAATCGCTGCATCCAGATTGGATGACATTTTCGCCAGATCCGTATCAGCAACGAATACCGTTACCTTACCGCCAAGTTTCTCTACTTGTTCCTTCACGCCTTCTACATACTGAGACGAAAATGTACCTGTATTGAATTGCATCACGAGTGCAATTTTCTTTCCGCTTAAATCTGCTGCTTTAGCTGCATCAGTCGCTTTCGCGCTTGCTGCAGGTGTTGTCGTTGCGCTGCTGCTCTCTTTTTGTCCGCAGGCCGCAAGCAAGCTTCCTACTAAAGCCAAGATGATGAATAAACCGCCAATTTTCGTTCTTTTCATGAGTTACCCTCCCGATCTAATGCTCTTCTCTATTTCCTATCAACTCTATCGAATTATTATGCCGAGTAATTTAATAGGAATTACTGTATATTAGCATTGGAAGGATTTCCCGTCAATACATTTGAAGATATTTTCTCTTACATTTCGACTTTTTTTACCACATAAGAAAGTATAAGCTTTCGGTTCCCGAAAACCGCTTTCTTATTGGCGATAAAACCTACCTCTAAACACGGTCGCTCATCCTTGAATAGCCTCGATAGAGGTTTTCTCATTTCCTACCGAAATCAGCCTTAATTTCTCCCCATTTCCGCGTATCCCATTTCATAATTTTATTCGTATAGGTGTTCGTTTTGAGCCATTTCAACGCCCGATCAACTAATGTCCAAATTTCTTCTGTGGAAGCATCCCTAACTAGATTAGTGGAAACCTCCTTTTTACGTATCCAGCTCAAAGCTGTGACTGAGTCCGTATAAATGGTTTTATTACTGCCTTGCTTCTGCAAATAAGCGAGCCCGTGAACGATCGCAAGAAACTCACCCAAATTATTCGTCCCTTTGGAAATAGGGCCTTGATAGAAAATAATCTCGCCCGTCTTCGTGTCGACACCTTTGTATTCAACAATTCCTGGATTCCCGGAACAGCCAACATCGACGGAGATACTGTTATAGTCGACTTCAGGAGCCGTCTCAGGGGTAGCTGTCTTGCCCTTAGCAGTCGCAGCTGTCCCCCCATTTCCAGAGAAATTCAGCGACTTCTGCCACCCCTTCTCCAGTGCCTGACGTGCTTCCAGCTCCGATTCATACGATTTAAATCTAGCTTGCGGATAACCTTTGGTCTGAGCCTGACAATCAGCCCACGTACGGTAGATCCCTGGTTGATGTCCCACCCAAACAACATAATATTTCACTGATGCCATCTTATTCACTCCGTAATTGTTGATGTATTTGATGTACAAGATCTTCGACAACTTTCACTGTTTCACCGAAATAAGGCCGATAGTCCAAGTCTTTAATAAACGCAAGATAAGTTTCCCCTACCGCCAATACCTTCTTGCTGTACTCCAAGCTGGGGATCATATGCGTTTCAAGCTCGCGGTACGTTCCATTAGAGCGTTCCTCAACAGATGCGAGTTCCACTTGTTCATCCGCTAGATGACGGACAACGAATGAAAACCCTCTGCATTCCGGATCTCCGCAGCCGCATACAAAGAACGGCATTCGCTCCCATTGATCCGCTGGCGCAAAACGATTCGGCGTGGTATCATGCAAGGCACTGTACAAGAACGCTGGAAGCCCCACATCTACACAGAGAGGCTCTTCAATAATGATACTATCGTCCACCGCCATGAGGACATCTGCCTGAATAATTTGTAAATCCTTATCTAGGGACCAGCCCTTTATGGACATATCAAACATAACTCCTGCCTCCGCTCTCCCATTTATTCGGTTTTTTCATTATAGCAAAGACTTTGCATTCCTGCTTTTAAGGTTTTTCTTGTGGTGAAAATTTCCAGTTTAGGTTATGAGTATAATTCCTAAAAATGATTATACTACCATTACTGGAGGTGATATCAGATGGCATCAGGACAATCTCGTAGCAGCAACCAACTAGTTGTTCCACAAGCTACACAAGCTCTAGACCAATTGAAGTATGAAGTTGCTCAAGAATTGGGCATCCAAATTCCTCAAGACGGTTACTATGGCTACATGGCTTCTCGTGATACAGGAGCAATCGGTGGTAACATCACTCGTCGTCTCGTACAAATTGCTGAACAGCAACTTGCTGGCGGCGCAGCCGGTAAATTCAGCAGATAACAGCTTCCCCTATACTTACGTTTAATAAGGGCTTTCTTTCGAGTAGCAACCTACTTGGAAGAAAGCCCTTCTATTTTTATGCTAACAAATAAATAAAGGAAGCCCATGCACAAGTGCATAGGCCTCTTACAGATCCGTATAGGCAAGTTGTCGCATACGGTTCCACCGAGATTATCCCCTCGGGGGATGATGTTCATAGTAAAGTAGCCGCAGCCGCATCGTTTATATCCCGAATCAGATCCTGAGGATCCTCAAGGCCCACGTAAAGGCGGACAATGTGCCGCTCGGTATCTCCGCTCCGCACCACATTTACGTTGACTAGACTTTCAAATCCACCCCAGCTAACGCCAATTTTGAAATACTGGAGCTTCGTTGCCCAAGCCTTCAGCTTCTCCAACGGTTCTAATGATTCGAACGAGAATAAGCTGCTGAACCCTTTTAACTGTTGAAGCGCCAATTCATGCTGCGGATGCGTAGGGAGTCCTGGATGGTGGACTTTAACGGCGTAAGGTTGTTTGCTAATATGCTCGGCTACGAGCATCCCACTGCGCTGATGGCGTTCCATTCTAAGCGGAAGAGTCCGCAATCCGCGCATCACTTGCGCCGCTGTTTGTGGTGTCATGATCCCACCGAATAGCATATACTCCGAATTGCTAAGTCGAGTCATGAGTTCCATTGAACCAATGACAACCCCGCCCAAGCAATCACTATTTCCGGATATATATTTTGTTATAGAATGGACAACCAGATTAATACCTAACGCAATCGGCAATAAGTGACATGGTGTAGCCCATGTGTTGTCGATGATGGTCTTGATTCCCTTGCTCGCGGCAAGCTTAGCACACGCTCGCAAGTCTTGAAGCTCGAACGTCATCGTTGTCGGACTTTCCAAATACATCAATTTCGTATTTGGCTTGATGGCTTCTTCCCAATTGTTGAGTTCGGTCCCGTCAACAAAAGTAGTCTCTATACCGAACTTGACCAGGTAGGATCCGAGAAACTCGCGTGTCGGACCGTAAGCGTGATTCACGCAGACGATATGATCGCCTTGCTGGACAACAGAAAGAACTGCCGCTGTAATGGCGGCCATCCCCGAAGCGAAGCACTTCGCGTCCTCACCGCCCTCCATTTCGGCTAGCTTCTCCTCCAGATTGCGAACGGTCGGATTATTGCCACGCGAATAGACGTGATGTCCTAATACATTTTGCATCGCCAGATCGAATTGCTCGTGAGTTTCGAAGGCGAATAAACTGTTTTGATAGACGGGGACGTTAATCGCCCCATGGTGTCGAGTATCGTACGGGTCATGCGCCGCCTTGGTGTAAAGCGAATCCCCCGATTGATCTTTATTCATAGATGTTTCTCTCCGATCCGAAATTTGCTGCTTAGCCCTTCACTGCGCCTTGCGTGAGGCCTTCTACGATAAAACGCTGCGCGAACGCGAACAGAAAGACGGTTGGAATGACGGACAAGACGGTGCCTGCCGACATAGCGCCCCAATCGACGTCATATTTGAGAATAAGTGAGTTCAATGCCACAGGCATCGTCTTAAGTGCGTCGTGATCGATGAACATGACCGCCATAAACAACTCGTTCCAGTTCTGCACGAATGCGAATATAAAAGTCGATGCGATCCCTGGCATCATGATTGGCACGATAATTCGGATTAGGGCAACGAGCCGCGAGCAACCGTCGATCATTGCCGCCTCTTCCAGACTGGCAGGAATGCGTTGAAAGAAGCCCCGTAAAATAATGGTCGAGAATGGTATTAACCCTACCGTGTACATGAGTACTAGAGCGATTCTGGAATTAATTAAATCCAATTGCGTCATCATGAGGTAAAGTGGTCCGAGCGATATGAATCCTGGCAGCATCTGTGTCGCGAAAAACGCCAACATAATTTGCCGATGTCCGCGAAATTGAAAACGGGCAAGGACATAAGCGCTCAAGACGGAGATAACAATAACAATTAGTGCTGATGAGATAGCTACCAACAAGCTATTACCGATGTAGACATGAAATTTGGATATTTTAAAAATGTTGATATAATTGTCGAACGTAATATTCGTCGGCCAATATTTAAGCGGATAAGTGAAAATCTCGTTCTGGGGTTTTAATGAAGTAATCAAAATCCAATATAGCGGGAACACCATGATCACTAGATGAAGCGCTAGAAAAAACACCTTGAATGGACCTATGAATTGTAAGCGCGTCTTCATGGTTAGAAATCCCCCATCTTTTCAGATTTGGTTACGGATAAGTAGAACAACGTGTAAAGCAATAGAAGCACGATCATGACAACCCCGATGGCGGATGCCGCGCCGTAATCACCAGCGTAAATGATTTTATCCAGCATTAATGATGATAAAATGTGCGTACTTCCTGCTGGTCCACCGTTCGTCATGCCGTAAATGATCGTAGGATCATTAAAGATCCAGATGACCCGAAGGAGAGTAGTCGTAATGATCGTTGGTAAAATGTAGGGCAGCGTAACGCTAAGCAGCTTACGCGCCTCGCTCGCTCCATCCATCTCGGCTGCTTCGTACAGCTCGGAAGGCACGGATTGCAGCGCTGCAAGCAGCATAATGGCGAAAAATGCGATGCCGTACCATACGTTTGCAATAATGACGGAGATCATTGCCCATTTGGGATCCGACAAGAATCCGATTCGCGTTTCGATTATACCGGTCTTGAGCAAAAGATCGTTGATGACGCCGATTTGTGAATTGAACATCCACTTCCAAATCATCCCGATCAGAAACCCCGAAAGCGCCCAAGAGTAAAACACTAAGCCTTGGTAAATCCCTCTACCCCGGAATTTTTTGTTCATTAATAGCGCAAGCGTCAGCCCAATGAGAAATTGAAATACTAAGGAAAAAAACACCCAGTACGCACTGTTCGTCAAGGCAGTCAGAAATTTAGGATCCGTGAATGCATCCCGAAAATTTTGCAGACCGACAAAATGAACATTTCTAAGATCGAACAGTTTGTATTCTTGAAATGCCATGATGCCGCCCTTTAGGAACGGATAATATGTGAAAATAAGGACCAGTAATAGAGCGGGGAGCAAACCAAATAAGATGAACGGCTGCCGACTCTTCATTAGATGCACCACCTCATATAGAAAAATGGTAATGGGCAGCGAATCGCCACCCACTACGAAGGTTAAACGCTATTTTTTCTTCGACTTTTGATCCATCCAATAAGCGTCCCATTTCTTCAGAACGTCTACGACAGTGAATTTACCCAGCAAATACGCTTGACCAGACTCCATGCTCGCTTGATTCCATTGACCCGTGCCTGGATATTGGAACGGCGGCTTGTAGTTCATGAATACGTCCGGCTTGTTGGACATATCCAGCAACGTTTTGTAAGGACCTGTTTTGAAGTACTCATCGTTTGCCGCTGTTGTGTGAATCGGTACTAAGCCGTACTTTTTACCAAACTCAGTATTCTGCTCAGGATTAGACAAGAAGGCGATCAACTTGAATGCCGCTTCTTTGTTCTTGGATTGGGATGCGATACCCCAGCCAGCTCCACCTGCTTGAATGAGAGCCTTGCCGCTTGGTCCCGTTGGCATCGGTGCCGTTGCCCATTGTTCCGGCTTCATTTTCTCCTGAATGGTTTGAATGACGTCCGGATCTTGCAGCAGCATGCCTGTTACACCTGAGGTGAAAGCTTGTACCTGCTCTTGGAAGCCCCAGTTAACAGCATCCGAAGGCGAAGCTTCTTTATAAATTTTCATATACAATTCAATGGCTTCCTTAGCTTCTGGTGAAGAGTAAATCGTATTGCCGCTCTTTAAGAACTGCGCATCTTCCAAATTCACCTGATCCCCGTTATAAGCGAGTACCATCTGGTCAGTGATGCCTGCAGACCCCATACCGCCTCGGAATGAGAACCCGTACCGGTTCTTAGCAGGATCAGTTAGCTTCTTGCCCGTTTCATATAGTTCTTGGTAGGAAACCGGCGGTTTCAAACCTTTCTCTTCGAACCAGTCTTTGCGGTAGAACAATTGACGCTGGTACAAGCCATTCGGAATGAAATAAAGTTTATTGTTATTCGTTGCAATCGACTTAGCCACAGCTGTTACTGTACCGAAGTCTTTCCAAGTACCCGTGTAAGTATCGAGCGGATCAATGTACCCGTTGTTCACATACTCCGCTATGTTCAAATCTCTTACTTCTAGAACGTCTAGTTCTTGTTTAGCTGCAAGCATTGTTCTGATCTTATTATCCGCTTGATCGAACGGAGGTGAGATGAGATCGACCTTAATTGTCGGATTTTCTTTCTCGAATTGGGAAATCATCGCTTTGAGAATGTCGGTCCGTTTCGGGCTCGTCAAGCTCTCGATCATATGAACGGTAACCACTTTACCAGAACTTGCTCCGGCACCCGCTTGATCGCTATTGCCTTTCGCATCACTTTTTGCAGTGTCCGTATTGCTGCCGCAAGCTGCAAGCAACCCCATTAGCATCGTAGATGCAACTACTGTTGGCCATACTTTACGCATTTGTTTTCCCCACATAAGAAGATACCCCTCCTCGGTTGCGATTAGATTATGATGTATCATCCAGTCATCCTGTCTGATAGGTTGATCATAATTGATACCGCTTTCTCCGTCAAGTAAAAAAATCGACAATTTTTTTAATAGGTTTTGATCAGTTTCTCGATAATATCCATCATTTGATGAAACTCGCTTGTCGCTCTTTCTGGATCATGCTGAGAAATCCCCTCGTAAATCGTATGATGGAAAGGATAGGTCTCGTCAAATAAGCGCTTCTCTCCAAGCGGATCGTTGAAAAACTTTTGATAAAGTCCGCTCATGGAGTTAATAACGCTTTCCAGGATCGGATTACCTGAGGATTTAATAATGTGTTGGTGAAAAGCAAGGTCGATTTGCGAGGTATCTTTCCCGCTATCTTTCAGCCTTTTATATTCTTGTAAGATTTTTTCCAACTCTTTCAATTGATTAGCATTGATATTGCGTGCCGATAGCTCCACTGCCTTGCCCTCGAGTGCCCGACGCACATCAAGAATGGAAAGTAAGAACTTCTTCTCGTTCTCCACCTTCACTTTGCCGGTGAAACGAAACGTATCAACGTCACGCACAAAAATACCCTTGCCGTTCTCTACACGAACAATATCAACGGCTTCCAAATATCGCAGAGCTTCCCGCAAGGACGAACGGCCAACACCAAACATCGCGGTTAGTTCTCCGGCGGAAGGCAGCTTGTCTCCCTCTTTCAAAGCATGTTCCTCAATATATCGTTGAATTTCTTGTGCTACTAGTTCATGAACATTGTATTTCTGAATTTTCGGCATCGATTTTTCCCCTTATCTTCGAACCTGTGTACCTATCAGACAGGTGAATCATAGTATGAATTCTATGAAGTTGTCAAGATGTGTGAACAAAGTTTTTATATTAGGATATTTACATCCGTGTGGTGACTGGTGCACAAATAAGCGCCATTTTGGCGCTCTCAGCCCTACAACTAACCTCAACGCCGCCTGAGAGCGCCAAAAAGACGCTTTCGGCTCGCTTTTCGGCTCCTCAAACATACAAAACCTCAAAACCTACAGCTTTAAGCGCCATTTTGGCGCTCTCAGCTCTACAACTAACCTCAACGCCGCCTGAGAGCGCCAAAAAGGCGCTTTCAGCTCGCTTTTCGGCTCCTCAAACACACAAAACCTCAACGCCCACAACTTTAAGCGCCATTTCGGCGCTCTCAGCTCTACAACAAACCTCAACGCTGCCTAAGAGCGCCAAAAAGGCGCTTTCGGCTCGCTTTTCGGCTGCTCAAACGCACAAAACCTCAAAGCCCATAGCTACAACTTGCCTTTCTAATTCACCAATTCAGCTCCTACTTTGCGAATCTCGCATCAAGCCTCCTAATTCCATTGGATTAATCCAATAGAATTTGGAATTTGGCGGCCTAAAAGTCAATTCCATTGGATTATTTCCAATAGAAGAATTTCGAAGCCTGAGAGCAGATTCCATTGGAAAAATCCAATGGAACTATGAAATTCGTTCTGAATACCGATTCGAATGTCCCCAGAAGGTCAATAGGCAAAAAAGGGACTGTCCCCAAGTAGATTTTTATCTACTTTTGGGACAGCCCCGTCGTTTTAAGGCTTAACTTGATATAGGTTATACAAATCATCCAGCATAATGTTCGCCGCTTTGACACCGCCGGCTGTATTCCAAGTCGCATCATTCACTTTGATTAACTTATTTTCTTTTACCACTTTAAGATTTTTCCAGAGCGGGTCATTCATCCATTCCTGCTCTTGCTTGGTCCCTTTGCCATCTCCGGTCTCATAAGTAAAATAAAACACTTTATCCGCAGCATCAAGCTCCGTTAGACGCTCCTTGGTAATGTCTTCGAACGATTTCTCATCACTCTTAGCATCCGAGCGAACGATACCGATTTGTTTAAAAATAACACCCGTGAACATATTGCCGTAATAGTATCTGGTTTTGCCACCCATAAAACGAACGACAGCCACTTTCTCTTTCAGCTTATCGCCTGCCTTGCTTTTGAAATCCTCAATGCGTTTATCGAAAGCTGCGATGACTTTATCGCCTTCAGCTTTTTTATTTAGTGTATCAGCGTATAAAAGGAAATTACTTTTCCACTCACCGCGCAGCGTCTCCGAGTAGACCGTTGGAGCAATGGCTTTTAATTGATCATAGACTTTCTCATGACGCATCTTATTGCCAATGATTAAATCGGGTTTAAGCGATGCGATCAATTCCAAATTCGGCTGTGATTCACCACCGACTGTTGTCACACCCTGCATATCAGCTTTAATATGATCAAACCATGGGTTGCCATAATAAGACTCAACCGCACCAACCGGTTTAATGCCTAACGCTAGAAGTGCTTCCGTTCCTTCATTGGTCAAAATGACAACACGCTTTGGATTCGCCGGTACGGGCGTTTCTCCCATGGCATGTTTAATGGTTCGAAGACTATCCGCCTTCGCTGATTCTTGAGGTGCTGCTGAAGCTGAAGGCTGTGAACTTGGCTTTTCTCCACAAGCCGTCAAAACAACGGACAAAATAAACATAAGTGCAATAAGAGCCCAAGCTCTTCCTTGTTGACGATTTCTTTTTCCAAACATATAAATGAGTTCCCTCCACGCAGTCAATTGATGATAACGATTATCATTATCTATCACATATTACTAATTTATCACCTGCCTGTCAATCTATATTGATAATGATTATCATATTCGTTGACTTCGCTAGTCAGACTCATTAAAATAAATGAAGCAGCATTTAAGGAAGCAGGCACTCATTCATGAACCATTCAAGTTATTCAAGCAAAGAACGTCTTCACCATTTCTATAAAAGTATTGGATTACTCGCAGCTTGCTGCTTGTTGGCTGCAATGATGCTCAGCAGCGTCACGTTCGGACTACATACGTATTCATGGGATCAAATTATGACCTCCTTTGCGCAAGCAGCCAAACCAACAAACGAGGCTATCATCATCCAAACCGTACGCATCCCAAGAGCCTTGATAGCTGCACTCGTAGGAGGAAGCTTGGCCGTTGCAGGCGCGCTTATGCAAGCTATTACACGGAATCCGCTGGCTTCCCCAAGTATGTTCGGCATTAATTCAGGCGCTGCCTTTGCCATCGTGTTATCCGTTGGATTTTTTAATGTTTCCAGCCTTACTCAGTTTACATGGATTGCTTTTGTCGGTGCTGCATTCAGCTCTGCGCTTGTCTATGGACTCGGTTCCTTAGGCCGCGACGGCTTAACCCCAATGAAAATTACGCTAGCAGGCTCAGCAATGACGGCATTTTTCGCTTCATTAACCCAAGGTATCTTGCTTGGAAATGGCAAAGCCTTTGACCAGGTCTTATATTGGCTTGTCGGATCCGTCGAAGGACGGACAATGGCCATGCTCCAATCCGTTTACCCTTATATCCTAATCGCTTGGATTGGTGCTATATTCTTATCACCGCACATCAACATATTATCTATGGGGGATGATGTAGCCAAAGGGCTTGGACAACGCACCGTATACGTGAAATTCATTACCGCAGTTGTGATTGTCATTCTTGCCGGAGGCTCTGTTGCTGTTGCCGGTCCGATTGTTTTCGTAGGGATTATCATTCCACATATCGTTCGCTTTCTTGTTGGAATCGATTATCGCTGGGTCATTCCGTATTGTGCGGTTCTAGGCGGTATTCTTTTAGTTGGAGCTGACATTATAGCTCGTTTCATTGTTATGCCTAAGGAAGTTCATGTCGGTGTAGCGACAGCCATTCTCGGAGTACCCTTTTTCATCTATATCGCTCGTAAAGGGGGACTTCTGAAATGAGTCATTCCCATCGTTATGTCACCATTCGAAAAAAGGGCTTCTCTTATCTGATCAGTAAGAAATCTCTGATTGTTTCTCTTTTTCTACTCCTTGCCGTCATCATCGTGATGATTCTGAGTACGGGAATAGGAAGTATCTATATCAAACCTGCTGAAGTCGTTCGCGCTGTATTTGGTTACGGGACTGATCCTAACACGATGATCGTCAGGACTTTGCGTCTACCTAGAGTCATTGTTGCTGTCTTGATTGGTGCATCGCTTGGTGTAGCCGGAGCCATCCTGCAGGGAATTGTACGAAATCCGCTAACCTCGCCGGATACGATTGGCACAACGGGCGGGGCTACGCTTGGAGCTGTTTCTTTTTTCTTTTTTTTCTCAGATAAAATCAGTATTCATTGGCTGCCAGTTGCAGCTATTATTGGCGCTTTTGCTGCTACATTACTGGTCTATTCACTCTCATGGAAAAATGGGATCACGCCTCTGCGGCTTGTCCTTATTGGTACGGGACTTACAGCTGCGATGAGCGCACTCTCCTATCTCATGCTGCTTTCCGGACCGATTATACTGGCTAATCAATCTCTGACTTTTATGACTGGCAGTATTTACGGAGTTTCCTGGAAAAAAGCGGTTTACCCGCTCTTACCTTGGGTCGTGGTATTAATTCCCATCATCTTCTTGTATGCGCGGCACATTACCATACAGTCCTTAGGTGAAGATATCGCCCGTAGTGTTGGAAGCAACGTCCAACGTCAACGCTTCCTATTGATCATACTTAGCGTTGCACTATCAGGGGCTGCAGTCGCTTTCGGTGGTGCGATCAATTTCATTGGTCTCATGGCTCCGCACATTTCCCGTAAGCTCGTAGGTCCAAGCTTCGGCGCGCTTATCCCTGTGTCCGCGTTGACTGGTTCCCTGCTTTTGTTATTAGCTGATTTAGCAGGACGCTTCTTATTCAAACCGCTCGATATTCCAGCAGGTGTATTCACAGCAGCTATCGGCGCCCCTATCTTCATCTATGTGCTATATCGCAGTAGAAATCGCGGTTAACAACAACGGTTTTACTTAAAGGAGAATAGACCTATGCCGACCCTGGAAAAAGCACTAGAAGCACAATCGCTTCAGTTAACATATGGAGAGACAACGATCTTCCACGGCTTGAATTTACAAATACCTAAAGGCAAAATTACCGTATTTATTGGCAGCAACGGCTGTGGGAAATCAACACTTCTACGTTCCCTTGCTAGACTGCTGAAGCCGAAATCAGGCGCAATCCTACTGGATAGCATGGAAATCGCCAAACTCTCCACAAAAGAGGTAGCCCGGAAAATGGCTATCCTCCCACAAGGACCTTCCGCGCCCGAAGGGCTTACCGTACGACAGCTCGTGAAGCAAGGACGCTACCCTTATCAAAGTTGGCTGCAGCAATGGTCATCAGAAGACGAAAGTAAAGTCATGCATGCCCTCCAGCTTACGAATATGCTCACCTACGCGGATCGCAATGTGGATTCCTTATCTGGCGGGCAGCGTCAAAGAGCTTGGATCGCCATGACACTGGCTCAGGACACCCCTACACTGCTCCTCGATGAGCCCACTACCTATCTGGACCTAACCCATCAGATTGAGGTACTGGATTTACTCTTCGAGCTGAATGAGAACGAACAACGCACGATCGTTATGGTGCTGCATGACATCAATCTGGCCTGCCGTTATGCCCATCACATCGTAGCCATTAAGGATAGTTCTGTGTATGCAGAGGGTAAACCAGAAGACATCGTGAACGAGCAGCTGTTACTAGATGTGTTCGATATGAAATGCAGCGTTGCGCCTGATCCTATTTTCCGCACACCCATGTGTATCCCTTACGGAAAGGGTCGCGTTCTGCCCCATAAATAATGAACAACCCCGGTCATCAACGTGACCGGGGTTGTTTGCGATAAAAGGTATAAGTGCTAAATCGTCCTTGCAAAATTAGCCATATTATAATTACTTTCAAACATAATACTTGCAGACACCATGTTTTGCCTAATGGTGAAATCGAACAAAATTTCACCATGGGTCCAACTTTTCTTCCGTTTCAAAGATTCAATCGCCATCTGCCGAAAGGATTGATATTGCAGCTCCGTCAAACCTTTGGTCGTGGTTGCAGGCAATACGCCGTCCTTACTTTCAAACGGAAGGTGCTTAATACCGAATTTACCAATTTCGTTGTTGCGAATGTGAACAAACACAGTACCGGAATTCACATGAGATAATTCTTCTTTGATCTTTCTAAACACCAAATCGATTTGTCTAGCGAGTGGCATTTGATCCAAATTCATTACTTTCCTCCTTAAGTTTTATTTTTTTACTTATTATGTAATTTATGCGACTGTAGACCTATTATACTCACACCATTTACATAATTCAACAGTTTATTTACATTATTCACACAATTCTTACTATTTTTTATGTAACGTTAATATTATTCCCATTTCAGTTGTAAGAAACGAACGATATTTGTCGAAATGATGTAGAATATTTCCAAATTCAATGTTATAATTTGCAAACACACATCATGGATTCCAACACAAATAAACAAATTTCGCAGAGGAGTCGGTCGGATTGGATAAAGTATCATCCTTATCGTTCAGAAAGAAACTACAACTTGGTTGTTATGCACTTATTGGTTTGAATTCACTCTTCATGCTAATTGTTACATTTGCTTCAGATTGGAATCGCTTACTTGGTATCATATTCCTACTTATTATTCTTGGAGGCAGCTACCCGTTTATTCGATGGTTCGAGAATCAGCTAACGGAACCCATTGCTGATTTATCCCGAATAGCGCTCAACATTTCCAAAGGAGACTTCTCTCAAAAAGTAACCGTAACCTCAGATGATACACTTGGACAGCTTGGTCAATCTTTTAATAAAATGATAGATAAACTACGCGAAATTCTTCGCGACACAGGAACAATTTCGAAGCAGGTTTTTCAAACAAGCCGCGATATTTATGTTAAAAATGAAAGCTTCCGTACAGTCCTAGAACAAGTGAGTATTTCGGCCCATGAGCTGGCCTCGGGTGCCGGGCAAATTTCAGAAGAAGTTTCTGGTGTTTCGATCACCTCCAAAGACATTGAAGTCAGAATCGTCAATTATGCCGGTTCTGCGAAAGAAATGAAAGATCGCTCGGATCAGATGATGACCCTTGTAGAAAAAGGACGCACGTCCGTTGAAAGTCAAGGCATCGGTATGAAACGAAATGTAGAAGTTACACAGCAGGTGTCTGATACAATCGACATGCTGGCTCGTCAAGCCGAAGGCATCAGCAGCGTTACTCGTTCCATTTCCGAGATTGCTGAGCAAACGAACCTCTTGTCCCTCAACGCTTCCATCGAAGCTGCTAGAGCTGGCGAACATGGCCGGGGCTTTGCAGTCGTCGCTCAGGAAGTGCGCAAGCTAGCTGAAGAGTCAACCTCTCTTACACGTGAAGTATTCGGTTTCGTGAAGAGCATCGAGCAAGGCATTCAAGAAGCCATTCGCAGTATTCAAGTGAACGAAGATGTCGTAAAAAAACAAACCGTGTTAATCGAGCAAACCGAAATTGTTTTCGCTGAGATCGTCGGAAGCGTAGGCTTTATTTCGGAAGAAATTACTCGCTTCGCGGAAGAAAGCGAGCAAATGCTGACAAGCTCCGAACAAATCGCTGCGGCGATGGAGAACATATCGGCGATCACGGAGGAATCAGCAGCTGGTACACAAGAAGTTTCTGCTTCTATGAATGAGCAGATTGCTACGGTACAAGGGATCGTGACACAAGCCGAAGAGATGACGCGTGTAGTCACACAATTACAACAGACGATTCAGATTTTCAAACTATAAGCTTTTATTGCACAAAAAAGGCTTTCCCACTTCGATCATGGGAAAGCCTTTTTTTATACTTGAACTTTAGCTTCTGTTAGTTCCATGAACTGCTTCACATCTTGAGCTGCCATATCGACTGCGCTTTGCCAGAAATCCGGCTCTGTCAGATCAACGCTGAGATGTTTCTGAGCAAGCTCCTCCACGTTCATGCTGCCTGTGTCTCTAAGCAAAGAGATGTATTTTTCTTCAAAAGCTGCGCCTTCCTGCACCGCTCTCGCGTAAATACCTGCACTAAACAGGTAGCCAAACGTGTAAGGGAAATTATAGAAAGGTACATCCGTCGCATAGAAATGCAGCTTAGCCGCCCAGAAATGCGGGTGATAGCTGCTTAAAGCATCTTTATAAGCAAGCTTCTGTGCATCCACCATGAGCTCATTCAAACGCTCAACGCTAACTAAACCTTGACTTCGTGCTTCGTAAAAGTTCGTCTCGAAGATGAATCTCGCATGGATATTCATGAAGAAAGCGATCGCGCGCTGGATTTTATCCTCGAGTAAAATGATGCGTTCTTCATCTGTTGAGGCACTCTTCACGACTGCGTCCGCTACAATCATTTCAGCGAAGGTAGAGGCTGTCTCAGCGACGTTCATCGCATACTCCTGTGCTAACGCAGGCATATCCGTCATGACATGCTGATGGTAGCCATGACCTAGTTCATGGGCTAGTGTAGAAACATTGTTTAGCGTTCCGCCATAGGTCATGAAGATACGAGTCTCACCCGCTATCGGGAAAGAAGTACAGAAGCCTCCAGGTCGCTTCCCTGCTCGATCCTCAGCTTCGATCCAGCGCTTCTCAAAGGCTTCTTCCGAAAAAGCTGCCAGCTTCGGACTGAACTGTTTAAATTGATCGATAATTAGACTAGCACCATCGTCATAAGAAATTTTCTTCGAGGAATCGCCCAGTGGCGCATCCACGTCAACCCAAGCCAACTTATCAACGCCAAGCAGTTTCGCTTTACGGTTCAAATAAGCAACGAAAATATCTTTGTTCCGGTCGATCACTTCCCACATGACATTCAACGTTTTCTCTTCCATACGATTGATAGCAAGCGGCTCTTTATGTATACTTTTCCAACCTCTGTATTTATAAACCTGAAGACGGAAACCTGCTAGATGGTTTAATGCTTCGGCACAATATTCCTCTTTATCCGTCCATGCTTGTTCCCATTTTTCAAACAGATCCAGTCGTTCTTCACGATTCTCTGTATGCAGTTTATTAAACGCTTGACCGGCAGATAGCTCCACCTGTTTACCGTCAACCTCCACAGGCATACGGAATTGACCAACGGTCGTATTGTACAGATCTCCCCACCCATGATAGCCATCTACGGCCAAATCATTAATTAAGGCTTCCTGCTCAGGCGGCAACTTCTCTTGGGCTAAGGCACGTCGCTCATGGAGCGGAAAAGCAATGGCTTTGAACGGCTCTTTCTGCAGTAGAGCAGACCATACATCATCAGGTATCCCCGTCAGAACTTGATCAAAATGGGTGAGCGAAGATAAATGCTCTGCAAACAAGCTTTTGACCTGTCCGCTAAGTACAGGCGCTTTCTTATCCTTCTGGTTATCCGCTAGCAAGCAGCCTACGAAAGAATCCGCCTCATGGATATGCTTTAAATTATGCTGAAACAATTCGATCAGTCTTTCTAGCGAAGCTGTATCTTCTGCCTGTTGTGGTGAAGGGGTATTTCGTACTTGTTCTTGAAAAGCAGCAATCGATGCTTGAAGCTCTTTCAGATGAGCTGCGAATGCAGGAGACTCGCTTCCCCCAGGAAAAAAGTTTTCTAAATTCCATGTTTGATTAAGAGGTAAATTAAGCAAAGCTATCACCTTTCCTTTCCATCTTTTATTAAATCATAAACGCCACCTGATCGCCAATAATACTCATCTTGCTCATTGCTTCTAGGTAAAAAGTATGATTCAATTATAGGTAGTTCCCACACCATATATTCGGAACAGGATGGGTGATTTCAAATTATGAAACCGTTACAAATTTCTCCAGAAACGGCCATTAAGCTAGCTGAACAACTTAAGGTGCCTTTAGAACATCTCATGCATATGCCACAACATATTTTACTGCAAAAATTAGCGGAGCTCGCTAAAGCTTCCTCTACGGAAAATAGCGATCCAGAATCGAAGTAAGCTTTGATCCCTTTCGCTAACACTTGGCCTTATGACATTATTATGAAGGACATTTATGTGGCCCAATGTCCCTTTTGCCATAGCCCCAATGTGCTGCTGCCGTTGAAAATTCACGAACTGACATCCATTCACGAAGGTAAAAAAAAGCTGCTTGTGTTTCCTTGCTGCCATAATAAGTTGACGCTCGTCGACACAGATCGCGATTATTTATTGGCGGACACCGCAATACGCAAATGAATCGTAGCTTCCAAGCGCAAGGAGTAGAAAGAGTCCGTATGAATGAGTACCTCGTTCCTTTGACAAGCGCATGTACGTTAGTTACGTTAAATTACATGGCAATGAAAGTTCGCAGCAAGATGCTTATCGATTCTTATGAGCACTTGATTGCACCATTGCTCACAGGATTAGCCAGCATCATCATGATGCTGGTCCCCCTACCAGAGCTGTTTGTCCTGATTGATTTACGTTCTGTCCCTATCTTTATGGCAGGCTTGCGTTATGGACTGCCTGTTGCCCTGTTATCGACTGTATTACCTTCGAGCCTTACCCTCTTCACGCAAGGAAGCCATGCCTGGTTCATCATCGCACAAGAACTGCTTGTCCCAGCACTGATTAGCTCCTTGTTTCACAACAAAGAATACCGCAGCGGTTTCTTGGACATTCCTATTCGACATGGGCTCCAAATATGCTCATTCGTCTTCCTCCTTCGCTTACTCATACACGAGCTTCTAGAGAGCAACCTATCATGGCCATACGCCTTAGATCAATTGTTTATGCTGGCCATCATGTCAGCTACTTTCATCATCATTATCGTCATGGTCAATGATGAGAATAAAAGTTGGCGGCTGCAGCGCCAGTTAGAAATGCAAGCCAATCAAGACAGCCTAACCAAGCTACCGAATCTGCGCAGCTTTATGCCGATTGCCAGCAATGCGCTTCACAAACGCAGAGTATCCATCATGATGATTGATTTAGATAATTTCAAGCAATACAATGATCAGTTTGGACATCTGGAAGGTGATCAGCTGCTCCGCGAGATCAGCAGTGTTTTACGACACCATATCCATGAACAGGATTATTTGGCCAGATATGGAGGTGAAGAATTTATTCTTCTCAGCTCAGAGATTGATCCCCTACGGCTAAGCAAATATGCAGAGCAGCTATGCTCCATAGTCGCTGATACGTTCCACCATAAGAACCTTACGGATTCTGCACCAATAACGATCTCAATAGGAATTTCAACTGCAGAGGAACCTCAGGCAGAACTGAAACGAATCATCTCTGAAGCGGATCATGCGCTTTATGAATCTAAGCATCGCGGTAAAAACCGTTCTACCCTTTTCAAAAGAGTACAATTAATCAATGAAAAAATGAACGCTTAACCATTCAAGGGATTGAAATCAACCCCAAGAATAGATAAGCGTTCATTTGATTAATACGGCAATATTCACTATGTAGCTTGTTTCATTTCGTCTGGCAGCTCCATACGAATAGCAAGCATATCTTCGCGGGTTGCTATCCATTGTTCACGGCTTGCTCTAATCATACCAGCATCCATAATTTTGCGGTCATTAATAATGCGTGAAAACCATTTGACCGCCTCATTGAAGCGGCTTAATCTGCGATTGAGCTCTCCTATTAAGTACATGAGTCGAGCATTATTGAGATCCAAACCTTCTGTTTCATACACACTGACATATGCGTCCAAGGCAAACGTTAGGAAACGTTCCTCCTGCTCCCAGTCTCCTTTGGAACGATACAACCAAGCCAAATGGTGTAGAAGACCTGCTATAACACGCGATTTCTCATCTCTAATCTGCGCGCTAAGAAGGGCTAACTTGTAACTCAGAAGCGTATCTTCCCAGGTTCTTTCTCCGCAATAATTGCGCATTGACCAGTTTTGAGCCACTCTCTCGTAAAAGACTTCCCTCTGCGTCGGTTTCCATTTATCCGAAAAGTTTTCCGTATGGGCATATCCGCAAAACGGACAGACCCTCACGACATAAAAGTCGGGGTTGATGTCTTTATAATGAACACAGAAATCCGTATCAGTTTTGCTAGCTTTCTTGAAACTCGGGCGAACCTTCATCGTTTTGTAGGAATTCTCGCAATATGTGCACTTCACTGAAATTTCATATAAAGGTTCAACCATCATTGAAACCCCGCCTTCACTAATGTTGTATGTAGGAAAGAAGAACTATTCTCCTTCAGATGTGTTTATAAAATGATAGGCAGAGCCTTTAAGACGTTCAAGTAAAAAATCCCGCAAATCAGCCGGTAGTCCGACTTCCACCATGGCTTCCGACATACAGCTTAACCAGGCATCTGCACGTTCTACTGTAATCGGAAATGCCATATGTCTACCTCTCATCATCGGATGTCCATGTGTATCTGAATACAAGGTTGGACCACCAAAAAACTGACTTAAAAACATGAACTGTTTATCTATAACTGGTCCTATATCGGAAGGGAACAGAGGCGATAACAATGGATTCTGCTGAACTTTTGGATAAAAGGCTTCCACGAGTCGGCGTACCGTCTCCGCTCCCCCCATCAATTCGTACAACGTGCTGCGATCACTTTCTGACATTAGGGTAAACCTCGCTATTCATAATCACTTTAATAGTTTTCTAAATCCTCATCCCCTGCATGCATGAGCGTTTCTCGAATGACAAATACGAACATACATACAACCAAACCAGCAATGACACCTGTCATTTGAATCACTCCCGCTGCCTAGGATATAAGACTTTACTAGTTCTATTTTACCATAAAACCAGACCATGAACAGTACCAAAGTCTAAGTATTTTGGGACGGCATGTATGTCCCATCCCGTTCATATAGTTGAGTAGGAGGAGGTATCCAATCTCATGCGGAAACGAAATTTCACGGCTGCGTTACTCATGGCTTTTGTTGTTGTTGCCATTATTCTATGCTTACTTGCGTTCCCTCATGACGGTCTTCAAGCAGCCTTGCGCGGCGTTTCCATTTGGTGGGATGTGCTCTTTCCCGCACTTTTCCCTTTCTTCGTCATATCCGAAATTATGCTTGGCTTCGGTATCGTTCATTTCTTCGGTATGCTGCTCGATCCAATGATGCGTCCCGTCTTCCGTATCCCTGGCATCGGTGGCTTTGTAATGGCCATGGGCTTCGCTGCAGGTTACCCGGTCGGCGCTAAGTTAACCTCCCAGCTGTGGGAGCAGAAGCTTGTCAACCGAGAGGAAGGTGAACGACTTGTTGCGTTCACAACAAGCTCCGATCCGATTTTCTTAATCGGAGCCGTTTCGATAGGCTTCTTCCACGATGCTTCTTTGGCAATGATCTTGGCTGTTGCTCATTACGGAGGATCCGTGCTTATAGGTTTAATGATGCGATTTCACGGCAGGAAGAGCCTGCCTACAGCGCAGGAGACTAAGAGCAAAGGCGGGGTCTGGAAGCGTGCTTTTGAAGCGATGCACAGCGCTCGAATCAACGATGGCAGATCCATAGGAACACTACTGAGTCAGTCCATTCTTCAGTCGCTCAGCTTGATTTTCGTAGTAGGTGGATTAGTTGTCTTCTTCTCTGTTGTTTTAGAAGTCTTAACAGCAGCTAAAGTCATGAATGTGATCTACCTGCTCATAACCTCCATCCTGCAAATCACAGGACTCCCCCATGAGTTATCACAAGCAGTAATGAATGGTTTGTTTGAGGTGACACTCGGGGCGAAGGCTGCCGGGAATGCTCCAGCGTCGCTCGCGCTCTCCAGCAAAGTGGCTATCGGCGCTTTCATTTTGTCATGGGGCGGCATGTCCGTTCATGCTCAAATAGTTAGCCTATTAAGCCATACGAATCTGCGTTATTTGCCATTTGTCACCGCTCGCTTCATCCATGCCTTGCTCTCAGCTGCTATTGTTCTCGTTTTTTGGGAGCCTATGCAGATTTTTCGTGAAACCAAATCCGTTTTCTTACCTCAATATGATTCGGCTTCTCCTGTTCTTAGCTATTTAAGGCTTATGCTGCCAATTAGCGGAACGGTCTTCCTTGGTGCTTTTTCTGTCATTGTCGGACTCTTTGCTGCATATTCCTTACTTAAACTGGTGTATGAAAAGGTTGGTGGAACAAGATAATATGGGTAACCACGATCATGATGATAAAGGGAGAGAACATCCAGATATGCAAGCAGCCTTCCCCCAAGAAACGAAACTTTTGCCTCCAACGATTGAGCGTTTAACTGAGTTATCATTCAACTTATGGTTCAGTTGGAACCATGACGCCTTACAGCTTTTTGCACAAATGGATCCTGCAAAATGGGATCAATGCGGCCATAATCCTGTTCGTTTACTTCACCTGTTAGACAATTCACAGATCGAGGCCCTTAGCGGAAATCAAGATTTTGTAGCAAACTATCAACAAGTAATTGCCAAATTCGATGCTTATATGAACGGCACCACTTGGTTTCAGGAGAAGCATCCGGACCAGGGTCATGTACAAATTGCTTACTTCTCCGCGGAGTTCGGCTTTCATGAATCATTGCCGATTTATTCAGGAGGACTGGGAATCTTAGCTGGTGACCATACGAAATCTGCAAGTGATTTGGGTATCCCTTTGATCGGTGTTGGACTTCTTTATAAAAAAGGCTATTTCACGCAGAAAATTGATGCCTCCGGTGGTCAACAAAGTGAACTATATCCTTATGACTTCACCAAGCTTCCAATCGAACCCGTCCTGCAAAATGGCCAGCAGCTCGTCGTTTCCATTGATATGCCTGGTCGCGCCATCACCCTACAGGTTTGGCGTGTACGTGTCGGTCGTAATTCGATCTTTTTGCTGGATGCCGATCATGAAGCCAACAATCCAGCGGACAAAGAGCTGACCGCTCAGCTGTATGGGGGCAATCAAGATACGCGGATTGCACAGGAAATGGTTCTAGGCATTGGAGGCGTCAAGGCGCTTCGGCGGCTTAACATCTACCCTAACGTGTACCATATTAACGAAGGGCACGCGGCTTTCCTCACGTTGGAGCGTCTGAAGGAGCTTCTGCATCTAGGTCTTCCGTTTCATGTGGCGGTTGAAACCGTTCGCTCAGCCACTGTATTTACTACCCATACGCCTGTACCTGCGGGGCATGATACCTTCTCCATCGAGATGGTGGAACACTATCTCGGGCCTCTCCTAAGTGAGCTCTCACGGCACAAACAGGACATTGTAGCACTAGGGCTCGATCACCATACGGGTCAATTCAATATGACCCATTTGGCCATGAATACAGCCGGACTGCGCAATGGGGTCAGTAAGCTGCACGGTCAAGTATCTCGAGAAATGTTCAAAGAATTTCACGGTCATATCGATGCAAGCGAAGTTCCCATTAGCTCCATTACGAATGGTGTCCATCTGGATACATGGACAGCGCCGCAATGGAAAGAACTGCTTGATCGTTTCCTGCCTGGTTCATGGCGGGAAGAACAAGCTAATAAGCACCAGTGGGCGCAAATCGAGGTCATTCCAGACGAGTCCATCTGGAAAGTGCATCAACAACTGAAAGAAGATCTAGTTCGTTACGCCAGACGAAATTTGTTCGAGCAGCGCAAGCGCAATGGGGAATCAGAAGAGCGGATTGAGGAAGTCAGACAGTATTTGAATCCCAAGGCATTAACCATTGGATTTGCCAGAAGGTTTGCGACCTACAAGCGAGCTAATCTCATTTTTAATGATTTGTACCGCCTTAAGAAGATCATCAATGATCCCGAGAGACCCGTACAATTTATTTTTGCTGGTAAGGCTCACCCTGCAGATTACCCAGGTCAAGAGCTTATCCGTGAAATTTATCGCGTTTCGCAAATGAAAGAATTCGTCGGAAAAATCGTTATTCTCGAAAACTATGACATGAATATGGCCCGTTACCTCGTACAAGGGGTAGACGTATGGTTAAATAACCCCCGTAGACCTCTTGAGGCCAGTGGAACGAGCGGTCAAAAGGCCGCCATGAACGGGGTACTTAATTTTAGTGTACTCGATGGCTGGTGGGAGGAAGGCTACAACGGTGCGAACGGCTGGGCTATCGGTTCCACAGGAGCGGCTGACTGGGCTGCACAAGAGAAAGAAAATACACAAGCCATCTATCACATTTTAGAGAAAGAAATTATTCCGCTGTACTACAATCAAGGAGCACTCCCGCATCAATGGATCAGCCGCATGAAGCGTTCTATTCAATCGCTAAGCCCGGTCTATAACACGCATCGCATGGTGCAAGACTACACAGAACTCACCTATTTGCCTACAGCTCAGCGAGCCCGACTCTTTGTTTCTAATCACTATGATGTTGCAACAAAAGTTGCCGATTACAAACAGTTCATCCGTTCGAACTGGTATCACGTGAAAATCATTGGCATCGATGACCGCTCTGCCAAATTATCTACGGAAGTGCCGTTAAACGAGATAAAACCATCAACGAAGGAAATTACGACACAAGTTCACTTCGGCCCCATTTGGCCGCAAGATACGGCAGTAGAAGTCATTTATTATGAGGAAAATGGCGAAACTTGGGAGCAAAAAATTATTCCAATGGAACCTTTAGGCGAACTGATTGAACAGATGCAGAGCTATAAAGCGACCATTCCATCGCATCTCATTCATGGGCCTCACTTCTCTATTCGCGTGCGCCCCATCTCATCTAACTTCGCACATTCCTTTGAACTTTCCTTAGTGACCAGCACATTATCGTGGCAGTAAATACGTGAATTCCTAGATAAAGCCCCGTTTGGGGCTTTTCTTATTTTCTTTTATAAATTATTATGAATAGAGAACTTACGGTATGTGCATGCGTTCGTGAATGCAAATCTAACCACTTGGTGATGCTATGGATTGGAATAAGGCACTGGAATTGGCATATATCGCACCGAATACGGATTGTCATTTGATCATTGTCGGAGAATGTAAAGATGGGTCGCCTTTTTGCTATGAAGAAAATTTCTCCATAGATAAAATAGGAGAGTCTTCATTCACCGTTTGTTTAGAGCTATCCGGAATTTTTCCATTCGACAAATTAGAGCATATTTCTTTCATTGAGTTTTCTTTTAAAGACCGTGGAGTTTTATATTACGCCTATGTCGATTTAATTCAACTTGAATTAAAGAAGACGATATGTTACCTTTCACTATCCATTCCCGAAGAAATTCATCATCATCAGAACAGAAAATACAGCCGAGCTAAGCTCTCCCTTCGAACACCGATCACACTGCGTATTGTTGGCATTCGCGGCATATCCGCAAGCAAGGGAGTCGCCTTTTCCGGACAACTTCTTGATATTAGCGCGAGCGGTCTTTCTTTCGTTACGACGAATCGGCTTTTCTTTCCCTTATTTTTGGAATTCAGCTTCATTCTCCCCGGGTATCCCCATCCTATTACCGCCTATGGTGAAATTATTAGGGTGACGAATTTCAGTAATGATTCTTATCGGGTTGCCGCCGAATTCCGACATACACCTGAATCAATGCTTCAGGACATTGATAAATATTGCTCGATTACTTCTTAGGAGGAAACCAATTGAAATACAACGTCATTGAACGAGGCGATGACATCTCCAAGGGGCTGACAGAGCGGTTCCACAAACTCGCCGCACAGCATGGCATGCCGAGGGATGAAGAAAATCCGGACATTGTCCTTTCTATTGGCGGAGATGGCACGATGCTGCAAGCTTTTCATAAATATGTGCAGCAGCTTGATCACATCGCTTTCGTTGGTATCCATACAGGACACTTAGGTTTCTTCGCAGATTGGAAACCAGATGAGCTGGATCATCTAGCTTCATTGATGTTCAGCGTCACCACCCCCGAGGAGCTGCGTGTTGTGCAGTACCCCGTCGTAGAGATTGAAATTACGACAGAAAAGGGCTCCGAGACGCATCTAGCGCTCAACGAATTTACAATACGAGGAATCGAAGTATCACTAGTCGCTCGACTTCACGTTAACGACGAAATGTTCGAAATGTTCCGCGGTGACGGAATCTGTATCTCCTCGCCTGCTGGCAGCACTGCTTACAACAAAAGCTTAGGCGGAGCAATGGTCCACCCTTCGCTCGAAGCGATTCAAATTGCAGAGATTGCCTCGATTAACAATAGGGTCTACCGCACACTCGGTTCTTCCATGATTTTACCGAAGCATCATCACTGTGACATTTATCCCAAGGCGCAGCAGAATATGCTTTTATCACTTGATCACTTATACTTGCAGCGAAACGACGTTGTTTCTATCCGCTGCCGTGTAGCAGCTAACGTGAAAGTTAAGTTTGCCAGGTTCCGCCCATTTCCTTTCTGGAACAGGGTTCGGGAAGCTTTTGTTGGGTTAGAAGTGAAATAAACAAGAAGAAGACGCCCCTCACTCCATTGGAGAATGAGAGGCGTCTTTTGGTTTAACTACATTAAAGAGTAGTTGTAATCACTTCAGAAGGCACTTGCTGCTTTGTTCCATTCACTTTTTCGATAATGAAATAAGCGCAACCGAAGTTACAGTACTCATTCAAGTAATCTTGAAGAGCGGCGATGGATGATTCCTTTGTCGCCTTCGGATGGATTTCTTTAAAAAATCCTCTCAGCCTTAACTGGCTGTAACCCCAATCGCCGACAATATAATCGTATCGCTCCAATACTTCGCTAAAGCGTTCTTTAAAAACTTCAAAATTCCAGCCATTCTTATGGTCTGTTACAAGCTCGTATGTTTTATTTGCAATATGAATCATGGTGGTAGGAAGCTCTCCTTTCTATGATTCGTTCGTTAATTTAAACGTTCGATGCGGCTTGAACCTGTTCATGGGCATGGTACGAGCTGCGTACCAATGGTCCCGACTCAACGTGCTTAAAGCCACGCTTCATGCCCTCTTCTTTGAGCATAGCAAACTGTTCAGGCGTATAATACTTGGCTACAGCCAAATGCGTTGTAGACGGCTGCAGGTACTGCCCAATCGTCATAATGTCGCAGCCAACTTCGCGTAAATCCTCCATCGTTTGCAGCAGCTCGTCCCACTCCTCGCCTACGCCAATCATGACGCTGGATTTGGTTGGGATGTTCGGAGCAATACGCTTCGAACGCTCCAGCAGTTCTAGAGAACGGCGGTATTTCGCCTTCGAGCGGACGCGGTCTGACATGCGCTCAACAGTCTCCATATTATGGTTCAAGATATCAGGCTTAGCCTCAAGAACCGTAGCCAGTGACTCTTCCCGGCCCAAGAAATCGGGGATCAGCACTTCGACTGTGCACATTGGCAATTTGCGGCGTATCGCTTTGATGGTCTCAGCGAATATCTTCGCGCCGCCATCCGCTAAATCATCGCGCGCTACGGAAGTGACAACACAGTGACGCAGTCCCATTTGTAAAGCGGCATCAGCTACACGTTCTGGCTCTTCAAGATCCAGCTCGGTAGGCAGCCCTGTTTTGACTGCACAGAATCGGCATGCTCGGGTACAAATATCGCCCAGAATCATAAAAGTGGCTGTACGATTGGCCCAGCACTCATGAATATTTGGGCATTTGGCTTCTTCGCAAACCGTATGCAGCGTCTTGGAACGCATCATTGACTTTATTTCTTTGAAATTCTCATCTGTCTTGAGATTGATTTTTAACCAGTCTGGTTTTCTCTCTAATGGCTTTGGAGGCACTATAATTCCCGCCTTTTATATGGTTTCTCGTTCTTGTTATTATAACATGAATGACTGACAAAACAATCCACTTTGCCAGTCAGTTGTGATACACTTATCAAGATGGCCAAAACAGCTTAACCTATCACGTAAAAGCTGTATGGGAGGGAAGAAACATGAGCATACAAGAAGTAACACGAGAGAAAGACCGCAAGCTTGGAGAAATTTTAAGAGGTATGGGCCGAGTATTAATCGCCTTCTCCGGAGGGGTTGACAGTACATTCGTCCTCAAACGTGCGCAGCAGGAGCTAGGAGATCAAGTCTTAGCCGTCACTGCAGCATCCGAAACATTCCCTTCTCGGGAATTCGATGCCGCCGCCCTACTAGCAGAACAAATCGGTGTCCCACTGTACAAAACAGAGGTCAAGGAACTAGAGAACGCGAATTTCGTCGCTAACAATCCTGATCGCTGTTACCATTGCAAAACGGGACTTTATTCACATTTGCAGCAACTCGCCAAAGAGTTAGGGTACCCCTACATTCTTGATGGCTCAAACATGGACGATCTCGGTGATTATAGACCGGGTCTACAAGCCAAGAACGAGCAAGGCGTCCGTAGTACTTTGCAGGAGTCCGGCATGACCAAAGACGAGATCAGACAGCTTTCCAAAGAGCTAGGATTGAGTACTTGGAATAAACCGTCTTTTGCTTGCTTGTCTTCTCGTATCCCTTACGGGACGCAAATTGAGAAGTGGAAAATCGACCAACTGGACGAAGGCGAATACTTCTTGTCCCAGCTTGGATTGTATCAGGTGCGCGTACGTCACCATGAGAAGATTGCCCGGATCGAGGTTATGCCGGATGAGATTCATAAAGTCGTTGAACACCGTGATGCGATCTATGAAAAGTTCAGCAAGCTTGGCTTCACTTACGTGACGCTCGATTTACAAGGTTACCGCACGGGCAGCATGAACGAAGTACTGTCCAAGGAGACGAAAGACAAGGTGAAAGAAGCATCCTTATGATGGACTTAGAGAAAATCCTAAAGCTCGTCCAGGCGGGCGATCTGGACGTAGAAGAAGCCAAAAAGCAAATCATCAAGGAAGGCAGCGCCGCAGGCCCGGCTAACCTTGATCTTGGATTTGCTCAGCTCGACATCGATCGCGAGAAGCGTACGGGCTTCCCCGAGGTCATTTTCGGGGAAGGCAAGACCGCCGAGCAGATCGAGGCGATTTTCCGGCGGCTGATGGAGCACACCGACCGCGTGCTCGCTACGCGCGTAGACGCGGCCAAAGCCGCCCATGTTACCGCTGCCGTGGAAGGTGTCACTTACCACGAAACGGCGAGGTCGCTGACCTGGTTTAAGCGACCCATGCTTAAAGTCCACGAAGGCTATATCGCCGTCGTGTGCGCAGGCACCTCCGACCTCCCCGTGGCGGAGGAGGCGGCTCTTACGGCAGAATGCCTAGGCAGCCACGTTGAACGTATATTCGACGTGGGAGTAGCAGGCATTCACCGGCTCTTCCGCCGGCTGGAGCTCATTCGCGGTGCAAACGCGATTGTGGTCGTTGCCGGCATGGAAGGCGCGCTCGCCAGCGTCGTCGGCGGGCTAGTAGCCAAACCGATCGTGGCTGTGCCGACAAGCATCGGTTATGGCGCGAATCTTGCAGGTATCGCCCCCTTGTTGTCGATGCTAAATAGCTGCTCACCAGGAATCTCAGTAGTGAACATCGACAACGGCTTTGGAGCCGGCTACTATGCAGGGCTCATCAACAAAAATATGTCGAAACGAGCGTGAGATCCTACAATGCGCATTTTATATTTAGACTGCTTCTCAGGAATCAGCGGCGATATGACCCTTGGTGCTTTAGTAGATGCGGGAGCAGATCGAGCTTACATTGAAGAAGAGCTTACCAAAATCAAGCTAGAGCCGTACATGTTGGAATGGAAGCGCGTTGTTAAACGCGGTATTTCCGCCTTAAAGCTAGATGTCATTCTAGACCCACAGCATCCACCAAAACATCATCGTCATTACTCAGAAATCGTACAAGTCATTCAACAGGCCGGATTCAATGAGCGTGTAACAGCTCTCAGCTTAGCTATCTTTGAAAAGATCGGTATTGCTGAAGCCAAAATCCATGGCATTCCCGTTGAAAAAGTACACTTCCACGAAGTCGGAGCCATTGACTCCATTGTTGATATCGTAGGTGTAGCCTTAGCCATTGACTCCCTACAAGTCGAGCGCATCTTTGCCTCTCCAGTACCGCTAGGTTCAGGAACGATACATATCGATCATGGTATTTATCCCGTACCCGCTCCGGCAACACTGGAAATGATGCGAGGGTTACCCATTGCTTCAACTAACTATAGCCTAGAGATGACCACGCCAACTGGTGCCGGAATTATTTCCGGAATCGTGGACGAGTTCTCCAAAAGCTTTCCTCCTATGATCGTTGATACCATCGGTTACGGTGCAGGTACAAGAGATTTACCTAATCAACCTAATGTGCTTCGCGTCGTAGTCGGTAAAGTAGATCCTTATATTGGAAAATGGCAAGTAAGCCACGAGCACCTTGCACATGAGCATAGTCATGGTCATGGACATGGACATACACATGATGACCATCATCACCACCAACATGAACAGTCACATACACACCCGCACCATACATGAGTCTTCACGGAAACCATTTATAAAATGCCAAAAACGCCTCTTCCTTTGAATCAGGAGGAGACGTTTTTTTGTTTTTGCTGTATGAACTGCATCCTAACTTCCTCATATACCTGCTTCAAAGGAACTTTATGCTCCTTAGCAATTTGTTCGCATTCTTTGAACTCTGGTGCATATTGTACCATTTCCCCCTGATGATAACCGACTTTTACCGTTAAAGGTCCCCATCGTGTTAACACTTGCTCGAATTCTCTAGCCAATCTATGACAGGAAGCGTGCATATACCGGATGCCAAGTGTCGTTGTCTCGCTAAAAATCACTTCCTCTACAACAGAGAGTCGTTCATCTTCAACCAGCACATTCAGCATAATCCCTGGTCTGCCTTTCTTCATAATGATAGGAACTACAAATACATCGTTCGCACCTACTTCAAAAAGCTTATCCATTATATAAGAAACCCACTCCGGGTTCATATCATCCAAATTAGCCTGAATTAACAGCATACTATCGTCCACATGCTCATCCCTATGATTAAAACTCACTATCCTCACCTCTTACAGGCATCATAGCAAAAATCGGATAACAACGAAAGATGCAGGGATAAACATTCGTAGAAAAGTACATCCTAAGAACTAACATTTCAGGAAGGATGATAGAGATGAAAAGCAGACCGTTTTGGTCGCGGGTTCTTGTTCTTAGCCTCCTCCTATCAGCAACCGAATCCGGGACTCTTTCAGGCAGATCTGAATCCCAAGCCGCTGCATCTGACCAATTATTTGCCGCAGCTCCGTCAAAAGTTAACCCGAACTTAAACACTGAGCGGAAAGAGCTATTCGAAAAAACAAGCATCTTGTCAGGCATTCCATGGGCATACCTTGCCGCAGTTGATCAGTACGAAAGAACCATGAATATCGCGAAAAAAAGACCCGTGCATCAAGGGATTACCAGCATTTACTTCCCTGAAGCAGATTGGGTCGGCTTATTGAATCCAGACCAGCAAGATACGAATCCAAGAAGCATCTCCTTCTTTCATGGTTACGGGCGAGATGGTTCAGGTGACGGCATCGCAGATCGAAACAATGATTTAGACGTACTAGCAGCTATGGCCACACTAATGAGCAATAATGGCCAACAAGAAGAAAATTTACAAATTAACTTGTGGAATTATTATCAAAACTCGCGCAGTGTTGAACGTATCAAGCAATTCGCTACAATCTATGCCACACTAGGTACCCTCGATGCTTACGAGCATGCTTTTCCACTACCGGTGACCGCGGATTACTCCTATCGCAGCACATGGGGTGACAGTCGCGGGTGGGGCGGGCATCGTTCCCATGAAGGAACAGATTTATTTGCTGGTTATGGTGTTCCAGTACGAAGCACTTGCTATGGCATTGTGGAAATTAAAGGCTGGAATCCCTACGGAGGCTGGCGGATTGGTATTCGAGATGTAAACAATATTTATCATTACTACGCCCATCTCTCTGGTTATCAAAAAGGAATCAAAGAAAATGATATTGTAAAGCCTGGACAAACCATAGGCTGGGTAGGTAGTTCTGGTTATGGTAAGCCCGGAACATCAGGTAAATTCCCACCACATCTTCATTTTGGGCTTTATCGTGATAATGGGCTAACCGAATGGAGCTTCGATCCTTACCCCTCCCTTCGCAAATGGGAACGTGAAGATCGGATGAAAAAGAAAAAATAAAACCGCTCCCTTATTGGGGCGGTTCTTTTTGTGTATTGCTTTCTTGCGTTGAAACTCCCTCTGCCTTTGGTGTAGTTGTAGTTCCCGCATTCGGAATGCTAGGCAGCGATAAACTCGGTGGACCCGCATCCTTATTACTACCCACAGGTTTTCCCTTATTATCATAATAATACGTAGGGACATCCCCAACCACGAGTGAGTATGAAATAGGAATTTCTGTTTCAACAATTTCAGTATCGGAATCAAAGGGAATAATCACAGATACTTCAGCAATAATACGAACATATACTTCAAACATAACCATATTGATTCCCGCATTTTGAGAACGTGTATTCAGATCAACCTTCACATTACCAACTGGCAGAAGCCGAATCGGTATATCCGGGCCAAATGAGGAGAGAATAGCACTATTCATCGCTTGCCCAACCGGAATATGCTCTGATATACTTTGCAAATCCTTCAGTTCACCTTGGACAGTTTTAATCGTATCCGCAGTTATACGCATATGTTCATTATAATTAAGCATGAAGCCTGTTATTTTACCGTTTTTATCCATCTTCCAATCAATTAACTGCTCCGCACTCGTACTTCCAGCCACATGATCCGCAATAGCACTATTAATCGCCTGTGTTGCTATCTGCTTGATGCGTACTTTTGCCAAATTCATCAGCGGAGGTCTAAGATTACGTTCCACGAAAATAAAAAACTGCACGCCAAATAAGACAAAGATGAGAAGACCGATCAACAGCACCTTTTTGCGGTTTGTTTTCCCTGTAGGTCTGCTTCTCCAGCGTCGCCTTAGCAGCATCCCATTCCCTCCCCTAGCCACTCAAATCAATTAGTACTACCTTATGCGGACATGGAGTGAAAAAGAAGACACGTTCCCTACAGCAAGTCCACACCGCGACCCATCACCATAGTATCTTTCCAGTTGCGTCTCATCCATTCCATATTTACTCATCTCTACACCCCATCGACTCCACATCTACTTTTCACACCCATCCTTCAGCGGCACAATTTGTCCCTTCCTATCCTGTCCTGTCTGCGTACCTGTATCTCATCTCATTGTTATCTTCCTTCCCACGTCACCTCATCTTGTCTCCAACCCAACTTTTCACCACCTCTATTGACACTATCCCCATTACTCAGAAATTAGAAAATCATTCATTTTCAAATCAAATATTTCCATTTCCCTTGAAATAAGATCATATGTTTGGTATATTACTTATAGGAACATATATTCCTATATTAGTTCAAATGGAGAGATGCATATGAATTTTGCAAGTATGTCACTTGATCAATTTCAAAATCATTTTTCCACTGATAGTGCTTGCATCGAGTATATCTTTCATACTAAGTGGCCTGAAGGTTTTAGCTGCCCGCGTTGTAAACATAGTCATGCTTATGTGACAACTACCCGTCGTCTTCCGCTTTACGAATGCTGTCACTGTCGCCATCAAACGTCTCTTATATCGGGGACAATTATGGAGGGAAGCCGAACTGAACTAACTAAGTGGATGCTGGCTCTTTTTCTTTTCTCCCGTACAAATAAAGGTACGACCGCAATCGAACTTTCTAAACTTATTAAGGTTACTTATAAAACTGCCTGGCTAATCTTATATAAAATCCGTTCTATGATTCATAGCTCCGATAATCAAACTCCGCTTTCAGGCTCAGTTTGTATTAATTCGGCTATCTATGGACGTCCTTATAATCCTTCTGTTCGCAAACACCCGCAAGAGCACCTTCTTCTCATAGGCTCATCAGTTAATGAATGGAATGAATTTACCTACCTCAAAATAAAGCACGTACTTCTTACGAATCCAAAAGAAAGACATATTCCTCATTTCGAAACAAAAGCCTTCCAACAACAGCACATAGAATCTGATACCCAAAATATTGAAATTGTTACAGGTTTTTATACCCCTACACGACTTCGCCCATTGCTCATTTTCGCTAAACAAGCTAGTAAATGGATAAATAAAACCTTCCATGGCCTCGGACCCAAACATTTGCAAAAGTACTTAGACGAATTTAGTTATCGGCAAAACCTTTCTTCAAAAAACATACCTATTTTTGCCCATTTAGTTCAACTATGCTTCAAACCCGCTTGCTACTAATAAGACAAACAGTAGTATTCTATTTGGCTATTCAATTTTTTGTAATTATAGAAATAAAACTTAGTTTCAATTGAACGACAACTTGATAATGCGTTCATACATACATACATACATACATACTTCTTACTTACTTACTTACTTACTTACTTACTTACATGCATACATTCCTACATTCATGTTTGCTTTCATTCTGAGTTAAGGGGATAGTGAGCATAGTGGACTGGAAGCGAAAAACCACCTTTGTTGAAAGGTGGTCAAGTTTGGATTTATGGTATGAGGGTTGGGGGTTGGATACTTGGTTTCCTGGTTCTTGGTTCTTGGTTCTTGGTTCTTGGCTTTTTAATACCGATCCATGATTAGCTGTGTTTTCAGTGAATCTTGTGCGAGGAACCATCCTTTACTTTGCAGATAGGTAATTAGTTCATCATGCTTACTGGATGCTGTCGATTCACTATTTGTTTTAAATGAAGCTTCAACAACGTATTCAGTTCCCGTACCAACTGCGTTAAGAATAGGCCACACTTCGATATAAAGCTGTTGGCCGTTCCATGTTCCGATTGAACGTTTAGCTAGAACCGGACCGTAGACACGGGAAGAGGAAAGCTTGCTAGTCCCCCAACCACTGTAGAGCCAATTATTAAATTTATCAGGTGCATTGTTAATCAGAAGACTGCGGGAATCGGTCTGGTTTGGGAGATCCATACCGCTATAGCCTGATTTAGTACCTGTCTTTGGACGTGTGATACTTAGTGTCTTTTTCTGATATCCCCACTCGACTTGCGCCTCGTAGCCTGTATCGCTGGAATCAAAGCCTTGTTGGTTTGCGAGTGTTAAGGCACCATTAATATCGTTGCCAATAACTGCATAGCGCTTTTTGTAGGTAAGTTCGAAGTCGTTTTCTCCCTCTGTCTTACGAATCCTTGGACTCCACACATTGTTATAAATGTCCTTGGCGTTCGTGTCCAGGAACTGGACGTTCATTTTGGTCACGCTATCAGGCATGCCAAATGCACTCTTTACGCTGCTTGTAAGTTTAAAGTCTGATCCAAGAACCGCACTTGGATTAAGGAGAAGCTTCACTTCATAATTCGGTACCATGTTGCTCGCAGCTGCGGCAGGCTTGGGTGCTCCGCCTAGACCAGCAAGTAAACTTGTTCCTACTACGGCCACTAGGACGACCATCATAGCATTTTTCTTTAACATCAGTTCATCTCCTCTACTCTTATGGAAAGTTAACCCATATAGACTGACATTAAAGTAAGAATGTCATTGGATGATTATCTACACTTGTATTTATTGTAAATCTTGTTAAAGGAGTAAAAAAAGCTGAACCCCTTAACATTTAGGAATTCAGCTTTGTTTCATTTTATAATTTCTCGGAGTTCATCCCAAGATACAATTCGAGGCAGGTCCAAGTGCTGATTATACGATCTATCTTTCACATATAAGTTCAATGGGAGGTGAGACAAGGTTTCCAGAACGGCCGGTTTATCATCAAAATAATAATCCAAGTTCAGTTTTTCAATAATATGTACTTTCTCGGAATCACTCATCCCACAATAAAAATGTCCCTCAACCACCGGGAAACCGTTGGCTATTAACCATTTTTCCGTTCGGTCTGTATGCTCTTTGGCCCTTGCCGTAATATAGTAGACCTCATGACCTTGATGTACTAATTCCTGCAAGATATCTACGGCATAGGGAAAAGAAGGACACTGAGAATAATAAATGTCATCACGGAGGCTTGACCACAGCTTACCTCCTTCTTCTTTCGTCAAACCGAAGGCACTGTGAATTTCCATCGTCGTTAAGGCGTGGAACGCGTCCAAGCCAATATTTTGCTTAAGCTTATGGTTATAAATATGAAAGGCATGTTCTCTTAAATTAATAAGTGTATCATCGATATCAAAGCCGAATTTCAAGGTTAACTCCTCATTTCACGGATATACTAGGCTGCCGGAGCAATTTCCTTTATTATTTTCCCCTTATTCCTTCAATATAAGTCCGAAAAGACTTGCAAAAACAGAGGCTTGTCCCCTCGAAATGATGCAGCCGCGTAAATCCTCTATACTCACACCTAAACTTGTAAATTCACAGCTGCTGATATCAATTCCTGCAAGCTTCACACCCGTGAATTGTGCCCGGTCCAGTTGACAGTTATCAAAATACACTTTTTGCAGCGCGGATTCGTAGAAATCAGCATTTAAAAGCGAACACTCCTGAAAAACAATCTGCTTGAAGTTAGCCATACGAAAGGTTGCATAGTCGGCCAAGCATGTATGAAATAAGACGTTTCGTACGGTTGCTTCTGTCAGGTCAATGCCCATGATTTTGCAGTTTCTAAATTCAGTCCGATGGATCGTAGCTTCACCAAAATCAACGTTGGATAGATCGCATTTCTCGAAAATAACATCTGTCAGCTCTATGTCTTTCATCGATATCCGTGTGAAGGTGATATTACGAAATATCACTTTATCAAAAGCGACTTTATATGCGGACTGATTATCAATGATACAATCACTTATAAGACCCGTATGAAAGCTATCTTCCGGCTGCATTTCCTCGTTCGGCAGTGTAATGGCTGGTATTTCTTTGGGGATTTTTGGTGTTTCAATTTTGGGAATGCTCATCTGGTACTCCTTTGTAATCAAGTGATAGGCAAAAAAATAAGCCTTACGGCTTTTTGAATTTGTACTCTTTGGTATTTAAGTCTCCCTTTATACTACCATCTCTTCTTCCCACCAGACAAATCTTGATCGCTTAACCCATTCAATTTCTCATACAATCCTTTCCACATCACATAAATGGATTGAATCTGAATAAACTCCTCGTCCGCCGGTCCTGCCCCTTGCATGAACATGGCCTCTAACATTTGTTTGTAAAAAGTCATTCGTTTATGAATAATTTGTTTCTCCATGTCTATTATTTCATCCAAGGTATGATAATCCATAAATGACTTCATATCGTCGGGAAGCTCTTCATCCAGTTGTTCTTCTCTAGGTGAAGGAGTTGGTCTAGGTGTAGACATGCTCGTTCTATTACTTAAATCTACTGTCGTCCGCAACTCTGACAATAGGATATTCTCTTTCGCGCACATGACATGAAAATATTTATTTTTGAGCAGCTCATTAATCACAAGCTGACACATATCTTTATTCCGTATTAACATACCATCAAAGGGATGAAGTGTCCAAACATGATCTTTCTCATATATATTGAAAGTGAACCATTCGTTAGCATACAAAATTCTGGTATTAATAGTCGACTCGTCAACAATCTCAAATGTAAAATCCAGCAACGTACAGCCCCCTCCCCAGCATCACAAATCTATTCTTATATTCTACCAAATCATAACAAAAAAAAGAAACCTTTTCAGGTTTCATAGATGACTATTTTTCAATGAATTTAGACACATATTCTGCTTTTTCAGCGCTTGCTACGACAATGAGCACAATGATTATTCCAGAAAGTATAATCCCGCTTATTATCATCCTGTGCACCTTCTTTGACAGATTTGTTCATCTATATTCAAAGATATGATGCACGGTTCCTTTTATTCGCCTAAATCCATAATAACGTATTTCTCAATATGACTGGCCAGAATGCCATAATTAGGCTTTTGGTTGTCCACATGTCCACCCAAAATGGATTTCACTGCTAAATAAGGGAAATTAATACCTGATAGACAAGTCACATGCAACCCGCCAGACATCCTCGGATTAATCTCAAGTAATTTAGGCACACCCTGATTGTACTTCACTTGAATGTTGTAATTAAACGGAATCTTGTAGGTGGCAGCAACCTGATGTGCAATTTCGGTCAGCTCAGGCACTTCCTCAAGCAGCCTTAGCCGTCCGTCAGCTTTACGACGCGGCACAGCGGCAAGTAATTCCCCAGAAGCCGATGCTAAGCAATCAATGCTGTACTCAAAGCCATTTAATAATTCCATCACCATCAGGTCCTCGAAACGGTCTACGGATGATAAGGTCTTGTATACCTGTTCCGTAGAGAGATATGGTGTAACTGTGCCGAACAGGTCACTTAATGTATCCCGCCCATTGCTGATGATCCTGAAGCCCATACCGCCCTCGGCATTCGTTGGCTTCATACAAACCTGGTGACCTGCGCTTACGAGCGCCTCATAGGCTGTAATAAATTCATCTGCCGTATTCACCACATGATAGTCAGGGATTGAAATAATGTTCGTTTCCCTAATGGCTTCATAAAACTTTTGTTTCTCAAGCAAGTTCTCTAATAGCTCAAGGTCACGACAAACTGTTACTTTCGTTCCTACCTTTTCGAACAAATCAATATGCTTCGCAATTGCGTACATATGTAATCTGGGAATGAATACATCAATGCCATGCTTTTTGCAGAAATCTAGGGCAAACTCCACATAATCATCATCACCTAAAACAGGTTCGGTATCCGCGTAATCAGCCGCCTGTAGAGCCATGTGGGTACGGTCTGGGTGAGTAGCATACATTTTGAATTGGACGCCATCTTCATTATTGCGAATGCTATTCATATAATGATAGGCTACTGAAAACCAACGGTTAAACCATACTTTTTTCATGAGGACTCCTTTATGACAAATAGATTCGTTTGCTCTATGTTTACGGATTCAACATACTTAAGTATTTCGTCCGTAGCGAAAATCCCGGATTCCTCGGTAAATGAATAGTTCCCCGTCGATTGAAGCTGCTCTTGTCGAAATAATTCTCCGTGCCTAGGGACTATAGAGAAATCAGCAAAATCAATCAAGATCTGATCCAATAAGGAATCACCAGATGCTATAACTTGGCGCTCCTCTGTTAATTGTTTTAGATGCTGAACAGCATCTCTTTTATTAACAACTTGGGGAACGACATAGACCTTTCTTCCTTGAATGGAAGTGCTCCAGCCCATGCGCTGAAGTTCTTCACTCATCTGAGTAACTTCCTCTAGCGGCATCTTTGCCCGGTCAATGATATGAGAAAAAAATAGCTCGTCGCAATAGCTAGAACTGATGACCCACTCCTGATTAAGGACACGATCTAGCAATTTCCTGACATCCTGCACATGCTCACTTGATTCACTAACGCGAGCAACTATAGAGGCTTGCCATTCTAGGTCCGGATGTCCATCTATCAGAATATTCCCGCCGTTGCTCGTAATTGCATAGGTGGGCTTCAACATTTGACTAATTAAATGTATACGATTGTACTGCTGCATGGTTCGTGTCGTAACCGGGATGAAAATGAGCTCAGTCATCAACTTTTGAAGCAGCTGGTAGGAACTTGAGGACATATACGATCTCACTTTACCGTCAATAAGCTCTGCTGTAATAATCCGATTGCCTAATTCTTCAGCACGCTCTAAAGGCTGTGAATAGATTAACGTTTGATCTAAATCGCTTGCAAATATCATTCGGCATCTCCTTTCACGGATTTTATAATACCACAACAGGAATAAGTGAGACCTGGGTACACTTCTATAGGTACTTCCCTAGCTTCAGCTAAAAGGAGGATATGACGTATATTCGGATTATCTAATCGGTCTACTAATATCCGCCACGGCACTCTACGGAGCAGTACGCGGGTCGTTTCTCCAACACCGGGTTTAATCAAGTTGATATCCGCAATCTGATACTCGTTCTGAATCGCTTGGATATCTCGCAATCCCTTCCATGAAATCGCTGGAGGATGCTGGAGTAGTTCCCTGGCACTTTGCTGTGCCTCTTTCACTACCTCATCAAAAAAGGGCACAATCTCCGCAATAAAATGATTGGAGAGATCCTGGTCCAACCACTCTTTATAGTATTTGGAACCATGAAAGTCATTCTGCCCAATGAGATCCTCGCGCAGCACCGTTCGACTCATTAAACCGGATACCACAGCATTCAAACATGCACTCGGAATCAAGAAATCCTCTCTCGTTCCAAACATATCCGTGCAATGACCAGGATCAGCGAGCACAGCAAGATCATCGTTCAGCTTGATCCCGTAATCTCTTTCCAGCTTACTGCATGCCTCTATAAGTACTTTACGGATTGCTCCCTTGCCGGTCCACCCGTCGACGAATTGTAGATTCGCGTCTGGATGCTTTTGCAGGATATAAAACAAAGCGTTCTCGTCAATCCCTTTACCCCGAATAATCGAGATGCTGTAGTGAGGCAAGTCCAACTGATACATCTCTTGCAGGTAACGTCTTATTAGAATACCGACCGGCGTGCCCGCTCTCGCAAGAGAGACCAGCACCGTATTCGGTCCTTTTTTATTTCGAATAAGCTCTGCCGTAGTACCGACTGCTAATGCTACTTTCTTGGCTGACATCTGCAGCGTCTCTCGGTACAATTTTAAATAATCAGACGTTGGTAGATGCTCTTGCGGTAGCATTTCTGAATAATGAGTACCCGATTGAATAGCTAGTTCTCTCGCATCCATCGACTTTTCCAGCTTAACCTCGCTCAAATCCTTTAGCAGGAATGTCACATCGGAAGCTGGATAGCTGCCCAAATGCATTGGCTCCTCTATTGGTCTAACTCGCCAATCTTCCATGTTTCATTCTCCTTCCATTCAACCGTTTGAGGAGAGAAAATGACAATATGAATCTGTTTCAGCCCTCGCGTTTGAAGAATTTGAAGCAATGGCTGCATCGAAGCTGGATCTGCTTCTCGTTCCATAAATAAATAGAGATCGTCATACTCTCCTACTGGAACATTGTATAAGAAATGAGTTACGTCGGGATCCTCCGGAGATGAGTACGGATAGCCTACCTTGACTGCGTAATCCTCTGTATCAATGGTATGAATTGGACTCCTCGTCGTCGATTGGTAAGACACACCTTCTCCCATTTCAGCGGCTATTCGCATGGGGATATACATAAACTCACCTGTGCCTATGCACAACGTCTTCTTACCTATACGAGTAAGTTTCAACTGCTTGGCGGCTTGAGATATTGAATGATCGGATTGTTCGCTTTCATCCGGCGTAAGACCAAATCTTCCACTATGCTGTAAATAAGGATGTTGGCTCACGTAAGGAGCATGAGCGAATAGATGATCTATATACGTGAAGTGAATGGGTCCCATTTGATTTGGAATAGGAAGGACAGGCACTTGGGGGGTTAAACTTTCAGATGAACCCGTTACTTTTACCTCACCTTTGACTAAGGAAAGCACGTGGATGGAGATACCTAGCTCCAGCTCTAGCTTCAGAAACTGCTGCTGATCCTCTGGGGTTCTCCAATCAAGCAGAGCAAGGATGTAGTAGGTTTTCTTCGGAAATTTCCCCTGCATATCTCGAATAATGTTTAAAGAGGTCTTACCTGTCGTAATTTCATCATCAACAAGGACTACAATCTCAGGATGTGTAAGCATCTCAGGATCATTCGCGTAACAATAATGTGCTACCGCATGGGAATGCTCCTCACTGAAATTAATGATGGATGCCGATCCTTCGATCACTTCACGCGTGGTATGAATATAGCTGCCACCCTGACCAAAGGTTTCATAAACGGCATGTCCAATAGCTGTGGCAGTTTCAGCAAACCCTATAAAAGCAACAGATTGCGGCAAGCTTAAACGATAGGACATAATTTCTTTATAGGCCGCCTCGGCCTGAGAAGGATCAATAATGCCCTGAATGGCTTGAGGGATTAACTGCTGCGGCATAGTACCTTTTAAAGCTTGTTGCAAGAGTAATGCCAGTGAAGCTCCGCTTAATAAGGAGGAATACGGATTCACAGGGATATGTTTCCCCAGCACTTTGCTAACAAACAGAAACGATCGTTTCTTATTGATTCTTGCCGCCATGGCGAACAGAGAGTCGAGGGGAATCTCAAAGGGATTAGAGGTCAATGTCACTTGAAGCTCTAAATCACCTGCGATCTTATACGTATGCTCGATTATGCTTGAGCAATAATCCGTCATATTCTTGTTGTTCATGCAGCACCCCATAAATTTGTGATCGTAAGAGAATACGTCTAGCCCAGCTTAAATGAGGTTTGATTTCATTCATTTTATTGGCATATGCGCTCTTAATAACGCCATGATCGCCATTATTGTTCGTAATAATGCTTGTTGCATCCGTATACTCTTCATGAGTCACCGCGTATAGCGATTGAACGGGTTTAATATGAGTAGGATGAATAATCGTCTTGCCAATCATGCCGTTCTCTTTATCCATAATCACTTCGCGAACCAATCCCTTTTGAGGGAAATATTCCCATACAGGCCCGGAAATAACGTAAGAGGCGTCAACACGCCCAAATATATTAATAATGTCAGCTACACAATCTCGAATTGGCGTTATGTCATAAATGGTCATGTCTGGGCTGCGTCTCAAACCAAATAGGCTCGAGAAATCCGTAGCGCCAATTCTTACATTGAGGACCAAGTTCTTATACTTCTCTAGAATCTCTTTAATTGTTTGAAGTGTATGGGTACGGCTTTCCTTATAAATCACAGGGCCAGACTCTAGAATTGGCAGACCATAAAGCATGGGGGCAGAAGACGGTTTCTCATCATTATAATTTTCTAGTATTTCAAAATAAGCCGCTCCATTGTCTGCAGTAAATTTCGGGAATACAAATCCCGTTAAAAGGGCTACGTTCTCTTCTAATCTTTCGATCAAGTAATTTAACTGATTCACACTTCTTACTCGTACGAATAAAAGCGGAAGATTATCCGTATGAAGAATTCCGACCTCCATGAAGGTGGCTAGCTTATTCATTTGATTCACCAAGGATTCTTCTGCGGCATGAACCTCATTTTCACCAACGGCATCTTCCAAATCAAGAATAACAGAAACAAGACCTTCAATTTTACCAAAAGCGATATCTTCCGCAAACGTGTGACGTGTAGCAGGCATATAAAGTGCAGCACCAATGGAATAAGCTAGGATTTCTTTGCGCGAATGATTATGGAAGGAAGTCGGAGGTAAATAAAATAGAGCTTTCTCTTCATCCGCTGTTAAATAATTAAAATATCTCAATCCCGATTCCTCCCTCTTTCGTTTAAGAAACAATCCCCCCGTAAAGGAGGGATTGTCATTGTATAGACGGTATTATTAGCTAGCTGATTTCTGCTTGTCCTTTTTGCGAAGCAAGCTAAGAACAATCGTGCCTCCAAATATGACTATAAGCGTTGAGAAGAAAAGAACATGTGAAATATGGACACCGAATGCGCCTGCAATCATCTTAAGACCAATAATGATAATAAGGATGAAGGCAGCTTTCTCCAACTCTGGAATCTTGTCAATGAGCTTTAAGAAGATTTGCGCCACGCCTCTCATCATAAGTACACCTATGATGCCTCCAAGGAACAATACCCAAACCTGGTCACTTACACCAAAGGCAGCCAGTACGCTATCGACACTAAAAGCAATATCCATGACTTCTACAGCAAGAACAGTACGCCAGAAGGAAAGTCCTTTATTCTGAACCTCCCCTTCCTCTTCCTTCTTCTTGAAGAAAAGATTACTGATGGCAATCCAAAGGAGATAGGCGCCGCCGAGCACTTTAATCCAAGTAATTTGAACAAGGAACGTACCTACTCCAATAGCTATGAACCTGAAAATGTAGGCACCTAGGAGTCCGTAGAATAAAGCTTTTTTCTGCTGCTCCTTCGGTAAATGCTTTACCATTACTGCCAGTACCAATGCGTTATCAGCGGATAAAAGACCCTCTAAGATAACTAATGTCCCGATAATTCCCCAGTTAACTGGATCAGAAAGTGTTGTTGAAAGCACTTCCCAGTCGAAAAAGTTAAGGAAGTTGTTGATAAAACTTTGAAAAAAATCTGACATGCCTTGACCCTCCTGTATATTTCGCTAATTATTTACTTATTTCCTGCAACCCATCTCATTCCCCATCCAAAGGCTTCATCTAGCGCCTTATGTCCGGAGAAATATTGAACAAGCCGCTCAATGCTAAAAGTTTCATTGTTTTGGTTACGAATTAACGCAATGGCACACATGCCCTGACGATTATCGTGTTCGTTCAATTTCACTTCGATGTCGGGTCCGCCATCCTGTTTGATGGACACTACGCCATCTGCTTCAGACCACGTGGTTGCACCTTCGTAAATGAAGGTGAAAATTAGAATGCGTTCAAATTCAGAGAGCTTATTTCCATTAATTCGAATGTTCTCTCCTGTTGTTACCGAGCCAGTACGGTCATCACCGTCTAGTGCAATATACGGCTCTCTGTGGAGTGAACCGAATCGGTTGCCAAGCGCTTGAATAACGCCCTTCTCACCGTTCTTTAATTCATATAAACAAGCTAGATCCAGATCGATCCCTTTACTTTTACCGAAAAATCCACCAGGTTTCTTCTTCTGATTCCAGTTTAAATTAATGACAATTTCCCCGAGATTACCTGTTGTCTTCTTCGCAAGACTAATGCGATCGCCCTTTTTCTTCAATTCAATCTTATTCAGATTAATTGGAGCTGGAGGGATAAGAGGAGGTTTACTCGCTTGCGCCGGAGTTGGAACTGGGGGAGGCGTCGGTGTCGGATTAGGTACAGGGTTAGGTGTAGGTTCATCCTTAACCTCAATTCCGAAATTTCCGCACAGCGCTTTCAGCCCACCGGAAAAGCCAGATCCAATCGCACTGAATTTCCATTCTGTGCCGTATCTATATAGTTCCCCTACAACAATAGCTGTCTCAACGGAGAATTGATTTCCTAATTCATATCGCAACATATCTTGCCCTGTGCTAGGATGAAAAATCCGTAAATAAGCTTGTGTCACTTGGCTGAATTGCTGCTTTAGCTTCTCACCCTCATGGATGGTTAGTGTAATAGCAACTTTCTCAACATTAGCTGGAACGTTAGAAAATTGAATAGAAAATTGCTTCTTATCGGTCCCTTGAGAGGGTTGATCGATGAAATTCACACCGCTTTTTGTAGGATTGTTGTAGAATACCAACTGTTCGTCATTATCTACCTTCCCATTAGCGCCTAACAAGAATGCTGAAGTATCCAGATCTATGTTCGTAGGAGAGTTCCATCCGAGTCCAATACCAATCTGTGAGAGTCCCGGATTTGTTTTTGTAACATCCGTCTTTTGGCCTTTAACAAGAGATATATGCATAAGGGCTGTCCCTTCCGTACTAATAATTGAAGGGTGATGCCTTACGCGCACCACCCCACCTGTTTCTGAATTTACTGAGCATCAAGTCCATAGTTTTTACAAAGGGCTTGGAGACCACCTTGAAAACCACTTCCCACAGCTTGGAACTTCCATTCTTGACCTTGGCTATCTCGGTACAATTCACAAATGACAACGGCAGTTTCTACAGAAAAGTCCTCGCCCAAGTCATAACGTAAAATCTCCCGATTCGTTACCTCATCAACAAGGCGAACGAACGCATTCGATACTTGTCCGAAATTTTGGTTGCGATTCGATCCATCATGAATCGTAACAGCTATTCCTACTCGGTGAATATGCGCAGGGATTTTGGAGAAATCAACTTTGATTTGCTCGTCATCCCCATCGCCATCACCTGTACGATTATCGCCGGTATGCTCAACACAACCATTGACACCAACTAAGTTGTTGTAAAAAATGAAGTCCTCAAGCCCTTTAGCTTTACCTTCAGCATGAAGAAGAAAGGCTGACGCATCCAAATCGAATGAATGCCCACCACTATATTTGTTCGTATCCCAACCTAATCCGATAATCGCCTTACTTAGGCCAGGGTTCGTCTTCGTTAAGTCAATTCTTTGACCTTTTGACAAGCTGATTGTCATTGCTGCATCTCCTTAGAGTTTTCGCAAGAAAACTAGCATTATAAGTAAAATCTTAGGAAGTTTGCAAGCCGTAATCGCGAGCTAATCCTGCAAGACCGTCTTTGTAGCCGCTACCGATTGCGCTGAATTTCCATTCGCCAGAGTTACGGTACAATTCACCGATAACTACGCCTGTTTCAATGGAGAAATCTTCTCCAAGATCAAAACGGATCAATTCTGCGCCTGAACCTTCGTTAAGAATACGAACGTAAGCATTGGAAACTTGTCCAAAGTTTTGCGCTCTTGCTTCAGCATCATGAATTGTGATGCAGAAAGCAATTTTCTCTGTTTCAGCTGGAACTGCACTTAGATCAACGCTTACTTGCTCATCGTCACCATCGCCAGCACCTGTACGGTTGTCGCCATTATGTACGATTGAACCGTTGGCATTCTTCGGGTTGTTGTAGAAGATGAAATCAGATTCAGATCCTACTTTACCAGAAGCATTAACAGCGAAAATGGAAGCGTCTAGATCGAAATCTTTACCGCCATCATATTTGTTCGTGTCCCAACCTAGACCAACAACAACTTTAGTTAGACCTGGGTTTGTTTTAGTTAAATCTACTTTTTGACCTTTGGATAGTGAAATTGCCATTGAATATGACCTCGCTTTATAGGGGATTTGGTGTTGCTATTATTGATAACGTTTAACCAATTGTCCAACCGTTGTATCCGTGCTGCCTTCACCAATCGCGTTGAATTTCCATTCGCCGCTATGACGATAAAGTTCACCAACAATCAGGGATGTTTTACCTGAATAATCATCGGTTAGATTAAACTTAATCAATTCTTGGTTATTCGAATCATTCACTAACCGGATATAGGCGGATTGAACGAGACCAAAATCTTGTTTTCTATTCACGCAGTCGTAAATATTAACAACGAAAACGATCTTACTAACATCCGCAGGAACTTGTCCTAAATTAACAGATACTTGCTCATCATCGCCATCGCCTTCCCCTGTGCGGTTATCACCGGAGTGAACCACTGAACCATCAGGGCTTTGCAAGTTAGCGAAGAAAACAACATTCTTCTCTTTAGTCAATTTTCCATTCTCATCTAATAAGATGACGGAAGCGTCGCAATCAATTTCAACAGCTGTTTTTTTGGATCCGAAGAAACCTTTCTTCTCCACAACTGCAGGATCCCAACCTAGTCCAACTACAACTTTGGAAAGACCCGCATTACCTTTTGTTAAATCAATTTTTTGACCTTTGACCAAACTAATTGTCAACGAGGTCACCTCCCTTCATATCCTGTATTCGTACACTCTTTCATTTGATACGGATGAAGTTCGAACACGTTTCATTTTTCCGATTAAATGTTTTGTAAATCGACGATCAAAGACTAAATTCGCTAGGATTGAGGTTCAGCGCGTTACAAATATCTTTGACAACCTTCTTCTCTTGATCATCAAAATCTCCGTCTGCAGCACCAATTGCGCAGCATACCGCAATGATGATTCGTCCAACTTCAGGCTTATTGTTGAACTTGGAAATAACTTTAAGCGCCTCTTGCTTGCCTACAATGGCTGAGAATTCAAAGTTGCCAGCAAAATGGTTAAAGCGAGCGATGACATTACTTACATCAAAAACTTTAAGCTCTTCGCTACGGCTGATGTAACCAATCATCTTTTCTTTTTCTGAATTACCAATACTGCCATCAGCGGCCGCTACAATCGCACAACCTGCTACAACGGCATCCAGAAAATCTTTGTTTTGAAATTTTTTGACTTGCTCGGACAAGCCTGTTTTCGCGCTTGAAAACCATGATTTAAACGTACTCATTTCAGCACCACCTATATGATTTAGTAACACATTTTGACTATAGGCTACATTTTTCTCCACAATAGTCTATGTTCACAGTTTATACGATTACACATTTGTTTTCAAATATTGGAATTTCGAAGCTGCTTTGGGAAATAATTCAACCTAAACGCCATAAAACCGCCCAAAACGGGCGGTTAAAGACTAAGTACATAAATTGGAAATGAGTACCAATACTAATTGATTTTTAAATAGTAGCCTCTACCTTCGTGTAGCGATTCACCGGAATCGGTACGCCTAGGTTTCCCCGCAGCGTGTCAGATTCATACTCTTTCCTGTATATACCGCGCTCTTGCAGGATCGGCACAACGAGATCGACGAAATCGTCCAATCCTTTGGGAAGAGCTGCAGCAATAATAAAGCCGTCTGCCGCTTCTTCTTTAAACCAGAGTTCGACACGATCCGCTACTTGTTCAGGTGTTCCCGTGAACTCATTGCGCGGGGTCGCCACGCTAAGCGCCACTTGTCTCAAAGTGAGATTTTTCTCTTTGGCCGTCTGCTTGATTTTATCCGTGCCGCTGCGGAAACTGTTGCTGCCGAAATCACCGAGATCCGGGAACGGTTCATCAAGCGGGTATTGAGAGAAATCGTGGTGCTCAAAGAAGCGCCCAAGAAAATCCAATGCTTTATCAATCGTAACTAAGTTAGCAATCTCTTGATATTTGCTTTCTGCTTCTTCTTCTGTGCGCCCGATAATCGGGCTAATCCCAGGAAGAATAACGAGATCTTCGGCTAAACGGCCAGAAGCTACCGCTCTGCTTTTAATATCCTGATAATAAGCCTTAGCTTCCTCAATCGTTTCGTGTCCGGCAAATATGGCATCTGCGACTTTAGCCGCGAAAGCACGACCATCCTCAGAAGCTCCTGCCTGGAAGATAACCGGCTGACCTTGCTTCGAACGAGCAATATTGAGTGGTCCCTGTACGGAGAAAAACTCCCCTTTGTGGTTCAACGTATGCAGTTTGCTCGGATCAAAGAATACGCCGCTTTCTTTATCCCGGACGAAAGCATCGTCTTCCCAGGAATCCCAAAGTCCACGCGCTACTTCTAAGAATTCATTTGCGATTCGATATCGTTCTGGATGTGTAGGGTGCTGGTCTTTGCTATAATTTCTAGCCGATCCTTCTAGCGGTGAAGTTACGATGTTCCAGCCTGCACGCCCATCACTGATCAGATCAATCGAGCCGAATTGTCTGGATACTGTAAAGGGCTCGCTGTAGGAGGTCGAAAGTGTACCAACAAGACCGATATTGGACGTTACAGCAGCCAGCGCCGAAAGAATTGTAATCGGTTCAAACCGATTCAAAAAGTGAGGGATGGATTTCTCGGTAATGTACAAACCGTCCGCAATAAAAACCAGATCGAATTTACCGGCTTCAGCCTTCTGAGCCTGCTGTTTATAAAAGCCAAAATTGACGCTCGCATCAGTAATCGCATCGGGATGGCGCCATCCTGATATGTTTCCACCAACACCATGAATGATTGCTCCAAGCTTCAGTTGCTTTTGTTTTGACATCGTCATCACGTCCTTATGATTATTATTGAAGAATCGCTGCTTCTTTCAACTGCAAGCGGTAGCTTTTTACGACGTTTTCACCCTTTAAAATGTCCTTATCAAATGCCCGTTCGAAGCCTAAACGCTCATAAAGCTTCACGGCAGATTCCATCATATCGGAAGTGTGCAGATGCAGCGTAGAAGCACCCAATTCCAAAGCTCGCCGGGCGCTTTCTTTAATTAGCTCCGTAGCGATTCCCTTGCCTCTAGCTTGCGGAGAAACAGCTAATAATCGAATAATGGGAGTATGGATATCCAATTCAGGAAGTCCATAGGCAACCTGAGAAGACAGGAACAAGAGGGAGCTGCCCACGATTTCCCCATTGATTTCGGCAATTAGTCGTGCAGAGGGAGCGTCGCCATCTACAGAGGCAAGAATGTTGTCTCTGTACTGCTGCCATCCTTCGGGAGGAAGAACTGCTTCGTACTGACTGTAGGCATCAATAAGAAGCTGCCTGATCACCTCACGGTCTTCCGTACGAGCTTCACGAATCCGAATCCTATTTGTACTCATTTCCCCCACACCTCTTTCTATCACAATAGGTTTAATCGGTTTTATATGGCGGCTTGCCTAGCTTGTTTAATCCGCTCTATTTGGGCAAGATGCACTTGCACATGTGCGGTGAAAGATTGAACGACATCCGTTAATGCTAACGTCTGTCCTTTGAAGTTAACACCCGTTTTCTCCCAGTCTTGTGGGGATAATCTTCGCAATAATAGGCTGTTATACGTCAACAGCGCTTGGAAGGCATCCAAAATATCAACGGCTGCGCCTTCATTCGCCTTGGCACTACTTACCCAAGCATCTTGCCCAAAGGCAGGCAGTTGAACCGTGGAGCCAGAAATGATCTCGCGAATGCGAAAGGAAACAACGATGTTATGATCCGTCAAATGGGACAAAACTTCCGTCACACTCCATTTATCCGCGCTCTCCTTCCATCTCAACTGCTCATCGGTAAGACCTTCAATCGCTGATCTTAACTGTTTATTAGTATCTATATAAGGCCCAATATCGATTACAAGTTGACTCATCCTGATACCTCCACTTCGAATTTGGAGCTTATTTGCTTGAGAGCTTGCTCCGCTAATATGGCAAAATAGTTGGCGCTGATCGGCAGCGCGCGCTCATCGAGATCAAAGGCGGGATGGTGCCATTCCTGCGTACCCGATGTGCCCATGAAGAAGAAGATACCTGGCACCTTCTTCTGATAGAAAGCGAAGTCTTCCCCTGCTAGAGATGGTGTAGGCGTGATGACTTGCAAGCCTGCAATATCCGCAGCTCGGGTTGCTAATTCCGCTAACCCCGCATCGTTCTGCACGGCTGGAGGACCCTTGATCCATCGTACAGTTGCCTTCGTCCCATAAGCAGCCGCTACACCATGAACCACTTGATCGAACCTGTTCAGAACCGTGGTTCGAACCTCCTCATTGAATGTCCTCACCGTTCCATCTAAGACAGCTTTATCCGGAATGACATTCCAAGCGGTTCCACTGTGTATCTTGGTGACGCTTATCACAGCGCTTTGCAGCGCACTCACATTTCGGCTTACAATCGCTTGGAGTGCTGTGACGATATGTGCGCCGGTTACGATGGGATCTATCCCCGCTTCAGGCACTGCAGCATGTGTGCCCTTACCCTCGACTTCAACAACGAACCCATCTGCAGAAGCCATGAGTGGCCCCGGTTTAATGCCGATTGTGCCCACAGGAAGATCGGGCTTATTGTGCATCCCAAATACCGCACGAACCCCCTCTAAGGCACCGCTCCTGATGACCTGCTCCGCTCCTTGCGCTTTCTCCTCTGCCGGTTGGAAAATGAAACGAACCGTGCCCTGCAGCTCCTTCTCTTGCTGCTTTAATAAGAAAGCGGCGCCCAGAATAGCTGCGGTATGAAAGTCATGTCCGCAAGCATGCATGGTGCCCGGAACCAATGAGGCATAAGCCAGTCCAGTAGCTTCCTGGACAGGCAAAGCATCAATATCGGCTCGCAGCGCAATAATGGGTCCTTCGTGCAGACCTCCAACCTCCGCGACAAGACCTGTTTTCAGCGGAAAGTTAGCCACTCGGATGCCCGCTTCCTGCAGCCAGCCTCGGATCGATGCGGTTGTTTGAACTTCTTCGTTTGATAATTCCGGATTTTGATGCAGATGACGCCGAATCGCGATCAGTTTCTGCTCAAATGCCAACTGTGATTGTTCCGATAGCGCCTCGCTCATTCTCATTCCCCCTCCAATTGACGTATGGCGTTTTACCTACACAAGCAGCTCCGAGAATGCCTCACTAAGCAATTCAAAGGACCGCAAGCGCTTGGCGAAATCTTTCACCGATGTTGTAACGATGAACTCATCTACCCCATACGTTTGCTGGATGTCCAGCAGCTTTTGGCGGACGGATTCTTTGGTGCCTTTCGTAATCTCCGCTTCCTTCTCTTCTACGGTGAATTTAGCTTGTGTTTGCCGTCCATACTCCTCGGCCTGTTCAAGCGTTCCAACCGTCAATGTTTTGCCGTTTTCCAAATGGATTTTGACATTTTTATATTCGCCAGCCAGCACTTTGGCCTCTTCTTCTGTGTCAGCTACAATTAAGGACAGAGCCAAAATCGCCTTCGGCTGTCCGCCTTGTTCTCGATTAAATCCAGTGTGATACGCTTCAAAAGCAGCCGCTGCCACAGCATGATCTCCATTAATGAATTGGGCGAACACATAGGGAAGCCCTAATTCAGCAGCTAATTCTGCACTGGCCGCAGTAGCGCCAAGCAGATAGATATCCGCTGGTTGTGTCGGAATCGGAGATACTCGAAGGCCTGTAAGCGGATGATCAGCATCCAATCGATTATGAACAAATTGTTTGAGTTCCTTCAGCTTCTCCGATAACGTAGCTGGTTCTGTGATGCCCTGCTGCAGAGCTTTTGTAGAACGAGGAAGCCCGCCTGGTGCCCTTCCGATACCGAGATCTACTCTTCCAGGTGCTAATGATGCAAGGACATTAAAGTTTTCTGCTACTTTGTATGGACTGTAATGCTGCAGCATGATACCGCCAGAGCCAATGCGAATGCGCTCAGTTTTCGCTAATAAATGAGAAATTAGCACCTCGGGTGAAGAACCCGCCAATTGATCGGAATCATGATGCTCCGATACCCAAAAACGGTGATAGTCCAGCTTTTCCGCTAATTGCACAAGCTCAATCGTATGCTGCAGAGCGGCTTCCGCATTCTCCCCCGGGAAAATAACGCTTTGATCCAAAATACTAAGTTTGATCCCCATAATATCCACTCCGTATTCGCTGTAAATTTAAATGTTAAACGTATACTCCGGCGTAATTCTTTTCAGAAATTGTCTCGTACGCTCTTCCTTCGCATCACTAAAAATATCCTGAGGCCTTCCTTCTTCCACAATCACACCTTGATCCATGAACACAACATGATTAGAAACTTCACGAGCAAAGCCCATTTCATGCGTAACAACGATCATCGTAATGCCTTCTTTGGCAATTTTCTGAATAACCTCCAACACCTCACCAACCAACTCAGGATCAAGTGCAGAGGTTGGTTCATCGAACAAAATCACTTCTGGATTGAGTGCCAGCGCACGGGCAATGCCCACCCTCTGCTGCTGTCCGCCTGACAGTTGGCTTGGATAAGCGTCCAGCTTACTTCCCAGCCCCACTTTCTCCAGCATTTGAATGCTCGTTTGCCGTGCAGTTTCTTTGGATTGCTTCTGTACAATGACAAGGCCTTCCATCACATTTTCCAGCACCGTTTTATGTTTAAATAAATTGTAATGTTGAAATACCATCGCCGTTTTCTTGCGCAGCGTGTGAATATCCTGTTTGCTCGGGCGCTTGCAATTGATGGTGAAATCCCCAATCGTTACCTCACCTTGATTCGGCTTCTCCAAGTAATTGATGCAGCGAAGCAGCGTCGTTTTGCCTGAACCGCTTGGGCCAAGGATACAGACGACTTCTCCTTTTTTCACCGTCAAATTGATACCTTTCAGCACCTCATGCTTGCCGAATGCTTTGGTGATATTCGCCATTTTGATCATCGTACACCACCTCGGTTATAAATATTTATTCGTTTCTCCAGCAGCTCCGTTATCTTCTCGATCAGAATCGTCACTCCCCAAAACAGGAAAGCCGCGGCAATATAGGATTCAAAGAATTTCCAATTTGTCGTAGCAACGATTTGCGCTTTGGCATTAATTTCAACAACGGATACCGTGAAAGCCAGTGTAGAACCGTGAAGCATACCAATGAACGAATTGGATAAGTTAGGCAAGCTAACAGCCAATGCCTGAGGAAGCACGATGCGCATTAACGCTTGCGGTGTTGTCATGCCGATCGAATAGGCAGCTTCGATTTGCCCCTTATTCACAGCTAGAATGCCTGATCTAACTACCTCAGCCAAATAAGCTCCTGCTGTAATCGAGAAGGAAAGAAAGGCAAAACCGATCATTGGAATAGAAGTCGATCGGAAACTCCAACCGAGGGCTGCTGCCAAAGAATCAATAATCACAGGCAATCCGAAATAAATGAGCAGCAAGTGCATGAGCATCGGTGTTCCTCGGATGAACGTCACATAGCCGCTTGCGATGTAATGGATAACAGGTACGCGGTATATTCGGATGATCGCCACTGCGGATCCAATCAGAAATCCAAAGAAAACCGATACAAACGTAATTAGCAGCGTAATGGGCAAAGCAGAAAGCAGTTGAATAAAGGCGGAACCGATAAACCCTAGATCGAGTTTCATGATTGATACCCTCCTTTATCCGTTTGAGCGGACGCTGCCCAAGGTGTCTTAAACAATCGCCTAAATGTAAACTTTGAATCACGTTGAACAATGGATTGTTCATGCCGCAGCAGTCTTTTCTCGATATCCAAGAACATCTTCTCTAACCCGTAACAAATGACAAAGTAGATAAGTGATAAACAAATGTACGTTTCAATAAAATGCTGAGTTGCCGCACCAAGCGTCTGGGCTTTCCCCATCAATTCCATCGCGCCTAACGAAAAGGCTAACGAAGTATCCTTCAAATTGGCGATAAGCAGATTCGCAAAGTTCGGTATCGATATGGCAAGCGCTTGTGGCATGATGATACGTGTAAAGGCTTGGAACCCTGTCATACCTATCGAATAGGCAGCCTCAATTTGCCCTCGATCCACAGCTTTCACGGCTGCCCGAATGACTTCAGAGATATAAGCACCTCCATGCAGCCCAAAAGTCAGAATGACGAAGGTCAGGACGGGGGCTTTGGAGACATCGACATTAACGAGCTTCAATATCTCGGGAAGTCCATAATAGATGAGGAACAACTGTATGAGGATCGGCGTCCCCCGGAAAAATGACACATAGATTTGGGATATCCTTCTTAAGACCGGAACCTCATACAGCCTTGGCAGGGCTATGAGGAATCCGATTAACACACCCAACAGCATAGAGCAAGCTACAATAAACAATGTGATATGCAGGTATGATACTAGTTTGGGCAAAAAATCAAAGACATAGGTGATTTCAAATTGTTGTTCCATTCGGACGATCTCACCTTTCTGTACCGTTCTTACTCAAAGCTGCATTAATCTTTTTTCGTATAGTCTCCGCCCAGCCATTGAATGCTAAGTTTGGAAAGCGTTCCATCTGCTTTCACTGCCTTCAACGCCACGTCGATTTTATCCGCAAGAGCTTGCCCGTCTTTATCATTTTTACGGAAGAGGAAACGAACCTCAGCTTCTTCAATAATCGGACCCACTGCTTTTAATTTGGTTTGCGGGTCGACCAGCGGCAGTAAGAAATCCGCTCCGAGTGCTCCGTCCGCACGTCCTGTTGTAAGCTGACTAACCAAGTCGTTGGCAGCACCGTTTTGGTAAACAATTTTGATCGCGTTATCGTTTGCTTTATTATAATTTTCTAATAGCGTAGCTTCGGCACTAGTCGCTGTCGTTAACGCTTTTTTACCTTTTAAGTCATCAATCGATTTAATGTTGGTATTGTCTTTAGCCACGATAACTTTTGTTTTCCAGTAGGCATAAGGCTCGTTGTTGAACAGGTATTTTTGCTCTCTTTCCTTGTTCTTCTCGATTTCGTGGGCAACAAAGTCAATTTTGTTCGTTTCCAAGCTGAGGAGCAGGTTAGCGAAATCCATCGTTTTGAATTCAAACTCATACTCAGGAAGGCGTTTATCCAGTTCTTTGACAAGCTCGATATCATAACCGGTAAGCTTACCGTCTTTATCAAGAAAAGCTACGTTCGGAAATTGTGTGCCCGTTCCTACAATAATCTTCTTCACTTTGACAGGCTCCGCCCCAGCAGTTGCAGCAGCAGCCTTAGTACCTTCAGCGGCTGCCCTCGGTGATGCGATCGTTTCAGTATTTTTCGCCCCGCAGCCTGCTGCTACCAAAGCCAAAGTTAGTGTTGTTCCAAGGATTGTTAATTTTCTCATCTGTGTATACCCTCCATTTTTTCGGTTACAATAATAAAACTTATAATTCCTACTTGTTTTGTATGAATTAATATTAGCACTAATTTATCATCAAGTTTCACAACTGGATAATAGAGTTTTTCTATAAGCATATATAAGAATCTGATATTACCCTTTCGTTCGGCCCCATAATCCTTTGCAAATATCCAAAATACTGTTGAAAAATAACGTATTTTCCCCATTTAGCGTAATCAAGTTCGTCTGTAAGGCAATGCCCGCTGTCTCTGGGAAGTCAATTGGAAATAGCTTATTGTCCTTAACTTCCTGACTGGCGCTAAGCCCAGGCAAGAAAGCGATACCCGCCCGCTGTAGAACGAGCTTCTTGGCTGTTTCGGAGTTATCCGTCTGGATCTGGATGTTTGGCGACTCCTTCAAACTATCAAATACACGGTGAATCCGCATCCAGTCTAGCGAGCCGCACTCAAAGAAAATAAGAGCCTGACGTCCGATATCTTGGATCGTTAAGTTTTCTTTCCCAATAAAAGGATGCCCTTCATAGACATAGAGTCGAATAGGATCTTCATAAAATTTTGCTGACAAAAGACTTGGATGAGTGACTCCCCGCACAAAGCTGATATCCACATCTCGGTTCAGAACTTTGTTGACGAGATCATCCGTTATTCCTGTCATTAGTTTAAAATTGATTTCCGGGTATTTATGCTTCATCTTAGGGATGATTGCTGGCATCATGTAGTTAGATACAGATACCGTACAGCCGATTCGCAGCTCATTAGGCAGCGCCTTTTTCTGCTTAAGATGGATTTTACCCTTCTGAAATGTTTGCAGTAATTGCTGCGCGTAAGGAAGAAACTTCCTGCCATCTTCCGTTAAATGTACTTGCTTGCCAATTCGATCAAAGAGCTGACAATCCAATTCCCGTTCTAACGATTGAATTCTAGCTGTTACCGAAGGCTGGGAAAGGAATAATACTTCCGACGCCTTGTTAAAGCTGCCATAATGGATGACATACACGAACGCTTCAATATTCTCAATATTCATCGCAGTGCCCCTCCAGTTAGACCTAAAAAGATGTTACATTCATTATTCCAATAAGTTAACTCGGAATTAAATATTTTCATTACTATAAGCTATCTACCAATCGCTGTCAATATAAGAAATGTCTCTTCATTAGAAAAAAACCTTAGCTCCGCCGCAAATTCTTGCGATTGATCTAAGGTCTTTGGACTATGCATATTTAGGATCGTAAACAACGGTACAATTCCGCCCTTTTCCTTTGGCAAAATAGAGCGCTTGATCCGCATGCTCAAGCACTTCATGTGCCGTCACTCCATCTGTTGGGAATGAGGACACTCCCAAAGATACCGTGATGGGTTGACCTACTGGGCTTATGGTCAATTCCAACTTATTACGAATTTTCTCTGCATACAGATACGCATCCTCTTTCGTCACATGGGGCAGCAGAACAATGAATTCCTCTCCGCCAAACCGGAAGTAGTGTTCGTTCTCACTTGCCATTGAAAGCAGAAGCTTTCCTAAATATTTTAGAACGGTATCTCCTACAAGATGCCCATGCGTATCATTAATAACTTTGAAATGATCAATATCCAGTACAATGAGTGAAAAATCTATGCCTTCCTCCAACCATTCAAGCATTTGTGTTTCCATGCTCCTTCTGTTGGCAAGACCCGTTAAATTATCCGTTTGAGCTTCCAGTGCATATTGATTCGCTCTCTTTTGCAAAGCATCGATCGTGATTAACATGGTTTTATACAAATGATAGGCTTCATACGTATTCGTTCTTACCTTTGGCAGATCTGCGACTTGTTTGCCATTCAGGATTTTATAGGCAGTCGCAGCCAATCGAGCATAGGGAAGAGTCAACTTCTTGGCCAGCCATGCCGTTAGCATAAGTATAAGCAGGAGAAAGGGTAATGAGTACAGAATGGCATTTTGGATCAAACCCATCGATTTTTCATTTATCTCTTCCAGCGGCGATTGCACAACGATCCCCCAACCATTAGCAGGTACATAAGAATAGCCAGCAAGCATTGGTACTCCCAATGTATTCACGACTTTCTCCTTACCGCTATGACCATTAATGAGCTTGGCCACCGCTGGATTAGCGCTCACATTCTGACCTAAACGATTGTGTTCTGGATGATAAATAAGATTACCGGCCCCATCGACCACATAGATATATGAACCTGATGGAGAGTAGCTGTTGGAACCGAATATATCATTTAATACATTGTTTTCTCGTAAATAAATAGCGCCTCCTAAAGAACCCATGTACTGGCCTGTGGAATTAAATATAGGATTTGTCATTAATACAATAAGCCTATTCGTTACAGATTCAAAAGGTGCTGAGATCGTAGGCTTTCGCTGCTCAATCGCATCTAAAACGGCTTTCGATGTCAGTTTTTTGCTAGTGAGACCTACTGAAACAGGAGAAATGGCTAAGACATTCCCATTGGCGTCATTGACCATTTGTGAGTTGAAGTAATTGCTGCTCCCCGTTACCAAATCCAATTGCTCTTGAATAGAATCTTGTGTTTGTATACTCCTCTCCAGGTGTTCAGAGGTCACTTTCAAGCTTTTTTCCATTGCTTTGAAAAGGGAGTTCATGGTCACGCTCATTTTTTTTGCACTTTCATAATTAAGCTCAAGTGTCGTTTCATACAAGGAATCTCGTTCTGCCTTAAATGAAGCAGCTATTTGAATGATCGATATGATCGAAATAGATACAAGCATCAATAGGGTAATAAAATGAACAAGTCGTATCCGCGGAGCAGCATCGGCTGTTCTCATACTCCTCATCTCCTAAAAAGATAGTTAGGAGTCGTTTCGACAACTTTCGACAGACTTCCTTCATTTTTAATGCTAAGCATACAATTGAAATCAAAACAATGTAAAAAGCACGAAATTCGTGAATTAAGGCTGCAAGAGGCCCGTCGCCTTATGCTTTCGGAATCAGCGGATGCTGCAAATGCTGGATTCCAATTAAACGGTTTCGTGGTAACTAAACCTTCCAGTTCAGTACGGTTTCCAGCATGGATTTCAGATGCTTCACGCGGTGCAGCTCAGGTTTTGCTTTTACTAGTTTAAATTCATTCCTAATATGCTCGACGAAATCAATCCGTAAGCGTTCTAGCTGCTCCTCCGTTAAAACGTACGTATAATCTCGGACAGATTCGTAAGTATGATACCATTCGCTGTTTTCCAAGAAGGTAAAGGATGAACGTTGGTACCACTCTTTTACATGATTCTTCAATGCAGCTGTGATGGTTTCATCGTTCCCCGACATTGCAAACAGTCGATCAGAGGAAATTAAGGTTCTGTACTTGATCATGGTGTCATCAGGGAACGAATTGGGAAGTCCATAAAATTGGATTACAGAGTCCAATATCTCAATATAGGCATGTGGTCCAGCTAGTTTCGGATTAAATTGACACTTAACCGCGGCATGGGCGATACGCTTAAGCATACTTAGTGCTTCTGCGGCTTCCTTTTTATCAGGCGAACCTTGAAAAAATAACCCTTGCTTTCCTGCACGAATTTCAACCCGATCAATCGCATCATAGAGTGCATCTTCGAATTGATCTTTGCTGTACGGTGCCCACTGATGGATATGATCTGTAAGTTCTACGCTCATGCCAAACTCCCTACGGATAATGCTCAGCAGATTAATCCCGCCGCTGCCGTTAACTACAGCAAATATATCGTGTAAAAATCTTTCCAAGTTTTTCGCCTTTTTCGTAGCCCCCATAATTTCGCTGGGAATCGTATAAATGGTCGCAGCCTCTTTTTGTTCGAGATCGGTAATGAGCTGCTTCAACTCTGAGAGTAATGGATGCTCCATTCTTCAATCCTCCACGTTATCTTTTTTATTGAATAGTTCCCCCAACTGCCAATTTTTATCAAGTTAAGTCCTTTGAGTTTTCGAATTAGACTTCGGTTATGAAAAAAATACAAACCTAAGTATATATAAGACATCATTATGTCTTTATAACATTTCAATAGTACACACTATTTAAATATAGTGTATACTATTTATGAGATCATAAAGCAAGAAAAGAGTTCAAGGAAGGATTGAGATGCGTGATAAACAACATCCATTCAATGGCTAAGGAATTTATTATTTCCGCCCAACCTGATCTAACGATCGATAAGGAAGCTAATAAGGACAGACATCTGCTATGTCCAAGGTGCAACAACAAAGCCGGGGAAGTCCTAATACTAGGGGAAGTCTGCATTCTTTGCTTGGACGAATTGGAGTTTGGCTATCCTTCCTTTCCCTCTTATTCATTAAGTGAATACAATAAAGGCGGCTAATATGAGCCGCCTCTTTTCATATTCTTACAGCAATAAAGTAAGTTCATACCGAATTGTGTTTTCGGGAGTGTATTCTATTCGCTTACTTGACTTGCTCCTCCCCGTCTTGGATCGGCAGCACCAACTATTTTTCCTGTGTCATGCCATCTCATTAACCCGTGAATCCCCCCGTAATACATAGGATCCTCATTGTTCACTACCTCATATCCGAGCTTGGTTAAATCATCCGCCACAGCAGCCGAAAGCGGCTCTCAACAGATATCATTTTTTCATCTATAAAAAACCGCGAGGCAGCTACTGCTTCTTCGAGGCCGATCCTTTTTTTTATAACATTTTCCAGAATGACAGATAGTATCATAGGGATACGCTTGCCTCCTGCCGAGCCAATCACAATGGTTCTTTCACGGTTTCGTATGATCGTCGGACACACGTAACTTTGTGGCCTTTTTCCCGGCTGCACCTGATTAAGGGAGATTGCATCATTCGTAAAATTACGCATTTGATTATTGAGAAAAAATCCGCCTGTTTCAATACCCTGACCAAAAAAACCGCCTATTGTATTTGTCGCAGACACACACATTCCATCTTTATCCACAATGGAAAAATGAGTTGTATTAGCAACATCGTCCAGAGCAGCGGGTATCTCTGATATGATGTCCGGTCTGATGTTGTCAGCCAATAAGCCGATTAGCTCACGGCTAATCAGCCTTTCTACCGGCGGAGAACAAAAGTCCGGGTCACCCATCGTGCTTTTTCTCAGCTCATAGCATTTCCTTATGACCTCGCCCCATTGATGTATATAAGGGATAGATTGCTTCTGCTGCTCGTGCAGCTCTAGCAGTTCACTGATCTTTAACGCTTGGATCAACGTTACACCTCCGAAAGGCGGAGGTGATGTGATCACATCGTAATTGTCGTATTCACTGTAGATTGGCTTTTTCATGGACACGCGATAGTCCCGTAAGTCGTCTTGTGTCATTCCGTCTACCATAGCCGAAATTTGTTGCCCCAGCTCACCCTGATAAAACCAAGCGGAGCCGTTATCACGAATTGCTCTCATCGTCTTGGCAAGTACTGGCTGCTTCAACCATTCTCCTTGACGAATAGCTTCCCCCTCGGGAAAAAAGCTTGGATGCTGTTCTGCAATCAATTGCGGAGATTTCACCAATTGCCGATGTAAGGCTGCACCGGAGGCAAAACCCGCTTCAGCAGCGCTTATAGCAGGATCCATTAAGGTTGCCATATCCAAAGTACCGAATAATTCATGTACCTTCTCCATGCCTTTTACAAAGCCCGGGACCCCAACCTCTGAAGGCGAGATAACCCCCGACATAGGTGCAACTTCCCGGTAATCGCACACTACCGATTCTTGTATCTTTGCAGGCAATATTAACATGACACCGCCTCCCCCGATCCCGGAAGCATAAGGTTCGACCACGCTCAACATATACGAAACCACGATAGCGGCATCTGCCGCGTTGCCTCCGGCCTTTAATACGGACATCCCCGCTTCCGTCGCCAGAGGATGTGCTGAACTGACACCATACTGATGCTGATTACCCATAAAGTGACGCCTCTATTTCCCCAAGCGGATAATGGCAAGAAACGGATCGATCCAAACCTATCTGACGTAACTGCGGTTCCTCTACACGGCACCGGTCCTGAACGTAGGAACAGCGGGTATGAAATCTGCAGCCTGAAGGTGGATTTAACGGATTTGGAGTTTCCCCCTCCAATGCTTTCTTCTCTTTTCCGCGAAGTTCCGGATCCGAAACGGGTACGGAGGCAAGAAGCCCTTCGGTATAAGGATGTAAAGGACGGTTAAGCAAATCTTCCTTTTTGCTGATTTCCATAATTTTTCCCAGATACATAACTGCGATGCGATCGCTAATGTAGGCAACAGCCGGAAGGCCGTGAGCGATGAAAATGTATGTCAGCTTATAACGCTTCTGTAAAACGGAAAGAAGATTAAGTATTTGTGATTGTATGGACACATCCAGAGCGGACACCGGTTCGTCGCAAACGATCAATTTAGGCTTCAGGGATAATGCTCGCCCGATTCCTACTCTTTGCCGTTGCCCGCCGCTGAATTGATGAGGGAACCTCTCTGCAAAATCCGCAGATAAGCCCACCGCTTCCAGAAGCTTGTGTACTTCTTCCTCCAATTTATCCCCCTTGGCAATCCCGTGTGTACGGAGCGGTTCAGCAATGATATCAAATATTTTCAAACGGGGATTTAATGATGAAAACGGATCTTGAAAAATCATTTGAATATCCTTGCGTTTTTTGCGAAGCGTTTCGCGTGACATTTCGCTAAGATCAGTATCCTCAAACAAAATTTTCCCGGAGGAAGGCTCTATTAAGTGCATAATCATATTCCCCAACGTCGATTTCCCGCATCCCGATTCACCCACAATACCGAGAGTTTCACCCTCATAAACAGTAAGGCTCACTTGATCTACCGCTTTCAATATTTGCGTTTTTCTTTTTATGAAGCCCTTGGTAATTTCGAAATGCTTGCTCAACTCGTGGACTTTCAGGAGCACTTTACGTTGTTCTTTCGTTTCCACTATCATCACCTCTTCTCCGCCCATTCTTTTTCGAATTCTTCCTGATACATCAAGCATCTAACCTGATGATCCGACGCTAATTCTGTTAAACGCGGCTCATTACGGCTGCATGCCCCGGTTGCGAAGGAACAACGCGGATGAAAGCGGCAGCCTTCCGGCATGTTCAACGGGTTAGGGACCGAGCCTTCTATGGAATCCAAGGTCTCCAGGATATTGTGCAACTTTGGTATGCTTTTTAACAACCCCCGCGTATAAGGGTGCTTTGGATGTTTAAATAAGGTATATACGCTGCATTGTTCGACAACTTGGCCTGCGTACATAACCACAACTCTGTCTGCCATTTCAGCAATTACACCCAAATCATGAGTAATCAAGACTATGGAATTACCTTCATTCTGAATAATTTCTTTCATTATTTTCAAAATTTGCGCTTGTATAGAAACGTCCAGGGCGGTTGTCGGTTCGTCAGCGATCAACACTTTAGGACTGCAGGAAATCGCCATCGCAATCATCGCTCTTTGACGCATACCACCGCTTAGTTCGTGGGGATACGATTCGTACACACTTTCAGGCCGGGGTATTTTAACTTTGTTCAACAGCTCCAAAGCGTGTTGCTTTGCCTCTGTCTTGTTCATCTTATTGTGGTTCATAAGTGATTCCTGAATTTGATGGCCGATACGGAAAACCGGATTTAATGCGGTCAGAGGCTCTTGAAAGATCATACCGATTTCCTTGCCTCTAATCTTCCGCATCTCATGATCACTTAATTTCAATAAATCCCGGTCCCGAAAACGAACTTCTCCCTCAACAATTTTTCCCGGACTTTCAATCAACCCCATAATAGAAAGGGAGGTTACGCTTTTGCCTGATCCAGATTCCCCCACAATACCAAGTGTTTCCCCCTCTTGTAATGTGAAAGTAACGTCGTCAACAGACGGCACTGCGCCTTTATCCGTGAAGAAGTAAGTTTTTAATCCATTAACTTGTAAAATAGGTTGTTTCAATGTATTTCTCCTCCCTTCATGAATGATGCCTACTATTATATGTCTTGAGAACGAGGGTCGAAAATATCACGCAACCAGTCGCCCAAAAATATGATACCTAGCGTCGTGATAGTTATGGCTATTCCGGGGAAAGTTGCGAGCCCCCAATTAGTAGCCAAGTATTCACGTCCGGTGCTCAGCATTCCGCCCCAAGAAATAGTAGGAGGTTGAATGCCTAAACCCAAGAAACTCAGTGAAGCTTCCGAAATAATGGTGGTCGCCATGCTTAATGTCCCAAGCACACAAAAGGATGAAAACACATTTGGTAATAAATGTCGGATCATAATCATCCCGTCACGTACTCCAATCGATTTAGCGGCTCTGACAAATTCTCTTTCTTTTAGACTTAACACCTCGCTTCGGATAACCCTTGCATAAACTACCCAATTCGTGACACCCAACACAACAATAAGAGTAAACATACCGGGTCCGGTTACTTTCAATATAACTAGAGTGAACAGAATATTAGGAATAGCCAAAAAAGAATCAACTAATCTCATAAAAACATTATCCAGCCATCCGCCGTAATAACCTGAAATCAAACCAATAGATAAACCGATAGCACCCGCCACAATAATCGCGAATAATCCTACAACCAAAGAAACCTGGGAGCCGTATATGATTCTGCTTAACAAATCCCTGCCCAAGTTATCGGTACCAAGAACATACTGCATGCTTCCGCCATCCAACCAAAAAGGAGGGGCAAGCATATCGGTTATATGTTGTTCTGAAGGATCATAAGGAGCCAACCACGGCGCAAATAACGCCGTAAAGATAACGATTGACATAATTACAAAGCCGATCGTGCCTGTTTTACTTTTGAGCAACAATCTAAACCAAAAGAAGATACGGTGATTTTCTTTTTTGTTTTTCTTTATGAGTCGACTCACCGGAACTGCTTGCTCACTACTTATCATCCGTCTTCTCCCCTTATCTGTACTTGATACGCGGATCGAGCCATCCGACAAGAATATCCGTTACTATGTTAATCAATATGACGGACACAGCAACAACAAATATAGCTGCTTGTACAACTGCCATGTCTTTTGAATTAACAGATTGTACAATTAATTGGCCTAATCCTGGCCATGCAAAGATGGCTTCCGTAACAAGAGCACCGCCGATCATACCGCCAATCTGCATCATAATGATCGTAACGACCGGAATCAAAGCATTTCTGAATGCATGCTTGTAGATGACAACAGAATTCTTTAATCCTTTACTCTTTGCCGTTCTAACGTAATCCTGATGTAAGGAGTCAAGTAAACTCGAACGGGTTAACCGGGCAATATAAGCGGCATTACCGAATCCAAGCGTAATCGCCGGCAGAATGAGATGTAAGAATGTGCCGCTTCCCGAAACCGGTAACCACTGAAGGTTGACACCGAAAACGAGAACAAGCATAATTCCAAACCAAAAATGGGGCATCGCCTTTCCGAGAACGGTTCCTGTCGTTACAAAAAGTTCGAGAATAGAGTTTTTGTGAGTTGCGGACAATATCCCAAGCGGTACTGCCAAACAAATTGCGATTATTTTGGCGGCTACTGCCAGCTCTAATGTAACAGGCAGTCTTTCCAGTACCAACTCCAGCGCATCCTGATTAAACCGGAATGATTTACCAAAATCACCGTGCAGTACATCCCATAAGTAGGTCGCATATTGAACATAGAATGGTTTATCTAAATTTAAAGCTTTCCGGAGTGCATCCATATCTTCTTGGGTAGCGTCCTCCGGAAGCATTAATGCAACTGGGTCCCCGGATAAGTGCATCAAGACAAATACGATAGAAACGATGATCAACAATACGGGAACCATCTGTGCCAATCGTCTTAGGGCATAACTTCTCATGGAATTCACTTCCTTATGTTATTATGCGAACAAGCTGTTAAGAAATATTGAAAGATAGGGGCATATATTGCCCCTATTGAAAGATCAGCTTTTAAATAAGCAAATCAGCGTTTTGAAATTTCGTATACTTTGTACATTTCGTCTAAACGAGGGGTGAAGTTCACAGATTTACTTGCTCCGTAGCTGTTATGCTCCAGATACAGGTACAATCTCAAAAATTGATTCGCTTCCACTTGTTGTGCCATTTGATACTGAGAGTCCCTTTCACCTTGATTCATGTTCTTTTCAGCTTTTTTCAATATCTCTTCCAACTCCGGACTGCTAAGACCCAAATTAGTTAAGCTTCGTACCGAAGTGAGATGCTCGCTGACCATAGTGAAAGCATCGAAGTTAGAGTTCGCCAGCCAAACCATATGTAAATCGCTGACTTTGTTTACTTTTCTTATTTCTTCATAAACACTAAATTCAAGTAATTCCAATTTCACCTTAATACCTACTTTAGCCAGCATACCGACTATCATCTCGGTAACTTCCTTATCTTTTGCATAACGTCCTGTGGTCGATTGCATCGTCAGTTCCAAGCCATTCTCGTATCCTGCTTCTTTCAATAATTCCTTAGCACGCTTTTCATCATATACAGCAACATTGAACAATTTTGGATTTGCCCCGAAATTACCTGGTGTAATGCGTGTTCGCGTCGTAGTACCCAAACCGCCTAATAATTTATCAATAATCAGCTTCTTATCTATTGCCAACTCAACGGCTTCCCTGACTCTCTGATCTGCCATTGGAGATTTTGGATTAGTAACTTTTGGAACAAGAAATGCTACACGGTTCGAAGCGCCGCTTATGATCTCGGTTTTATCATTTCCTTTCACACGTGGCCAATCATTGCTGCCGACTGAGGGAATTATATCCACTCCACCCGTTAAAAGCTCTCCAACTCTTGTCGAGCCTTCAGGAAGAATACGGAACACTACCTGGCTCCAATCTTTTGCGGCACCTTCAAAGTATTGCTCGTAAGGCTCTAACTTAAGGTGGCTGCCTTTTTTCCACTCGACAAACTTAAACGGTCCTGTTCCAACAGGCTGCTGGTTGAAGGAATCCATTCCCTTTTCTTCTATGTATTTTTTCGGTAAAATTGCAGCACTTGTGCGGGCAATGACACTCAAGAAAAGCGGGTTTGGTCCGTCCGTAATAAATTGTACCTTGTACGGATCAATAACCTTCACTTCTTTAATTGATTTGTAATATACACTTTCGCCCAGCGTTTTCTCAGCAACTGCTCTTTCGAAGGAAAACTTGACATCCTCGGCAGTCATTTCTGTGCCGTTATGAAACTTAATGCCCTTTTTAAGATCAAATTCCCATGTCGTATCGTTTACTTTTTTATAACTTTCTGCCAAATCAGTGGTGATGTTTCCTTTAGCGTCGCGTTTTAATAATGTATTGTACATGTTATTGACTGCCATCCATGTTACAAAATCATTATGGGCGTAAAGATCCATGGATTTGACCTCTGTAGGCAGCGCGATTGTCAGTGGACGCTTTTCATCCTTCTTGTCGGGTTGAGCCGTATTATTCTTACTAGTGGTACAACCCGCCAGCAAAACTGCAAATGCAATAAAACATAAAAGAGCTGCTTTAATAGAACGCTTCATATTTATATCCCCCTATTATTTTTTTCACAACATAACAACAGCCACAATAAAGAATAGCCGGATAACTAATGTTGACAAGCCTGGACGAAAGCATTAAACAGTTTCAGAGAGTAAATATCGTTCTTGCCGGTCAAATTTTCCGGATGCCATTGTACGCCCAAAACAAAACGGTGCGTCTTGCATTCAAATGCCTCAATGATACCGTCACTGGCTCTTGCACATACTTCAAACCCTTCAGCAACTTTTCTTACCGCTTGATGGTGGTAGCTGTTCACCTTAAAACGGGTGGATTGAACAGCTTGATGGAGCAGCGAGTTTTCTGCAACATCTACAAAATGCGTTACGTGGCTCCGGGGCGCATTTTGTCTATGCTGCAAAAGCTGATGATCATGTTGGGCATAAATGTCCTGAAAGAGATCCCCGCCAGCAGAAACGTTAATCATTTGACTGCCCCTGCAGATGCCCAGGATTGGTTTGTCTAATCTCAAAAATTTGCTTATCATCATAATTTCGAAATGATCCCTTTCAGGACATACTTCGCCTAATTCCGGATGAGGTTCTTCTCCGAAAATATTGGGGTCAACATCTCCTCCTCCAGTAACCAATAAACCGTCAATTGACTCCACCAGCCGGTCTACTTCTGAATCCTCCGTTAGATTAGGCAACACGATCGGCACTCCGCCCGCTTTTACAATTGCACGAATATTACTCAACCCGGTAGTCAGCAGTTTCTCATCTCTGATATTCGATGTAATTCCAATAATAGGTTTCAATTCATACACTCCTTCTGCAAAATACCACGAGTTTATATATCTTTGTTAGCGGAAATCCTTCGGCACTTTTTTGGCTACTCCCGTACGAATAGCGGCTTCAATTACCCTGTTCCGAACTGCGCTAACCACTTTTTGATTAAATACGCTTGGTATAATATGACTCTTGCTTCTGTCCTCGTCAGTAATGATCGAGGCGATAGCACCGGCTGCTGCAAACTTCATTTCTTCATTGATTGTGACTGCTCTGCAATCCAAGGCCGCACGAAATATTCCTGGAAAACAAAGCACATTGTTGATTTGATTCGGATAATCCGAACGTCCTGTTGCAATTACCGCAGCTATATCTTCAATATCCTCTGGGGCAATTTCCGGATCGGGATTGGCCATGGCGAACACGATCGGATTTGCCGCCATCGTCATGACATCCTCTCTCATCAACAAACCTCCAGAGGAAAGGCCGATAAATACATCTGCTCCACTTAACGCATCGCGTAAGGTGCCCGAAAGCCGCTTTGGATTCGTTTCCATTGCGAACCATTCCTTCATCGGATTATCATACTTTTGGTCAGCGGTCAGTATCCCACGCCGGTCAACGCCCACGATCTCCTTTACACCTGCGGCAAGCAGCATACGGGTACAGGCCACCCCGGCAGCGCCGACCCCGCATATAACAACCTTGATCTCTTCCATAGATTTGTTCACGAGTTTCAAAGCATTGAGCAACCCTGCATACATGACAACCGCTGTCCCATGCTGGTCATCATGAAAAACCGGAATATCCAATTCTTCACGCAGCCGTTGTTCAATCTCAAAACACCGTGGCGCTGAAATGTCCTCAAGGTTAATCCCGCCAAATACGGTGGCTATATGCTTTACGGTTTGGATAATTTCTTCCGTATCCTGAGTGCTAATACAGATGGGGAAGGCGTCTACTCCCGCAAATTGTTTAAACAAGACCGCCTTTCCTTCCATGACCGGCATAGCTGCACTGGGCCCAATGTTTCCAAGTCCGAGAACAGCGCTTCCGTCAGAGACCACAGCTACTGTATTTTTCTTGATGCTGAGGGTAAATGCTTTGGCAGGATCTTCTTTGATCGCCATACATACTCTGGCTACATCCGGTGTATACACCCGGGACAAATCGTCGCGGTTTTGAACCGGGCTTTTGGGCACTGTCGAAATTTTCCCACCAAGATGCAGCAGAAAGGTACGGTCGGATACATGGATCAGCTTTATCCCTGGGATTCTAGAAACCGCTTCCTCAATTTCACCGATTTGCCCCGCTTCGGCGACGTTTATCGTGAGGTCTCTTACTGAGATATTCTTTCCCGCGTCCACCAGATCAATGGCTATGATGTCCCCCCCTGCCCCTGTAATGCCTGTCGCAACCTCACCGAATTTGATATGAGAGTCCATTTCAATACGCAGTATAATATTTTCTCCTTTATTAAAGGCTATTTTCCCCATACTCTTTCCCCTCTCACAGCGCTTATGAAAACGCTTTACTATGTTTATAGTTTAATACGACATGAGAGAAATTGGAAATACTGCTTCCTTATAAATATATAAGTAGAAATTATTAATTGCCGTTTTCCTAATAGTGTTTCGAACAATTCCGGTTACAAAAGCAAATCGAAATGCTATAATAAATTGTCGAATCATATTGTCATATATTAGGAGATATCTTATATGCAAGTAAGTTATTTGTCATTACGTTATTTTATGGAAGTCGCTTTTTGTCTTAACTTCAGCCATGCAGCCCAGAAATTGCATATTTCCCAACCCGGATTGAGCCAGCAAATCACAGCCCTCGAAAAAGAACTCGGCATTAAACTGTTGAACCGTTCAACCCGAAACGTTACATTGACCGCAGAAGGTGATTATCTTCATAAAAATCTTTTACCCTCATTCGATAACATTGAAAATACCGTCTCGCAGCTTGTGGAAGCCGGAACTGTCCCGCAAACGACTATTCGAATCGCGACCGTTCCGTCCGCTGCAAGCAATCTGGTCCCTTACCTTATTAAAAGATTAAAAGAAGAGCATCCGTTAATCGAATTTTATATCAAGGAGACAACCTCCGTTCACGCAGCCGAGCTTGTACAGAAAAGCGAATATGATATCGCCTTTATCCGAACTCCTATAGACCTCAAACAGACGATACAGCCACCGCTTAAGTGGATAGAGTTTTCCAAGCATCCTATGAAGGTAGTATTATCCTGCCAGCATGCGGCAGCCGTACAAGATGAGATCGATCTTTACGAGCTTAAAAACGAAACTTTTTTACATTATGACCCTAAGCATTCGCCGTCTCTTTATTATTTGCTGGAGCATGCATGCCTTTCTGCAGGATTCATTCCAAAAACCATCGGGGCCGGGCCGGAAATTTTGACCATTGCCAATCTGATCTCCAATGGAATCGGGATTACCTTAATGCCGCAGGATATGCTGGAACTTTTAAATTCTTACAAGATCAAAGCTATTGCATTGAAAAACCTGTCTCTTTTCAGTTCGATTTCTGTCATTTGGAACGACGTGAGCGTACCTTTAATTACGAAGGACGCATTGTCTATATTGGAACATTTGCCGCATTACACTACAAAAGAGTCTATGAAATCAAAGACATTATAATCTCAAACCGAAAGACAGCATCCATCATGAATCGGGATACTGTTTTTTTTATGGCGAATAGTCTCTCAACTTTGAGGGCCTGGCATAACTTTACTTATAACCCCTGATTATAAATTTATAATATATTCATATTTTTGCTTTATTTCTGATGATGTTACATTTGTTCATGAAATACATTTAAGAGAGGGGTAAGGTTCATGAATTCTGTAAAAATGGATGTCATTTCCTATGGCTTAGGTCCAATAGGTATCAAAATTATGCAAAGCTGTTTGCAATCCGATCATATTCGGTTAATTGGAGCGGTTGATATTGATCCTCAAAAAATCGGAAGAGATGTAGGAGAACTAGCAGAGAGCACTGCTGTGGGAATTAATGTTGTTCAGAATTTAGATGAAATCGATACGACACGGCTGGAGGGGCGCAAACTTGCACTCCATGCAACAGGATCCAACCTGCCACAGGTTTGGCCGCAAATCAAGCAGTTACTAGATCAAGGATATTCCGTCATTTCTACTTGCGAACAATTAGCTTATCCATGGCACCGCTATTCGGATTTATCCAAAGAAATTGATCTATATGCACGCGATAAAAGGCAGTTTGTAATTGGTACCGGAGTTAATCCGGGATATATCATGGATTCTATGACTTTATTTTCCACTTCTGTGACGCAATCGTTGTCGAAAATTAACATCTACCGTAAGGTAGATGTTTCCAAACGCCGTATTCCACTGCAGAAAAAAGTGGGTATCGGTATGTCACCGGAAGAATTTCACCAGCTTGCACAAAACGACCGCATAGGTCATGTCGGACTTGAGGAGTCATTGCGTCTTGTTGCTTATGGTTTGAATCTGACCTTAACCGAAGTTACTAACAAGATTGAACCAACCATTTCCCAAGAAGATACTGTCTTACCAATAGGACCCTTAAGAAAAAATGAAGTAAACGGCTTGCATCAAAATTCAAAGGGTTCTACGAAGGAAGGGATACCCATTGAATTGGACCTGATTATGTCTGTAGACGTTGTTACGGAGGACAGGATCATTCTGGAAACGAATGATATGGGTACTGTAGAGTTTGTTGTCCCACAAGGTATTTTTGGCGACACCGCTACCATCAATGTTGTAGTTAACACCGCAAAAACGATGCATTCGTCTAATCAGGTTGGTTTGTTAACCATGGCTGACATTCGGCTTACCAGAAATTTAATGTAAGGTACACGTTCAATTTTTAAAAAATTATTCCAAACATATAAAACAACTAATCCCTTGCCTTTCATACAAGCATGGGGTTATTTGTTTTAGAAATGATTAAGCAAATATATAACCCCTTATTATAGAAATATAAGTATTTCGTATTTCAATTAAGAAATTTCCAATGTTACAATTCGAAAAGAAAGCGTTTACAAACGTTTCCTGTTCAATTCTTGCATATTTGAAAGGAGGTGGGGCCATGAACTCTTCATTAGTTTTCCAGTTTTACTAGCGCCTTTTCTATGGATTTGTTAGTTAGGTTCGTTTTACAACAACGATGCTAATTTCGTACAGGATCTATATTTCGATACGATAAGGAGGAAATTTTATGACTACGTTACAGAATCAGAAGCCCTTATTAAAGAAAAGCGTTTTATGGGGTTTATTGATGAGCGTACTTTTCCTTGTATTATTTAATACGAATGTCCTTGCAGCACTTCCCGCACCCACCGGACTTACGTCTGATTCCGGGAATGGCCAAGTGACTCTTCATTGGAATACCGTATCCGGCGCTGTTGAATACAATATTTCACGGGCTACCTCCAGCGGTGGCAAATACAAGGTCATTGCCAACGATATTACATCGACGTCTTTTACCAATACCGGTATAAGCAACGGGGCTACCTACTGGTATAAGGTGGCGGCTATCGATTCCGCTGGAACCACAGGTACGTATTCCAGCGCAGTTTCAGCCACTCCGAGTGCGGTTCCAGCTGCACCGACCGCATTGATAGCAGTAGCGGGTGATGGGCAAGCTGTTCTCTCTTGGGAAGCATCGGGCAGCGCTACGAGCTATACAGTTAAGATGAAAACATCCTCGACCGGCTCTTATTCGACTGTGGCAAACGGAGTAAACAATACGACATTTACCAAATCAGGCTTGACAAACGGCTCTATTTATTATTTTGCCGTCACCGCTACCAACTCCAGCGGCACCAGCGCCAATTCAAATGATGCCCGGGTTACTCCTGTGGCCACGCCTGCAGGCAGCGTCTATTGGCCTCTAAGCTTTTCAACTTCCGTCAATGGGGACGAAATCCGCTATCCATACGGTCCCCGCAGGCCCGGAGATTATGATTACCATGCCGGAATCGACATAAATGCTCCGGAAGGTACCCCTGTCTATGCTATGATGGATGGAACCGTAACTAATATTACTCCGGATAATGGCAACTCAGGTCCCGGCAACAAAGTCCTTGTCAATCACGGAAATATGCATTGGACCGGTTATTTACATTTGAGTGCGTTCGCTTCGGGACTGACTGTAGGTCAAACGGTTCAAGCCGGTGATCTGATTGGATATGTGGGGCACACCGGCGCGAATTCCGACCATTTACACATTACTTACATGGTAGGACTAACCTCCGAAACCAATAACGAATCCAGAAGCAAGAACCCGATGGAAATACTGCCTCATAGCCAACCGACGGTCACCGCTGCGTTCCGCACCGATACAAGCAATACAGTTGACATCAACATCCCGGTCCAGCAGAACACTATTCGCTGGATCATTCTTAAGGGCCAAGGACAAACAAAAATCGCAGATTACTATGATATCGTTGGCCAAGGTTCAACGAACCGCAACAATCAAAGCCAGTATGGCATGTATATTGACGTTGACGCTCCTGTCGATCCATACCCGGCAGGCGGAGGAAATCTGCATCTCTTTGTCCGGCCTGATCCTTCTTCCTCCTTCGTCGCGGACAGAATTATCATTAAAGACTTTAACGGTAACACACTGATTGACGAGACAAAATAAAAAAGTCTGTATCAAAAAGGAACTGTCCTAGTCATGTTATGACTTTTGAGACAGCTCCTTAAGTAAGACTCTTTAATATTTCTTAATTTATAGCACTCATTCGGTTCAAGGAACAGGTCCAGTATAACCAAGTGCATGTTGAGTAGATCATCGCTATTGGTAAAGTGTTGGAGAAACACTTCTATTTGTCGATCCTAAATAACCTAGAAAATGGTTAATCAACAGGCATATTCAAAAACATAAAATAAATAATCCCTTGCCATTCATGCAAGCATGGGGTTATTTGTTTTAGAAATGATTAGGCGAATATATAACCCCTTATTATAGAAATATAAGTATTTCGTATTTCAATTAAGAAATTTTCAATGTTACAATTCAAAAAGAAAGCGTTTACAAAATTTCAATACGATTAGGAGGAGATTTTATGTCTACGTTACAGAAGCAGAAACACCTATTAAAGAAAAGCGTTTTTTGGGGTTTATTGATGAGCGTACTTTTCCTTGCATTATTTAATACGAATGTCCTTGCAGCACTTCCCGCACCCACCGGACTTACGGCTGATTCCGAGAATGGCCAAGTGACTCTTCATTGGAATGCCGTATCCGGCGCTATTAAACACAAGATTTCACGGGCTACCTCCAGCGATGGCAAATACAAGCTCATTGCCAACAATATTACATCGACGTCTTTTACCGATACCGGGCTAAGCAACGGGACTACCTATTGGTATAAGGTGGCGGCTATCCCAGGTACGTATTCCAGCGCTGTTTCAGCCACTCCGAATGTGGTTCCAGCTGCACCGACCGCATTGATAGCAGTAGCGGGTGATGGACAAGCTGTTCTCTCTTGGGAAGCATCGGACAGCGCTACGAGCTATACAGTTAAGATGAAAACATCCTCGACCGGGTCTTATTCGACTGTGGCAAGCGGAGTAAACAATACGACATTTACCAAATCAGGCTTGACAAACGGCTCTATATATTACTTTGCCGTCAATGCTACCAACTCCGTCGGCACCAGCGCCGATTCGAATGTCGCTAGGGTTACTCCTGTGGCCCCGCCTGCAGGCAGCGTCTATTGGCCTCTTAGCTTTTCAACTGCTATCAATGGGGACGAAATCCGCTATCCATACGGTCCCCGCAGGCCTGGGGATTATGATTACCATGCCGGAATCGACATAAATGCTCCGGAAGGCACCCCTGTCTATGCAATGATGGATGGAACCGTAACTAATATTACTCCGGATAACGGCAGCTCAGGTCCCGGCAACAAAGTCCTTGTCAATCACGGAAATAAACATTGGACCGGTTATTTACATTTGAGTGCGTTCGCTTCGGGACTGACTGTGGGGCAAACGGTTCAAGCCGGCGATCTGATTGGATATGTGGGGCACACCGGTGCGAATTCCGACCATTTACACATTACTTACATGGTAGGACTAACCTCCGAAACCAATAACGAATCCAGAAGCAAGAACCCGTTGGAAATACTGCCCCATAGCCAACCGACGGTCACCGCTGCGTTCCGCACCGATACAAGCAATACAGTTGACATCAACATCCCGGTCCAACAGAATACTATTCGCTGGATCATTCTTAAGGGCCAAGGACAAACAAAAATCGCAGATTACTATGATATCGTTGGCCAAGGTTCAACGAACCGCAACAATCAGAGCCAGTATGGCATGTATATTGACGTTGACGCTCCTGTCGATCCATACCCGGCAGGCGGAGGAAATCTGCATCTCTTTGTCCGGCCTGATCCTGCTTCCTCCTTCGTCGCAGACAGAATTATCATTAAAGACTTTAACGGTAATACACTGATTGACAAGACAAAATAAAAAATCGTGTATCAAAAAGGAGCTGTCCTAGTCATGACTTTTTTGACAGCTCCTTTTGCTGGTGCGACATTTTCAACACTTTCAATTTTAAATGAGGTTTCTGAAAACTTCCGATAAGTAGTGATTTAGGTCGGAATGGAAACAACGTGTGATTCTGTTACTTAGACTGCAAGGAATATGAGAACACAACGTCGAATAAGAAAAAAATATGCTGGTCGCTTCTTGCCAGTTTACTGTACATGAAACAAACACTACTCTTCGCAGAACTTCTTTTCTTCCTAAACGGGAGTATAGTGATGCAAAGTGGAAACAAGTGAAAAGAGAATTTATTATAGGTGCCACAGTTTTGATGGAGGAAAAAAAATGATTAGCATACAAAAAGATTCTGATACAGCAATTATCGTTGTTCACGAAATTTATGGAATCAATCAGCATATGAAATATGTTTGTCAATCATTATCTGAATATGACTTTGATGTCTTTTGTCCGAATTTGTTAGAATGGGAGACGCCTTTTGACTATTCTCAAGAGGGAGATGCTTACTCTAATTTTATGGAGAACATAAGTTTCACAAATGCATGGGTCACAATTAAAAATTTGTTAACGGATATTAAGGATGAATATGAAAAAATATTTGTCGTCGGATTCAGTGTAGGAGCAACCGTTGCCTGGCTATGTAGTGAAGAACAGCTTGTTGATGGAATAATTGGGTATTATGGTTCTCGTATCAGAAATTATATGGAAATTTCACCTCAATGCCCTACATTGTTGTTCTTTCCGCAAGAAGAAAAATCATTTAATGTTGATGAGTTAATTTCGGCTTTAGATAACAAGAATAAAGTCGAAGTTCATAAGTTTAACGGACAACATGGATTTAGTGACCCATTCTCTCCAAAATATAACGAAGAATCAGCTAAAAAGGCATTTAACCAAATGTTGATTTTCCTTCGGATACATTTAGACGAACGGAAACCGATAGTAAAAGATTAACCGCCTTAGTAGGTTTTTTGGTCGAAAATCATATAATTTGTTCAATGAGCTTTCTATTTTCCTGCGAATCCCCATGTATATTTAGTCAAAAACACATCAAGCTCTGCCTTGCCTGGCAATTCATACGTCATTCTTGTATCAAAACGACGCCACACAGCCGTATCCAATTCTTCTTCCAAAATCGTCGCAGCCATAAATGTGCTATTACTATGGAATTCATCTAAACATTGCAGCAAAGTATTGACCACTCGCGCCATCTCTTTCACTTCATCAATAGAATCTCTAGCCCTTGCAATCGCATCGAATTCATCGAGAAACAGTACACATGGCGCATGCTTGGCGAATTCGAAAATTTCACGAATATTCGATCCCGTTTCACCGATACGTATTCGGTGCTTAAAACTCATTCCCAAAGGACTCAGCGCATTGCTGGATCATCTGACAAAAGGAACGGTTATGGCCTATGTAAAAGGATGAAAGATCGTATCGGTTCCTTGCGGGTTCAAAGGAAATCAATAAGCGATGTCTCATGCGCTTCATGGTCAATTGGACGAATTGCTCGGCTCGTTCAGAGGCTATGATCGTGAGATAAGCATACAGGGAATGGTCTTCTGGTTCGTCAAGTGGGCTTACACCTGCACAAGAGAATTCAGTCGCTATTTGCTTCTGCTGAAGTAACATCAAGGCTGGAAACAATTCCGCATCCACGTTGATATGTCCGAGAAGTTTGGTCTTCTTAGCATGCTTGCGCTGTTTCTCGCGTGCCGCCCATTGCAATAATTCCTGCTCGCGGCGATGCCACTGAGCATCCGTGTGATGACTTAGAATGACATCTCTTGCCTCATTGGTGTTCAAACTCATCAAACCCATCAACCTCCTTTGGGATAATTATAATCCCTTTCGTAAAGCAGAAAACCCGGACAAGTAAGCCCGGACTTTCTTGGTTTATTAACGTGTTTCGCGATGAAGCGTGTGACGCTTTAGACGTGGACAGTACTTTTTCAGCTCCAAACGAGATGTTTGGGTTCTTTTATTCTTCGTCGTTGTATAGTTTCTGTCACCCGTTTCCGTACACGCCAATGTAATAATGACTCTCATGCTGTTCACCTCCTATCATACATCATTGCTGAATTTATTGTGGCAAAGGGCACGCTTCCTCTAACTCCATTATGGCATTCGGCAGCTCATCCTCGAAACGATTCCAATCTCCTTGCATTTCATCATCCGTTAATAAGCAGGCATCCAAAGATGCCACTATACTAACCCGGTCCATCTCAATGCCTATAAATACAACCTTGTTCATGCGATCTCCATAGGTATCATCCCAGATCTTGATTTGATCTGCGTCTTCTTCAAGAACAACTTCTCTTTCGCCATCTGGCAGCGCCGCCACCCAATACCCTGCTGGACCGAAGCGAATAGAAGGACCTGCTTGGCTTAAGTTCTGGGCGTGATCGTTGCGCGTTGCGAGCCACATGATCCCTTTAGTTCGGATGATCTCAGCCGGCCAATCTTCCATCCAACTCATCAGCCGCGAAGGCTCAAATGGACGAATTCTTTCATAAACAAAAGAAGAAATGCCATATTCTTCGGTTTCAGGTGTATGCGTTTCTTTCTCCATTTCCCGCATCCAGCCTGCAGACGTACTTGCTTCATCAAAATTAAATAAATGAGTGTTCAAAATTTCTGATGGAGCAACTTTCCCGTGAACCGAGCGAATGAATTTGGCTCTAGGTTGTAATGTGCGCAGCACGCCCTCTAGCTCATTCAGCTCATCTTCTTCTAACATGTCACATTTGTTCAAAATTAGGACATCACAAAACTCAATTTGATCAATCAGAAGATCAACAACATCGCGTGTATCCTCTTCACCCACAGCCTGACTGCGTTCAAGGAGCGTTTCTCCAGAAGAATAGTCCGTCCAGAAACGGTAGGCGTCTACGACGGTTACCATCGTGTCGAGACGGCAAAATTGCGTAAGATCAATTCCTTGCTCTTCATCCATATAGGTGAACGTTTGCGCAACCGGTAAAGGTTCACCTACACCCGTTGATTCAATAAGAATATAGTCAAATTTATTCTCTTTAGCAAGCCGCTCTACTTCCTTCAACAGGTCTTCACGTAATGTACAGCAGATACAGCCATTGGACATTTCAACCAAGCTCTCATTCGTACGGGAAAGCCCGTTGCCTTCTCTAATCAGCTCAGCATCGATGTTGACCTCACTTAAATCGTTCACAATAACGGCAACTTTTAAGCCATCACGATTATGTAGTACGTGGTTTAATAGCGTTGTTTTGCCTGCTCCCAAATAACCGCTTAAGACGGTTACAGGTATTTTATGATCTACCAATGTCATAACCTCTTTCTATTCGTAATTTTTACGTATTTGAATGATTAAAAAAAAAGCACCGCATGTTTCTATTTATTCATTTAACGCTTTTTTCAATGCTTCCAGATTATTCGTCATAACACCGATGTAATCAAGGTTTTTCTTCTTATCATCGTCCGTTAATCCTTCTATTGGATTCAGCACATCCGTTTTTGCACCGACTTCTTTCGCAATTGTATTCGCAACCTTTGGATCTACCAAGGTTTCAAAGAAAATCGTTTGTACCTTATTATCTTTTGCAAATTTAATAATCTCTGCCATTTTATCAGGAGCTGGCTCTTCTTCAGGGGAAAGTCCGGCAATAGGAACCTGCGTCAGCCCGTATTCTTTGGCCAAATAACCAAATGCAGCATGCTGCGTGACGAATTCTTTACGTTTTACATTTTTAAGGCCCGTTTTGAATGACTCGTCTAAGGCTTTAAGCTTTCCGATATAGGCATCCGCATTTTTACGATAATCCTCTTTGTGAGCAGGATCAGCTTGCGTTAATCCAACCACTATGGCCTCAACCTCTTTTTGAGCAAGAACCGGAGTTAGCCAAATATGCGGATCTAGGATTTTTTCTCCATGCGCTTCTTTCTTGTGATCCTCTTCATGCTCTTCTTCCGGTAAGCCTTCCATCAATTCAATTCCTTTAATGGCTTCAACAACGACACGATTCTTATTCTCAGCGCTCTTAAGTGCTTGCTCTGCCCATCCTTCAACGATACCGTTGTAAACGAACACATTGGCGTTCTTCAATTGTTTCATATCTTTCGCACTAGGCTCCCAGTCATGGGGTTCAGCTCCCGACGGGATTAGAGCAATAACGTTGGCATGATCACCTGCGACCTGTTTCGTGAATTCATACATGGGATAGAAGCTTGTAACAACATTTAATTTGCCGTCGCTTGAAGCGGTGTTAGATGCACAGCCCGATAAGAGGGCAGTTGATAGTACGGTAAAAGCAAGTGATTTCGTTACCCAGATTTTTTTCATTGTTTTTTCCTCCTGCTATTTGTTGAATGAAGTAATTGTCGCTTCTTTGGACATACGAGGGATGGTGTCTATTGCATTTTTTGCTTTGCTTTTGCTTAATGTCAGAATGACCTTTTTCAAACCCAAGCCAGCAATAAGAATGAATAAGAGAAGCAGCGCTATCGTACCTCCCGGGGGTGTACTAAGCTGATAGGAAGCGGTAAGTCCGGAAATGACACCAAGCAAACCAATACTCATAGCTATAAAAAGTGCAGATGTGAAACTAGGTGCAATTCGAATGGCAAGTGCCGCGGGCAGCACAATTAATGCCGAAACGAGAAGAACTCCCACTATTGGCATAGCCGCAGAAACAATCATACCTGTTAAGACGCTAAAGCCAAGTGAGATCCATTTCACAGGAAGCCCATTTGTCTTAGCCGTATCTTCATCGAAGGTAATCTGGTAAAGCGGGCGACGGAATAGATAGAAAAAGATGCCCCCGATTATCGCGACCACGAACATGAGGAGAAGCTCGGTTTCATTCACAGCAACAACAGAGCCGAATAAATAAGCGGAGAAGCCTTTATTCATGCTTTGCTTGAGACTCATGATGATCACTGCTGTGGATAATCCACCCACCATGATGATGGCAACCGAAATTTCACTATAGGTTTTATATGATCTTCTTACATATTCAACAGCTATAGCTCCCAGCGTAGCTACGACAAATCCAGTCAAGGTTGGATTGATGTTTAGATACGCGCCTCCAGCAACCCCTGCCAAGGAAACATGGGAGAGCATGTCAGCCATCAGTGCTTGCCTGCGAAGCATCAGATAAACACCCAGAATCGAAGCTAAGATGGCTATTAACCCACCGGCACAAAATGCCCGCTGCATGAAGTCGTAGTGCAGCATTTCCATCCGCCATCCTCCTTCCTCTCCAGCTCAATGATACGATCCAGATAGGGAGCTACCTCGGCAAGGCCATGCGTCACCATAACAACGGTTCGCCCATGAGCTTTCACTTGATGATGCATCAACTCGTAGAAGCCAAAGCGGCTATCCTGATCCATCCCTGTCGTCGGTTCATCTAGAACAAGCATATCGGGTTCCTGTGCAAGGGCTCTGGCGATGCAAATACGCTGCTTTTGGCCGCCAGAGAGCTCACCAATCTTGCGCTTGCGCAAATCCCACATCCCAACCTGACGTAGTGCTCTCTCCGTCTGCACCTCATCTTCTTTGTCGAGTTTACGAAACCAGGAGCGGCTTGCATACCTACCTGATTGGACAAACTCCAATATCGTGCTAGGGAACCCACTGTTGAAAGCGGATATTTGCTGAGATACGTAACCCACTCTCAGCTTCGCCCCCTCTTTATTGGTCGAGGACAAGAAAATACTCCCTTTCCAAGGATCAAGCAAGCCAAGAAGCAATTTCAGCAAGGTCGACTTGGCTGCGCCATTGGGGCCCGTTATAGCTACAAATTCACCCGACTGAATCTCTACACTCGCGTCTTGAATACAAGGGACGTCATTGTAACCGAATTCCACATCATCCATGGAGGCAACCAGCATAAGAACAAATCCTTTCCGATTTTATATGTAAAAATTACGATTTGAGATTGTGTCTATCCTCGATTCCTATGTCGAAACCCAAACTACAGGCAATTTTTTAGGCATGCCACTGGTAAATCGTAATATTTACTCATTACAATGAAGAATATATCTTTTTCCAGCGGTTGTGTCAATAAGAAATCTTATAGCACGAGCTGAAGCTCGTCGACAGAGTCCGAGAAGCCGGAAATCGACTTCTCAGCAGACTGTCCCGCGCATCCTTGCTGATTAAGCTCGGAAAACGCGCTTAATCTGGAGCGCCCGAACAAATAAGCGTGAATTCCGCGCTTATAGTGAGAGCCATCGAGCCGAAGTTCTTTGACAGAGTCCGAGAAGCCGTAAATCGACTTCTCAGCAGACTGTCCCGCGCATCCATGCTGATTAAGCTCGGAAAACGCGCTTATTCTGGAGCGCCCGAACAAATAAGCGCGAATTCCGCGCTTACAGCGAGAGCTCTGCGAGCCGGAGCTCGTCGACAGAGTCCGAGAAGCCGGAAATCGACTTCTCGACAGACTGTCCCGCGCATCCATGCTGATTAAGCTCGGAAAACGCGCTTAATCTGGAGCGCCGAACAAATAAGCGCGAAAACCGCGCTTACAGCGAGAGCTCTGCGAGCCGAAGCTCGTAGAAGGAGTCCGAGAAGCCGGAAATCGACTTCTCGACAGACTATCCCGCGCATCCATGCTGATTAAGCTCAGAAAACGCGCTTAATCTGGAGCGCCCGAATAAATAAGCGCGAAAACCGCGCTTACAGCGAGAGCTCTGCGAGCAGAAGCTCGTAGAAGGAGTCCGAGAAGCCGGAAATCGACTTCTCGGCAGATCATCCCGCGCATCCATGCTGATTAAGCTCGGAAAACGCGCTTAATCTGGAGCGCCCGAATAAATAAGGGGTAAGCTTTGCTTACCTCAAACCCAACACATATAAATAAATTCTATTAAGAAAAACGGCTTACGCTGACCTTGGGTGAGAGGTTATAAAGGTTGATGTAAAGTGAGCTACGTTCAAGACGTATTCGTTTACATTCACTTGCTTATCCGTAATGTTGTATTCTATACAACTTTAGACAAGCTAAAACGCGTTTTCCACGCAATTGTTGCAAAAAATACAACAATTCTAGCCAAAAGTAGCTTTTAAGCATGGAAAACGGCTAAATTGTTGTACAGCATGCAACAATCCATAACCTGCCCAGAAAAATCAAGGAAATTGTTGTACACTGTACAACTTACCAATCTATTTCCCCATAAATAAGGGGGAAACCGCACTCCCCCCAAGCCACAATACATATAAATTCTTATAACTTAAGAAAAAACGGCGTTCACCCCAAGGAGTGAACGCCGTGTATGGAATCTAATGCGCCTGCTCTTCTATACTGAATAGCGCATACGGTTTATTTTTTTATTAAACCAAACGAGGTATTTAGAATGGTTTCGATTTGTTCCACAGGCACCCCTGTTTTCTCAAGAATACGGGTGCCGCGCAAGGCATTAGCCAAGAAAGCTCCTAATTCTTTGCTTGTGTAGCGTGTCGTAATCTCTCCTATTGCTTGCCCTTTACTAATCACTTCCTCGAGCACAAGCTGGACGTCACTAAACATTTTTTCAACTTCCTTGGTTACTTCCTCATCGCTCATTCCAAATTCCAACGCTGTGTTCACCATCAGACATCCGTTGCGGCTATCTTCATTTTTCAAACAAAGTGAAGCCGATTTAACAGTGTCTAGAATTTCCGTTGGCGCCCCGCCGCGATCGACCAATTCCCGAAGTGAATCGAGGTTTTGCGCTCGATAAAGCGCAAGTGCTTTTAAAAAGAGTGAGCGTTTGTCTTGAAAGACGCCATACAGACTTTGTTTTTTGACATGAGTCTTATTGGTGAGATCTTCGAATGAGGTTGCTTTGTAACCTTTGGCCCAAAAAACTTCCATCGACTGATTCAATACTTTATCAACATCAAATTCTCTTGGTCTGCTCATAAGTGAATCATACATATGGTTGACTGTGAGGTCAAGAATATAAAGAGATGATTCCCTGAGTTTTGCGAAAATAAATTTTTGTAAGATGAATAAAAAACCATTTAATCCACAAAATACTCCTACACCACAAAAAAGGAGTGAATCAAATGGCTAGAAGAAACAGCAATACATTAGTCGTGCAACAAGCAAGAGCAGCTCTTGACCAAATGAAATATGAAGTCGCTCAAGAATTAGGTATTCAAATTCCACAAGATGGTTATTACGGCTACATGGCTACTCGTGATACTGGCGCAATCGGTGGTAACATTACACGAAGATTAGTTCAACTGGCCGAACAACAACTAACCGGCGGAATTAGACGCTAATTCCTTTGGTGATGTGTAAGCAAAACAAAAGACTGTAACCACCACTTCCTCCTTTGGTGATTTCAGTCTTTTTTTTGCTCAGGTAACGAATTCTATGAATACTGGTGACCGAAGCTTTCCGTTTTTGCTCCAATTTTTTGTCTTAATCTTTGCCATGATTCGTGGTTCCATATAAGCAAAATTCTTGTCTTCCTTGAATACTAAGCGATTCTTCAAACTATCTAAAGCTTTCTGGTGAATTGGTGTTACACCTGACTCTATAACCCCGACAGGGAACTTGGAGCCGTCAGCTGCATCGATAGAGGCCAATAAGGCAAAATTATTTTTTCTGTAACCGGATATGTACACATCCGCATAAGTCCAATTGATCACTTTTTGCCACTGTTTGGAGCGTTTTTCTATTTCGTATTTGGAATTTTCTTTTTTAGATTTCATGATGATGCCCTCAAGTCCCCGCCCGCGAACCTGCTTAAAATATTCTACTGCATTCCCTTCGAACACTTTAACCTTTTTATAATTTTCAGTTTCAATGAACGCCTTGTCCAACAGTTCTTTACGCCCCAGTAAAGTTAGACCCGTGACATCAATTCCTTTGTATCTCAAAATGTCGAATGCGCAGAATATCACAGGTGTTTTGTTTTTCCTTGATAAAAACCTGGTCGACATGGCTTCAAAGTCTGGTTTCCCTTGATCGTCTATAACCATTAATACTCCATCGAGTATTGTTCCTTCAGGCAGGGGGCAATTATACAATTCGGGGAATTTATTTGTAATCAAGTTATTATGTCTTGTATAAACATAGAGTTTATCCATATTGGAAATAATACACCTTAGACCATCTAATTTTAATTCCGCTATATGATTTTTACTGTTAAATGGTTTATTATCTTTTGCGTCGTACGCTAGCATAGGAGAAATGAACATTTTTTATCACCCTACGCTAAATGATACTGCACAGTTATTCATCTGCCTAATGGAACTTGAAGGAAAACCTCATTTGAGGTAAGGAAGTAAAAGTTTTTCCAGCAATGGTTTCAGCGCATCGCTTATTCTCTTGTATCCCAAATCGGACGGATGAATGCCATCTACCGTGCATTCCCCGTATTCTAATCCGAGCATCTCTTCTCCATTAAAGAAATGGATGTTATGATCTCCACTTTGCCGCAATCGTTCTACCGTTTCCTGTTGAATTTGCTTTCGCTCCTCCCGTACTCGAGACATGTGGACGTCAAATGCCTCTTTCGCGAGCCGGATTTGTGAAATAACTAGAATGGGTACTTCGGAATATCTGGACCGAAAAATTCGAATAAACTCAGGGAGTGTCTCTCTAAGACGTTCCGTGCTTGGCGTATTCCCCTCATAATCCAGTACAAGCAATGCAGGGTCGGGGATTTCACTGATGATTTGGGCTAATTCTGGTTCTCCCTGAGCATTCCCCGAGAACCCGAGGTTCACAAACTCAAGCGGAAACATCCGACTCAAGATGTTGGGATAAGCCATTCCCGGTCGAGATGCGCAAGCCCCATGCGTAATGGACGTACCATAGATAAGGACACGTTTGTCGGAAACGAAGCCTGGAGAAACTGCAACTGAGGCGGATGGATCAATCCCGATCCACATTTCCTTCACCCCCATATACAAAGGGAGATTCAATGTAATCTCTTTCATTTGATCTCCAAACGATTCAAAAAGAATGGCTTCATATTCCGAAAGCGCAGGTTCGTAACAAGTGACGTTTACAAATTTCTGCTCTCCGTGTGAACGAATGTAGCAATCTACACCGCATTGACCCGTAGCCGGCATTTGATACATATTCGCTTTATCCGCCAAAACAACCCGTACGGATAGCTTCGGGGAATCCGTCTGGAAGTGAATTTGAACACCCGCTGTAAAATTCGCAAGCCGGTCCACTTCCGATCGAATTGGATACGCCGGCTTTAATGGCAACCTGCGGTAGACACCATCTTGTTTAAGCCATGGCAGTCCCGTAACACGAAAAGGCTCCTTTAGAGGTGAGTACCATCTCCAAGCTTCATTGTTATTGTTATTGACATCGACACTCAAAGCTGAGTCTAATTTACTAACGTCGTTGCTCATCCCTTCACACTCCCCATCACAATTCCTTTGGTGAAATAACGCTGTAAGAATGGATACAACAGCAGAATCGGTAATGCGCCGAGAAAAATTTGTGCCGCTCTCGCCGTTCGATCCGAAACCAGATTAATCAGTTCCAAATCCGTCGTGCTCTTCATCAAAGTTTCGAGTCCAACCACAACGGTGTACAGATAACTTTGCAGCGGATAATTTTCCGGAGAGTTCATAAATAAAATACCGTCAAACCAAGAATTCCACTGTGCAACCGTTGAGAACAAGGTCACAGTTGCAAGCGATGGCGCCGACAGCGGGACATAAATGCTCCAAAGGATTCTAAAGTGGCTCGCACCATCCATCAAGGCCGCTTCCTCCAATTCCTTCGGCAAACTTCGGAAGAAATTAAGCAGGATCACAATATTAAACACCGGCACCGCATGATGCAGAACTAGAGCCCAGATCGAATCCAGTAAGCCAAGTGTGCGAATGGTCATATATAGCGGGATGATGCCGCCATTGAACAGCATCGTAAATACAAAGATCCACACATAAATGGTTCTTCCTTTCAATGCGGACGATTCCTTCGATAACGGATAAGCAACCAGAACCGTCAATACCATGTTAAGTGAAACACCGAGCAACACCCGCTGCAGCGTAACGAGAAGAGAATGAGTAAATTCCGGCTTGCTTAATATGAACTCATAGGCTTTCCATGTAAAATCAACCGGCCAAAGCTTAACCATACCCGCAGCAGCGGCATTATTTGAACTGAAGGAAAGAGCCAGCAAATAGAAAAGCGGTAATATACATATGCCAGCAAGCGCGATAAGCAGCATATAGTTGCATATAACAAACAATTTTCGTGACCATGTCATTCGCTCGACCAAGATGATCTCCTCCTTAAAATATTCTATAGTTGGCAAAGCGGTAAGCGAGTACATAGGACAGAGAAATCAAGATGAACGAAATCACGGATTTAAATAAGCCTACTGCCGTTGCCACACCATACTGCGCATCGACCATACCAATTCGGTAAACGAAGGTATCAATAATATCCCCGCTCTGGTACACAATGGGACTATATAAATTAAATACTTGTTCAAATCCGGCATTCAAAATATTACCGACGCTAAGCGTCGCCATTAATACGATAATCGGTGCCATTCCCGGAAGCGTAATATGCCAGGTTTGACGCCATCGGCTTGCGCCATCCACCACAGCCGCTTCATATAACGATGGATTGATGCCTAAAATGGCAGCAATGTACACAATCGTACTGAAACCAAATTCCTTCCATTCATTGGAGATAACCAACGTGAAAGGGAACCATCTATTATCGCCAAGGAAGAAAATCGACTTGATGCCAACTCCTTGCAAAAGCTGATTTACGATTCCCTGGGAAGGTGAAAGAATATCTAACAAGACACCGCTCAGAATGACCCATGATAAAAAGTAGGGCAAATAAATGAGCGTTTGCACCCATCTTCTTACGACTTCCTTGCGGAGCTCGTTCAATAGAATGGCAATCACGACCGGAACGATCAAACCTACGGCAACTTTCATACTGGCGATGTACAAGGTATTCCAAAATACTTGATAAAAGTCTGGCAGATCCATGACATATTTGAAATTGTTCAATCCAATCCATTTGGACCCGAACACGCCTTTGGCCGGTACGTATTTCTGAAATGCGATCACAACTCCGACCATGGGAATATAGCTGAATATGAGGATTGCAAGCAACCCTGGTATGAGCATCAGATGTAACGGGAGTCCGATTCTCCATTTTTTACCTACCATATAATTCCCCTCCAGACCCCAAGGACAGTAGGAGGCAAGGTTGCCCTCACCTCCCATGTCTACCTATTTATTTATTTTTGTTATACCAGTCATTAACTTCCTTCTCGATCGCGTCACCACCCTGTTTCTTCCAGTCCGCTACAAATTTATCGAACTCATCAATTGAAACCTCGCCCATAATAATTTTGGTGAACGTTTGATCCTGCATTTTCTTTAGCGTAGCCTGCTTCTCCGCCATTGTAGGTGTGGCAGCACCAACAAAGTCATTGTATTTGCCAACCTTATTATTGTTATATTGGTTGATAACACTGTATGACCCCTCCGCTCCGAATACAGCGTTAGAGAACCACATGGAATCGTCGCCCGCTTTGAATTTGGTCAGCCTGTCAAAATGAATATTCGCTGGGAATCCAAGCTTGCTGCCATCGCCGGATTTAAGCGCATCTTGTACCTTGAGAAAAGCCTCTAAATTCGTGTTTAGCGGATCGATCACAACAGGCGCATATTTCGCTGGTAAAATACCGGTCTTGGGGTCCGTAATAAATGGATTCGGATTCGGACTATAGTTGGTTTCGTAGAAATGCTTCAAATAAATGTTGATGAGCTTAATGGCAGCCTCCGGATGCTTAGCGCCTTTTTTCACCACGTAAAAGACATTAGCCGTATCCAACAATTGAGGATTGACCGCTTTGCCATCTGTGGACACTATCGGATACGCTTTCCACTGTGCCTTTGGATCTTTCGTATGGTTTTCCTTTTGAATATATCCACCATCTGCGACACTCCCATAAGCTAGACCCAATCTTCCTGCCGCCACATCCTCCTGCACCTTCGTCGTTGTTTTGACAGCAAATTCTTTATCAATAAGTCCGCTTTTGTATAATTCCTGTAATTGCTTCAAGCCTGCTTTCATTGCCGGTTGTACCGAGCCGAAGACAAGTTTGCCATTCGCATCTTTCGTCCAAATTTCCGGATAAGCGTTATATCCGTTTAGAAAGCCTCCAATTACACCGTGACCGGAGAATAATTCCTTATTAAGACCGAAGCCGAAAGTATCTTCCTTCCCGTTCCCATCCGGATCCTGCTTAGCAAAAGCGGTAGCAATTTTGACGACATCTTCAATTGTTTTAGGCTCAGGCAAGTTCAGTTTTTGCAGCCAATCGGTTCTGACCCAGATCATTTGTGCCGTGCTGACTCCTCCATTGGAGTAGGTTCTTGGTATTCCCATTAATTTACCGTTAAAGGTTGCTGCTTTTAAACCGATGCCATTATCCTGTTTCAACACATCTACCGCAAATGGGGTTGCGTATTGCTTCCAAACGGTTGTCAAATCCTCAAGCAATCCGGCTTCATTAAGCCTTTGCATTTCTTCTTTATTGACCTCCAGGAAATCCGGCAAATCACCCGAAGCAATGGAAACGTTCAATTTCTGTCGATATTGCGATGAGTCTACCGTCCAAAGATTTTTTACTTTGAGCCCGTAATCCTTTTCGAAAATTTTCGTCCAAATGTTACTGTCGATCGAGTCTCCTTCGGCATACTTAAATGTCGCATCGACTTGCCTAACTGTCGTCACTTCAATCGGAGGATCGTATTTACCTAACGGATCGACTTTTTGGGCTTCCGCTGCTGTGGTCGCTTTAGACTCAGGTGAGGATGATACCGCAGGCTTCGTATCCTTCGTGCAGCCACTGACAACAATACTTGCCATGAGCAATGTGCTGAATGAGACCGTCATCAGACTTCTTTTTTTCATTGCTTTGTCCCCTCGCTAATGTACGATTTTCCTTACACCTTTATTATAAAATGAGGCTTCTGCGATCGAAATGGGACTTTCTTGCGATGATGGACTTATATTAACGAGTTCATAATACGTTTGATCAGCGGTTTGTTTCGTCCATGGCTTTTGCCGAATCTCTATACTCGAGTGGCGTATATCCGGTCACTTTTTTGAATAAACGAGTGAAATAGTGAGCCGATTCCAAGCCGATCTCGGTGGCGATTTCGTTAATTTTGCGATCTCCGGTTTTGAGTAAAAGCTTTGCTTTGTTGATCCGTACTTCCGTGATATAGTCCAGAATCCCTTTGCCGGTCATCTGTTTATAGAGTCTAGACAAATAAGGAGAACTCAGATAAACCAACTGAGAGAGCTTCGTTAGAGATAAGTCCTCATGTAAAAACTCATGGATATAATGATGGATTCGCCCGATAATGTCATTGGTCCGCTCGACTTGCTTTCTTCCATTGAAATCAGCCAGCGTTTCGCCCAGCTCTCGGAAATAGCGGATAGCCTCATGCCAGGAAGCATGCTTGCTTAACTCGAGCAATGGCTCCGGATCAATAGAAGCTCCGAGCTGCGCGAACAGCCGACGTCTGTTTAAGTAGGAGAGAAAGAAAGCCGACAGATGGGAAAACAGCTCCATCGCTAGAAACTTCCCCTCGCTTCCTGATAAAAGCATCTCATCTATTTGGAATAACTCCATAAACAATTGTGTGAATGGCTCTTTTTCTCCGTTGTCCATGTACGTTTCAAGCAGATCGAGCTTACGGACCTTGGACCTCATATCATTTTCAGCAAAAAAAATCCGGCTCGATCTATGCTCCCCCTGTGCAGGATCTGTTTGCTGACCGGTAATCAGCATTTCCTTCCCCCGACCGATGCCAAGCCCAAGCTGCAGCTTGAGCGTTTCAACCCGCTCCGAAACATGTTCCCAAGGACATGGCTCCGCTTCAAAAGCCAATGAAATTGGCACCTTCAGAAGGCGTTTACAAGCTGACTGGACAAGCTCCGCACTGTCACCGAGCCTATGCGTTGTCGTTGTCCAGTCCTCTCCGTCCTTCGGCTGAATGAACCAAATGAACCGGGAACGGTCATATTGAATCGCAACGAACCGAACAGATGAGGACAAATATTCTTCGGCGATATTGTGGATCGAATAAAATAGCAGCGGTTTCTCTGAGGGTAGAGCAAAAGCACCCCATTCGTCGATTCTGCCGACAGCCGTCATGATGGGAAGCTCGGGATCCAAATCAATCGCCAGATTGGCAAATCGCTTTTTGCGGTTAGCAAGAGAATCCACTTCATTTTGCAAAAATTCAACTAAATATTCGCGTCGCAGCGAGGGCAGCGCCAAATGAATCTGCTGCTTCGCTTTTTGTAAAATATGTTCCTCATTAATTTCCAGCCGAATATCGGCAATCGCCTTTTCAATGGCTCGAACAATGGCCTCATCGCCTTCTGTTTTCAATACATAATCCACGCCGCCTTTGCGTATCGCTGACTGTGCATAGGCAAAATCATCATAACCCGTCAGAAATATGGCCTTGCACCGGGGCCAACGCTTTAATATTTGATCTGCAAGCTCCATCCCTGTCATACCCGGCATTCGAATATCTGTCAGTAAAATATCGACTTTACGATCACCTAGTTTCTCTAGCGCTTCATAACCGGAGTATGCTTTGGATAGCTCTAGATCAAGATGCTCCAGCTCTTGCAGCGTTTCCAGCAAATAATTAACGGCAATCGGTTCATCATCCACAATCATCATATGGATCATCGTACTTGCCTCCTCAGGTTTTAATAGGCGGTATATGGATGGGCAGCTTGATGGTAACCCTTAGCCCTCCTGCTTCAATCGGTGTTAATACGATACCGGCGATTGTGCCGTATTTTAGCCGCAGTCGTCTGTGCACATTCAGCATGCCGGTTACTTCCTCCGGATTGTCCTGCTCTAGAAGTCTTATCTTCCATTGATTCAGTTCGTGCTCCGTTAATCCTTTACCATTGTCTTCGATATGAATGAGCAAGAGCTCCGTGCCATCCATGGAATGATCAAGCTCTACGCTAATGCGCAGAAGCCTGTCGGATAAGGCTCCCTCAAAACCGTGCTGATAGGCATTTTCAACAATCGGCTGGAGGATTAACCGCGGTACGATTACCTGCTTGCACACTTCAGGAATCTCGTCGAATATAAATTGGATACGATTGGAAAAACGGATGGATTGAATCTCCGCATAAGCACGTACATGATTGAATTCCTGTTCAAGTGCTGCATTCTCACTTCCACTGCGTGTAATGTATTGAAAATAATCACCCAAATACTTCGTGAATTGCGTCGCATTGTCAAAGTCGTGAGCCTTCGTCATACGATACAGCAAATAAAAGCTGTTATATAGGAAATGAGGATTGATTTGCGATTGCAGCTGCTTCAGCTCGGATTGTTGAGCATGTATCTTCTGCTCGTATACCTCATAAATTAACTTGTTCAAATACGCTACCATGAAATTGAATCGTTCATATAAATAGCTAAATTCATCGTTGCTGCTATGCTGCAGCATAATCTGCATATTGCCTGATTCCACCTTGTGGAATGCGCGTACCAGTTTCGTAAGTGGGCGGTGTATGATGCGAAATATCCAGTAGGCGAACAACAAAATCACAATCAATGCGACAAAGGAAATCATCCACAGGTAGCTCCGGTATTTCTCTAGAGGGCCCATAACTTCACTTTCAGGCACATAGACAAGTAACGTCGCTTCCAATTTTGGCAAATAGGCGAAAACGGTCAGATAGCTTTCTTTCTCAATACGGATCGATAACGTTTGCGCTTTTTGTTCCTTCAACGCTCCTGATGATCCCAGATTAGCCTCCGAAAGAGCGATCTGCTGTTCAATTTTATTTCTAATTAAAGTCGGTACTTCTGTATTATTCGTATTCACGACCGTTAATTCTGGAAGCATCAAAGCAGCACCCCCCTGATCATAGCCAGAGAGCTGCTGCAAATAGCGTTTCAAAGCTGGGATCGAAATTTCCTGCTCCAGCACAAATATGGGATTACGAGTACTTGATATCAGCGGGTTCGGATAGTGCTCACGGATGAATAGCTTATTATTCGATTGGACAATGAGCGATTTAGATTGAAGCACGCTTTGCTTTAATTTCTCTAACTCCTCTTGCGGCAGGTCACCGGATAAATCGTCCGTAGCAACTATACGCGAAATGAGAGGAATATAGGCACTAGCCCGCTCCACGTATATGCTTGATTGCTTCATGAGCTCGAGTTTGCGCTGAAACCTCTTCATCGCTTCTATGCGCTGATAGGTTGACATGCTGTCCTCGGTTAGACTTAAAGCAAGCAAATCATCGTCATTCACATACTCTCGCTGCAAACTTACCATTCTATCAATCTCATTCTCCAATAAGGTTCGGTAAAATTGAACTTGAGACTGCAGCGATTTGGAAATTTCATTCTTGACGATATCCGCTCCCCATTCGTTGATCCGGGTTCCAAGCGCATACAGCGGCGAAATCACAATTAAGAAAGCCAGGACAAGCTTAGTAAATATCGAAAACCGCCATTTCCTCCACTGTATGACCATGCGATCAACCACCCACTTATCAATTTGAACTTAGAAGACTATTTAATGCCTGTGCATATAAGCTGTGACCATAATCATTCGGATGGTTCACATTATTGATTAATAAGCTTTCGTGTGTTTTACCCGCAGTAAGCTCGTCAAGCCATATCCGCTGAAGATCAGCGACCCCGACCCGATATTTGAAGCCCAGCTCTCGCAGCTTATCGGCGTAGTCAGTCACATTCGGGCTGGCATATGTCCATAACGGATTCGGAAGGCAGGGGGTGATGAGAACGATATCTGCTTCCGTATGCTTTTGAACTGCTTCGATCATTGTTGCTATATTCCGTTCAAATTGCGCGGGGGAAATCGCATTCGTTCCATTTGCTTGTTTATTTTGGTCATTCATCCCGTAACCAATCGTTACCAAATCAGGTGCTTGCGCGATGACATCATCTTGCAGCCGCTTTAGCCCTCCCTCACTGCTTTCTCCGCCGATGGCTTTCATTCGCACATCGATAGCCGCCCCGGGGAAGCGCCTTCTGAGCGTTTCTGCGAATCTGTTGTGAAATTTATTAGCTTCCTCGCTTACTTCCGCGCCTGTACTAATACTATCGCCGAACACGACGTAGGTGACTGGCTCACTGTTTGCCAGCTTTGCGAGAATCCGTGATAGCGCTTCTGATCCGACTGCGACGTCTGAGGCCGCAGTCGGATCGAAATATTCATAATCAGCATAAAGGATGTACGTCTGATTCGTGATATCAGGGTAATCGCTATGATTAAAGTCCGATTTCCCGTAAGTCGGATGCTTGCTCCAATCCGGGATGGAGCTGGCTGCCGTACGCTTTATCGTGCCGCTTTCATAATCGACGATGTAGTCTGTTCCTTCCGAGTACAGTACTTGATCCGGATATTCGGAAGATGCTTTGCTGCGCAAGCGTAGGCTTTCTCTCACCAGTGAACGGAAACGCAGCTTATGTGGTTCTGTAGCCATCATAACAATCGATTCACTTACCTGATTACGAATATTCATATTTTCTCTCCCTAGAAGATGACCTTTACCATGATATATCAATTGTACCGCTAATCTTAGACAAGAGTAGTCGATTTCCTACTATTTTACCTGATAAATCCAAATATTGTTCACCGTTCTTCACTTCGACAATGCCTGCCTGCAGCGCTGCAATTGGCGGGTAAATGGTCACGTCTGCCTCAATTAGATTGTAAACGCTAATATTACGGACAGTTCGTTTCTTCGATGTTGGAAACGGCTGATTTTCTCTGGACGTAATGCGGGACGATTGTTTTTGATTAACAAAAACTCGGCAATCGTCATGAAACGTTCGATCAAGCGCATAAGTAGCCATTCCTTCCCCAATAATGGCTGATTGTCCAATGATGACTGGAGCACCATCTGGAAAGCGAAGCTGCAGCGTTACGGATGTGTCCTGTTTGCAGCCGGTAAGTATGAACCCGTTGTCGTGTCTGGCGATGAAAAATAGCGCATGATGAGCATCTTCCTCATCCTTTGTTTGTAAGAAGGAATAATCGAATTGTTGCAGCAAATAACGCACGATAACTGAGCTATCCATGAACTCCTTCTCCTGCCGCACTGGCAGATGCGTCACTCCGGCCGATTGAAACGGCAGCGATCCGCGTACCCAACCAACCTTTCCTCCGTTCCATTCAGGCAACGCTCTAGAGAGCGTGAACGTACGTTCTAGCCCATCCTGCTTCACTGTTGCATGTACTTGCGTAAAAGGATCGGCTGCATCATCCACTACCTCACTTAAACCACCGCCAGAGATGTGCGAGCTGTGATCAATCAGATGAGTCCCATTTTCCCTCTGTTGTTCAACACTCGTGATCGTATCTTCCGGCAATGACAAGTTTACAGAGAAAGTACCTTCAAGCGCATTCTCGGATCTGAGATTCATCAGTTGGCGTAGAGCCGGATCTTCGACAGTGCCGTAGATGAGTATCTTTCCTCCCTGACGGATATATTCGACGATTCGCTGCGCTTTCTCCCCTTTTATCCAAAAGGCGGATGTAAACAAAATCGTATCTTGAAGCTTATGGATGGCATCGTCCTGCATGGCGAAAAAGTCATCGGTGCTTAGAACCGTATTAAGCGGCAGCCCTTGGTTAATCGCATTACGCACAAACCAATCATTGAAGAAAACGTCGGTCGAATGCTCGCCCGATTCAGCCATCGCTTCATGCAGCTCTCGAAACGGATACAACCAAGTTAGAATCCCCGGCTGATCGGGCGCGTCCTTGAAGGCCTTCTTGATATGAGGAATAACCTCCATCGGTACATTTTCATCTAGCACGCCTTTTTCCGTATCAATGGTCAAAATTTCCACGACACGTGGGCTCTCCAACTCTCCATTAGTGTTAACACGAGCAACAGAGAGCGGACAATAAATGTCATGCGGCTCTCGGTCGTACAGATCCCACCACGGATTTTGCCAGAACCAAGGGTCATTGGCATAGAAGCGGTACGGGTAAGTCTCTCCCGGCAGCACTGCAATGCGCGACATGTAACCTGTCAACTCTAGGCCGAAATCGTAGTTAAGGGCTCCCCACGGTGAGTTCGGTGGTGGAAATTCGATATAATTTCTCTCATAAAGTTCAAGCAAAGGAATGCAGTCCTTGGCCAGATCCATGCCCGTTCCGTAGTTCGTCCCGCGTATTTCAGTCCGGTAATTCGGGCATTCCTGCTTGAATAGTTCCCAGAACGACAGCATCTTCGACGACAGCTCTTCATAGTCCGCCAAAGCAAGCTGCGTGCCATCGTAATTGGCCCCCAGATACGTCCAGGGAAAGTACGACAGCGCGAATCCATTGGAAAACCAAATATAATCAAAGCCTAGTGTCGGTAAAAAGCTTGCACACTGCCGCCCCAGAAACTCTCCAAACGCTGTGTCATTGGGAATACCGTCAGGGTACGACGCATAAGAGGCGTTATCCGCTTTCAGCTTCGACCAACCACATACGACCGTATAGTCCGCCTTCAGCGAGATGAATTGCCCGTTTACTTCGGCGCGATTGATTTCCGGGTGCAGCTTGTATTTGAAATCTGAGTAGGCAAACTCCGGTCCTGCGTCAAAGGTGGCTCCAACCTCCATGCGAATACCGTAACGCTCAGCTGCAACTTTTTTAAAGGATGCGATAATGAATTGCAAATCACCGTAGGTGATTCGCGCTGGTTCGCTGATGTATGGTCTAGCGATTCGCGGGTCTTTATCATCCTTGATGTGGCCGAAGTACTCCTCATTCGCGAATCCAATGTAGCGTGCCCATTCGATCTCACGCTGCAAATCGCCGTCCCAGACTAGGATCTCGCTTCCGTCAGCGACCCAAAGCAGCATGGAACAACTTTCTGCCATGCCGATGAGTGGAAGCCACTGCCGAATAGCTTCCGCACACACGGCTTCGATGTCCTCAGGCGCCATACTTTTGAATGGCTTTAGGCTCATTTCCAATGTGACTCTTTGCAAGGTGCGTTTTGGGTTAACTGGTATACTCATACTCATACTCATACTCATACTCATACGATTTCCACCTCAATGCCTAGTACTTTGGCGACATTACGGATCTTCGAACTCACATGCCCCACTCCGAGTGCAAAGTGATGCGTAGGACCAGCCGAACACCATCTTTCCACGAATTCTGCAACACTGTAATTAAATTTACAGCGAGTATTCGTGTTTCCTGTCTGCGGAATTTCCCCTTTGATGGATTCACCTTCCGTGGCGATCATTTTGAATTTGCCGTCAGCGGTTTGTGAAATGCTGAGCAAAGTAACAGGGCCTGATTTGATGCTGAATTCGACGCCGATTCCCGAACCGCTTTTGCCATGAAACAGATCCAATCCGCGAATGACCGGCTGCCCGTCGCTAATCTTGATGTTGTGCGGTCCGTCATGTCCGACCAGCACGATATCATCGACGAAGTCGCATGGATGCAGCTCCGCGAACGAGCCCCCTGCATCAAGACGATCCATGATTAACATCGCTGCGCACGTTTTCAAATCGGCTTCTCCGGCAAGCGGAACCCCTTTACCCGTCAACAGTGAGTTGCCGAGCACCATATTCGATCCGATTCGTTCATATTCATTATTGTCGAGCCCCCGGTAATAATAGGCCAAGCCAGTTAACCCAAATTCCAATATCAGCTTATCCAGCCCGACTGCCACTTTCGCTGACCATTCCAGATCTTCCTGCTTGATCGGTCTTGTCACCGGATCGATAAATGGATCGGATATTTTGAAAACGCTTTTAATTTCATCCTGTTTGTCGGCCGTTTCCTTAGGTGTTGCCCCATTTACCAGCTTGGCTAAATCGCACATCTCCAGCATTTGCACATGGGAGCCAAAGGAAGCCGTAAAAGCCGTCGGATCGGAGTTCATATCATACATTCCCTCGTAGGTATGCCCCATATAACCGATTTTTGCATATTTGAATGCTCTGCGCGTATTGGCGACTTGGCACCAGCCTTGCAATTCCTTCATCGCACGTTCATCATCATAGAGCGTTCCTACGATCATCCCTGCGGCAGGCTTTCCTGCTCGCACAAGCACACCGCCTATTTCAGGGAGTGAACATATATTATCGTTGACTAACTGCATATACGTCGTTGTATTGCGGTAGTCAAGACGCTTTCTTGGCTGCAAAGCAACAAGTACCGTCGGAACGGACAAGTTCAGGATCGGGGTAGCAGCCGTCGAAGACGTCACATATGTGCTCAAGAAGCAAAATAGGAAATCAACATCTTGGCTTTTCAAATAAGTCGATGCGGCGAAGGACTTATCTACACTATCGACAAAGCCTGCCGAGACCACCTCGACGTCATTCTTGCGAAGCATTTCCTCAAATTCACGGCCGTAGCCCTCCAACTCCTCTTTTAATCCCGGAAATTGTGCCCAATAAGGCTCGTGACCAACCGTCATGACGCCGACACGTGCTTTTGCTTTTTTGAATAAAGTACTCATTTCACTCATCATCCTCCTCGGTAAGTTTACCCTTTAAGCTTAGTGAAATCGGTCTATTGAAACAATGAACAATACAATAATTATTTCAATTATTCTACGATTTCAGTTACAATAAGAGGATCAACACCCACACGACAGAGACGAGAGAATTTGCCGAAAGGAGCCTTCTATGATCGAACCGGTTGCTATCTATTTCGAGCATTGTGAGCCAAACTGGCATGTACCAAAAAGTAAGACGAACAACCATATTTTAATACTCATTACAAGTGGAAGCATTCTCTACACGGTTGAAGACCAACCCTTTTCTATGCAAAAAGGCGATCTTATATTTGTTCCCCAAGGGGTTTGGCGCAGCGCATCGAAATCGACCAAAGAAGCTCATGACATGTATGTTGCTCACTTTCATTATCGTGGTGACGGGGATGGACTTCCCATGTTGTTCGAGCCCAAACGTTCTTTAACCAGACCTTTTAACTTTGACTATATGAAGCAGAGGTTTTCACTGCTGACCCAGCACTGGCTGCGCAAATCCGCCTATTCAGACACAATCTGTCACAGCATCCTACTTGAAATGCTTGCTGTTATCAACGAAGAAATCGATTCTCAATCAACGCAGGGCAAATCCTATAGTATCGTTATGGAGCTGCAAGCCTATATTCTCAACCATTATCACCGCACCATCTCCGTGACCGAATTAGCTGATCACGTGGCGCGAACCCCTAACTATGTCAGCACCATTTTCAAACAGGTTACCGGACAATCCGTCACGGACTACATCCAGCAAATCCGCATTGCCGCCGCCTGCGATCTGTTGACCAACTCACAGATGAACGTAGGAGAAATCTCCGATTTCCTCGGATATTGCGAGCAGTCGTATTTTAACAAAGTGTTTAAAAAATGTACTGGCACCCTGCCCTCAACCTACATGAAGGAAAAGGTGAAAATATGGAAATCTTAAAGGGCAAATAGGCTATAGTGGTTACCAATGTTGTATTCTCTACAACAATTCACACGCCAAAGGCTATTTCGCAACTTGAAGTTGCAGTTTGTACAACATTTCGAGCCCATTTCTTGTGAAATGGCCTATATAGGACCAAATTGTTGTACATTATGCAACAACGAAGAGAGAGAGGCGAGAATTAGGCATCAATTGTTGCACTTTCTACAACATCTTTCAACCACAAATAGGGATTCTTTGACATGTATCCACAGCATGTATCCATAATCTCACTCAGCTCAGCAAAATCTATAGCAAACCAACCTAAATAGGGGGAAGCTTTCGCCTTACCCCCTACCTCAAAAAATTCTGTTAAAGAAAGAGCTGCCACGAGGCAGCTCTTTCTTCATAGTACTATCGCTTTTCCAAAAGTCGGTCAGCTATTCGGTGTAAATTTTCTAAGCTAAGATTCACGCAGTCCATTGGATTGCCTTGACATACATCCTGCTCCACAACGTACCAATCTACACCATTCTGCTCTCCCCAAATCAAAATAGGGTCGAAATCGATCACTCCAGTGCCAATTTCAGCATACGTCCCTCGATCATCGTTGGTCATATCCTTCAAGTGCATTGTCGGCATCCGGAGGCTATACGGACGAATAAATTCAGCCGGATCTTTCCCTGCTTTCTTCACCCAATAGACATCTATTTCTGCCAAAATGGCATTATCCGCAGAAGGCTCAATCACATATTCCAAAGCATTCATGCCGTTAACGCTTGTTTCAAACTCGAAAGCATGGTTATGAAAGCCGATCGTAAAGCCCTCGGGCTGCAATTTCTTCGCAATTTCATTTAGTTGTATGCGAAATTGTTGGTAGCCATTTTCGTTTCGCAGCTCATGCGGAACAGAAGGACAAATAAGGTACGAGGTATGAAAGAGACACGCTTGTGCCATTACATTCTCCGCGTCATTGAGCAAGCTTTCAAATGAAACGTGCATACCTGCGGTTTTTAATCCGGTTTCCTGCAGCACCGTGGAGATCTCTTGTGCGGAATAACCGCAAAGACCTGCCATCTCGACCCCAGCCCAGCCCATCTTTTTGATCTCCCTTAGTACACCAGGAAAGTCTTGTTCACACTCTTTGCGCAACGTAAATAGCTGTACGGCGAATTTTTGCTTCATGAATAAATTTCTCCTTTGATAGCTTCCATAATCATCTTGAAGATCACAAGATCCTGCAGGTAGTCCTCAGGCGTCGTTTTTGGCTGTAACCCTTTCGTGACCACTTCATAAAAATATTCAAGCTCATACACATAAGCGTCCTTATAGGTCGGGCGAATGGTAGATTCCTCGAAGCTATCCCCGATTGTTTCACTGATATGCAGCGTCGTTGGCAATTGTCGGATGTACGGAGTGTCATATTGAATTAGAACAGATTTATTCTCACCATAAACCTCGATATGAGCATCAAACCGCCCCTGCTGGTCCATCCCTGTTTCAAATGTGACGTTGAAGCCATCATATTCAAAGATAGCATTCTTGAATCTGCCCCCCAACCAGGATGAAGCTGCCTTCACAGCAATGGGCATTCCTATTAATTCCCGCATGGCCGAAATATCATGGCTATTTAATCCAAGCAATAAGCCATAGGCTCCATACATGTCACCAGACGCTTCACCGACCGCTTCTCTCATTAACTTGGCGTTTCTTTCCTTACGGTCCTGCACAGCATCATCTGGGATATCATTGAAACGATATACAGGGTTGGACTGACTCGTGAAAAATTTGTTTTGACCGATAATATCACGAACTCTCACATAGATAATCGGTCCAAGCGACTTCACCTCTTCTAATACCCGGAGGTAGGCGGGAGCAAATCGTCTCATATAACCAACCATCACCTGTACATTTGCCGCGTCCCTCGCTTGGATAATCTCATGAACCTCCGCTTGGGTGACACACATTGGCTTCTCCACAAATACATGAATTCTCTTGTTCAACGCTGCGATCGTGGACTCGGTATGGTATTCCATGTTATTCAGTACAAAAACAGCATCAAGCTCTGACTGTTCAAACATGTCTATTGCGTTCAAATATAAGTGCTGAACGCGATATTTCTCTCCCATCTTCGCTAGTAGCTTTGGCGAAATATCACAAAAAGCAACCATCTCATAGAGCTCCGGCAGGGATTCCAGAATCGGCAAATGAATCATTTGCGCCACTTCCCCCAAACCAATAATTCCCACTTTTATCCTTGTCATTTTTTATCTCCTCAATTACTGCTAATCTATTCTCATCTGTTACCCCAATAATATATCTGTATGGTAATAGTATGAACCAGGCGATGTGGTGTTTCGAAGCGCTACCGGTAAGACATACACCTCCAGCGGATAACCATTCCCAGTATATTCCAATTCCACCTTATGGATTCCGGCAGGCAAGGTTAACTCCACCCATTGCTCTTTATGGCAACGATTATACGCCGGCATGAACTCCAACGTTTCTTTACAATCAATCACAGTTTGTCCATTCAACTTCAGTGTTACGGGACTGTTAGCAGCTGCAATGAGACGAAGCTCCCGTTCGATGGGGTTCGTGAGCGTCGTTTCCGCCCGATATACTCGGTTAGCCGTCAACAGAGCAGAATCTAATCCAAGAACCTCCTCCCATGCCAATCGGTTCCCTGAGACATAAATCTCTTTTCCCGCATCGTTTTCCGTTCCCCAGACGATCCATCTGGATGCGCTTATCAAGGCGAAAGGCACCTTCTGAACAGCCCATATCGAATGATCATGAATTCGCGTCCAGCAAAAAGTAAGCTCATGACTTGCAGCCGCAACCGCAGAAGCCCGAATTTCTACGTCCCACTGGAAGGATTCGTCAGGCTGCAGGCTGACCTCAAGCTCATCGGGCCGGGCCCAGTCCTTAGGCAGCTCCAGCGCTATGCTTCCATCAATCGGGACTCGCGATCGGTTCGTCAGGGTAAAATGCAATGTCTTCCTTTGACCTGCTCCAATGGCAGGGCCTTCAGATCCGAAGTCAATCACCAGTTCGGCATCCGGACAGCTTTGAGTTCCCTGTGGCAGCAAATACAGATTGGATGTAACTTTTCTATCCCAAAGCTCCCTTATCGTTCCTGCCGTTTCTGCTGCAGACGCCTCCAATCGGTTCCAAGACGTAGGCAGGTCGGGATGCACTAGAATCCCCGTGTCCCAAGCGGCCAAGATCTGTTTGCCCATGCGGATGGTACGTCTGGTCAACTCGTCCAAATCCTTCGGCGCGGGAAATCCTTTGACTGGAGGACTGACAACAACACGGTCGCCAACCGGCTTCACCCATTTATCCGGCAGCTCTTCCGGCCCGAGCAGCATGCCCAATATCGCGCCCAGCGTCGCAGCGGTACAATCAGTATCGTAGCCGCAGTTGACGGCTTTCAATATCGCATCCTCAAAATCCTCGCCATACAGCCATCCCAGGATCGTAAAAGCAATATTTTGCGGAGCGTCGCAAAAGTTGTCATTTCCATGGTACTCGAGAATAAGTGAACGTGTTTCTATCCAACTCTTCCCTTCTGAATGCCAACGGATGAGATCCTTCAAAGCTTTAGCGGTTCGGCAATCCTCGGGTATATATGTCATTCCGATTTCAATTAGCGTATCTCGGTCCTTCTCAAAGAAAATGGCGCTCTCCAAAGCGGCAAAAAACATTTCTCCGTATACGCCTTCCCCTCCGGCATGATCCACTATCGCGTCCTGATAAGCATAATGAGCCGCAGTTGCTGGCGCTCCAGGTGCTGCCATTGCCCAAATTTCGGAACGAATCGGAGAGCCCATACAGTCATTGAACGGATTGTTAAACCAGCCTGCAACTGGCGCGAGAAGACCTCTTCGTAGATTTGCCAAGGCGTAACCGTATTCATCAAAAGGGAAGAAGATGTGTTCCATCCATTTCTGCCCTAGCTCGCGAGAGGTCAATCCCGGCCCATACTGTTCCAAAGCGTGCAGCCAAACCAATTGCAGATCCAAGTCATCGTTCTCGAGCGGACCGTCAGGTAACACAGGATAAAAGGTCAATTCCAAAAGCTCTTTCTTGCCCTCGACGGGTCCCCCAAGCGTCCCTCCGATATTTTTACCAAGCCATCCCCCGTATACGATTCGATAGTAATCCTGTTCATTTAAAATACTGGTGCTCATGTGTATTCCTCCGTCATTTGATATAATGGTAATGATTTCATTATAGGAACGGCTCCTTCATGGAGCCATGTACATAGTTGTGTTCTTGAAAGAATAAACATCGGAGGTTGTCATGCCATGTACTACGCTCTGTCTCGATTGTCCAAGCTCGATGTCAAATGGGCGGATCTTTTCGATGCGAATACCCACACCTTCTTTGCTCGGCATCATAATCCCTACTACGAACTGATCGTCATTGCCGACGGTACGGTTCATTTGCAGACTAACGAAACCCGCACGACGCTACAAACCGGTGAATCGCTGCTTATGATGCCTTGGGAGTCACATTCCGGTTGGAATCCCCATGAAAGACAGGGCCAATTTTTTTGGGTGCAATTTTCCTGTGAACCCGGCCTGAATGAATTCGTGCTGGATCGGGCGTCTGAGCTTAGTATTGTCCATGCCGAACGTACGGAACTAAGAACCACTGAAATCCTTCACGAGGATTTACTTGTAGTGCCTCGTCAGTTTCGTTCCTTACAGCGTTTTAAGCTGCTCGGCTTATTTGAAGAACTAGTGGAGACAATGAAACAACCGAACGGTTATTTTCGTTTTCACGCTACCCTTTTGCTTGGCGAAATACTTCGGCTCATGGCGAGTGGTTTCTTGGAGCAGAGCCACTTGGACACGGCTTTCCCCGCTTCTTACCTGACATTCCGCAAGCTGGTCAACCATTTGAACAATTTTTACGAGTCGGACATTTCCAAAGAAACGTTGGAGCGGGTGCTGGAGCGAAAATATGAATACCTTTGTCAGGTGTTTAAAAAATATGCTGGAACGAACATCCATAACTACATCCACCAACTTAAAACCCAACATGCCAAACACCTGCTGCGCAATACAGCTAAAAGCGTTAAGGAAATTGCTGAGGAAGTCGGGTATCCAGATCCTTTTTACTTCAGTCGGATGTTTAAAAAGATCGCAGGCGTCGCCCCTCAGCAATATCGGAACACTGGACAATGAGGTAGAAGTCGCGCAGGAATGCGGCAATGTCCATCAACCGAAGCCTCCCGAATCCAACTGGATCCGGGAGGCTTCAGCATATCTCATCCATATAAAATGCGTTTACCTTGACTTATTCGTTATGTGGAACGGTAACTGTACTTACTGCTGTTGATTTATTGCCTACATTGTCGGTTATCGTATAAGTTATTGTATATATACGTCCTGTTCCATTACCTAATCTTTCCGCACGTAAATTAAATGTAGTGGCCGATGTCCCAATAGCGGCCTCAATGTCACCTTGACCACTATCCGGTTCATTGCTCGTGATGGAGGTTAACACCACAGATGCGACGCCTGATGTAGCATCACTCGAACTCAGCGTGGCATGAACAGTCACCATTTTATGATTTGGCGGCCAGATAGACGTTTTATCTAATTGTACGGTTAATAATGGTGCCGTCTTGTCAATCTTAACTGTTGTCGTATGTTGCTCTTCAATGTTACCTGCGTTGTCTACGCTCCAATAGGCTAGCGTATGCACGCCGTCAGTTGTCAGCGTAACGGAATTCCCGCTTTGTTGTGCGCCGCCGTCTATGGTGTAATAGGTTGCGGCTACCTCTGATCCGCTACTGACGGATAAATTATTTGTCGCTGTAAGGCCTACCGTGACCGGATTCACGTACCAGCCATTTTGCCCTTCTGGCTGTGCAGGCGATAAGGTTGCTGTTGTGACCGGCGGTACTTTATCCAATTCAATGATCATCATGCTCTCCGGTTGGATCACATCAATATAGGAACCGCCCGACAAGCTCACTTCTGTCTTGCTCAACGTTATTCTGCCTTCTGCGATTGCAGAAGCAACTTCAGTCGAGTTGTAGATAATTCGCTTGGCCTTTTGATTCGTGTAGCTTGCATCGCCGAGATGAGCTGTCACGCTAACCGGTTTATCCCATGGATTCAACAGGAACAGCGCTTGAGAGCCATCGGGTTTATCGATCATGTACGACAGCAGAGTCGAATCGGCAGAAGTCGATGTAACCTTGCGGATAGAGGAGCCAGGCTGAATTTGACTGGAAAGGAGCTGATACGAATAATAGGCTGGTCGAAGAGGATAGCCTTGCTCCTTGGTTCCCCACATCCCATAACTCATTATCCAGCCCGTCTCCCCCAGTTCCCCGTAATTCATGTCAAAAGCTTCCCAATACGAAAGGCCTTTCACGCCAACCGCAAGTGTCTGCATCGCATAAGCCGCCAACTTCAGCATCGATGGATACCGTTTCGGCATCAGTACGTCATCTACTTTACCTGGGGTAAATGCAGCAAAACCAGCTCCGTACCCCACATTGGTTTCCCAAAGAAACTCATCTAGCCCTTTTGACTGTGCAAACTTTGCCACCATAGCAGAGCGCAATACCGTAGAAGCCATCGATCTCTTGTAATGGACATAGCTATGGTAGGACAACATCCCCAAGTTGCTTTGAAGCGGCCCGGCGATCGCCTCGGTAAAGGTATCGCTTGCCGACACATCTCCGCCAATCAATTTCACATCTTGAAGACCGCGGGCTGCCAAAACATCAGCCATCTCCTGATACAGCGCCACATAGTCCGCAACAGTGCCCGGAAAGCTGTTGCTGTTATCCGGTTCATTATAGAGTGTAAGTCCATCGATATGCAGCTGCTTGTTCTGCAGCAGCCACTCGATGAGATCGGCCATATGATCCGCAATTACCTCCTTGGGCTGTAAATAATTCGGCCAAGTCATAACGAGATTAACTTTTGCCCCAAGACCTTTGATGATTTGCAAATCTTTCACCAGTCCATTCATCAAAGGAAGCGTCGTGAAGTCGTTGCCAGTGGCAGTCACCCACCAACGCGTGTCGGTAAATACTCGCACCCAGGCCGGTTTAATCAGCTGCAATCGCTCTGTAATCAGTTGTTCGTCCTGAGTCGAAAGCCTCCCAGGCCTTGCGAAATGCGGATTCAAATTCACGCCTAGTCCGCGTATATCGGTATTGATCAAACTATTCGTGACGTTCAACTCAACCTGCTGCGCGTAGACAGCATTGATCACCGAACTGTCCGAATAGTAAGCAAGCGCAGCATCGTCGAAATAGGCCTTCCCCATGCCGTTAAGAATAAAATTCAATTTGACGGAAGCCGTCCCTTGGGGAATGACCCCGACTGCTCTGCGGTACGTCCAGTCTGTATTTCCAATTATGGGTCCCGTTTGATCAAACGAAATGCGCGTCCCGCTACCGTTGTAATATTCAATAGCCATATACGCACCAATGCCTTGGCATGTGGTTTGGTTGGCAACCAAAATCGGCTTACACGCTACGTTTTCCGCTTTCACCCAGCCGCTGAATGCGATTGATTTGCCGACCTGCAGGTTTCCGTTGACGGTGAGTGTCTGGGTATAAGATGAGAATGTGTTGATACCGTCGTTAGTGGGTTCGTTGATGAAAGCCGCTCCGCTACCGTTCCTTCCAGCTGTATTGTCGAAGTTAAAGATGTAACCTGGCATGACTCCAGCCGGTATCCATCTAGTCGATCTTAACGCGTCATCAAAACCGGGAGAAAGAAGATTATATGGCTGTGCCTCGCCTATCTCCGTCGGGCCGAATACATTCGGCCCGAGTTCATCCTGATTGAAAGCGTTTGCGCTTCCGCTAATAAACAGGCCAGAAGAGACAAATAATAGGGTCGCCATAAGGGTGACAATCGTACGCAAGGATGTCCTTTTCCAATTGACAAAATACATCATTAATTCCTCCTCGTTTTATCATAACTCTTTGCGATCGTATATTCAGTTGCCGTTCAGCTTCCCACCAGGGAAACTGAGCGGCAAAAGATGCAATTATTTATTCAAATTAGTTCATTGCTATTTTAGATTCAAATCCTTAGCCGTTTGTTGAGCGTCTACTAACAGTTGATGTAACTCATCATAGGCTTTATCTATGCCGAGGTTTTTGAGGTCTGAAATGGCCTTTTTCTTAGCCGCGTCAAATTCCGCATCATCCTTGGCCATAATAAATTTCGCGACATTCGCCATAAAATATTGGTCTGCTTTCGTAAAGATCTGCGTAGTTGCGTCTGAAGGTTGGGCCACCAGCGCCGGAACTGGCCAAAATTTCGTTGGTGCTGCGAATTTTCCTTCTTTCACCAACTTGTCATATACCTGCCCTGGGTATAACAAGTCCTTATTGTAATGTTTGGCAAAATCCTTTTCAGCGTTTGACACAAGTCCCGGATTTACCTGTTTGCGCAAGTCAACCGGCGTACCATCTTCCGTCGGGTAGCTCTCTTCAAATGCAGCCAACCTTTTAAACGCACCTCCTAGACCATTGGCTTGAAGATACTCTGAATTGTTCGGCTTTGCCATTTCTCCAATTAATTGCGCTTTGCCATCCACAATATCCCAATCCTTGCCTTTCACCCCATTGTAAATAAATCTTGCTCCTTCCGGAGAATTTAAGTAATCCAACAGCTGCAGGGTCCGTTCCGGATACTTATTATGCGAGGTGATTGCTTTAGCGATCCCTATACCCCAGCCCAAAGGGGTCTCGATATTGTACAAACCGGAAATTACAGGAAATGGCCCCGGAATTGTGAGCATTTGCGCATCATCTTTACCTGTATATTTCACTAAATCAGCTCCGCCTGACCAAACAGAGAGATGTGAATTCAGCAATTGCCCCGTGATAAGCTTTTCTTGATATTGCGGACTCTTCTGTGTGAAGCCTTCCGGATCAAAGAGACCCATCCGATGAGCTTTGTTGTAAAAATAAATACCTTTCCAAAATATTCCATCTTCCTTCGTGTATTGGTCTTCCACTTCTCCGGTTTTCAGATTCAATTCTTGACCGTTTGCCAAATTATTATAGCCATTTACGAAAGGATAGGTAATAATGTAAGGCCATGTTCCCCAATCTGTCCATGCGGAGAACGAATACACTTTTTTCCCGTCTTTCGTTGTCGGATTCTTATCTTGAATCTGCTTCATGACCTTCAAGAAATCATCTTCATTTTTCATCTCCGGATAACCGGCTTCTTTGTACAAATCCCATCTTGTATTGAAATTGACAAAAGCAGTTTGGCTTATGAGATCATTATTAGCTTTCACTTGTGACGCTGATAAGAAATAAACCTTATTCGTGTTATTGCTGAACGATTTTCTGAATACATCTAAAGATGTTTTACTGTATTTGGTAATATTAGCTCCATATTTAGCAATCAAATCATCCAAAGGGATGACCTGGCCGCTTTTAATCATCGAATTAGCCAATGTGTAAGTAGATCCAACAAAAACAAGGATATCCGGCAAATCTCCGCCTGCTATCATGGTTTTTTGTTTCACATCGTCACCAGTTATGATATCCAGCGTAATTCCAAATTTCTGCTTGATGGCATCCCCAAAAGCATTGTTCTGAATGCCTTCACGTATAGCTTTAGAAGACGGAGCGACAAATACTTTTAAAGTGATAGGTTCCATGGAAAGCTTCGGATCTGAGCCCGGTGTTGAACTCGAAGCTACTGCATTCGGTGAAGCTGAATTAGCAGGCGTTGTAGCTGGTGTACCGCTTTTGCCGGAACATGCGGATAGTACAAGAAGCGCCGTGATAAGCGTGAGCGGAACCAGACTTGATCTACCTTTTAGATGTTTCATTCTATACCCCCTTATTATAGGTAAAATCTATAATATAAATGGTTTTCTAGAAAAACCAATATATCCTCTGCGAAAAGCTTGCATGCTAAAATTAGCCTTTGACGGCACCCAGCATAATGCCTTTGATGAAATGCTTCTGCAAGAATGGGTACACCATCATAATCGGAAGAACCGAAATCATGGTAATGGCCATTTTAATCGTCTCTTCTGAAACTTGAACTTCCAAACCAGATCCTGCAGTCTGTCGTGCAGCGTTCTCAGCTATGGCTTTTGAGTCATTGAGATAGTTGAATAAAATGATCTGAATCGTTTGCAAACCTGGTTTGTGAACCAGAAAGTAGTTATCCATCCATGTGTTCCAGCAGCCGACCGCCGCATAGACGGCAACGGTTGCAACAATGGGTTTGGATAAAGGGAAAATAATTTTATTGAATAAAGCCATAAATCCAGCACCATCTATTTGAGCCGATTCTTCGAGTGAATCTGGGATTTGCTCGATATACGTTTTGACCAGAATAATATAAAAAGCATTGATGGCTCCGGGGATGATATATAGAAGGAAATTGTCTTGTAATCCGTACGTTTTCATTGTAATGAACCATGGGATCAACCCGGCACTCAGATACATCGACGAAATCACAAATCGATACACGATCTTACGGTAAAGCATCTCCCGCTTGGTTAATAGATAGGCGAACATAGAAGAGAAATAAACGCATATCATGGTGAACAATACTGTTTTTAAGACGGACACTACAAATGCCAGAGGTACTGTTCCTAGAGCAAGTATGTTGATATAGCTGTCGAAACTGATTTTAGTCGGGAAGAAATAAATTCCCCTCGCCGCAGTTCTTGGGTCACTGATCGAATAGATAAAGACATAGTAGAATGGATACATGCAAACAAGTGTAAATAGCGTCATAAATACATAATTAAATTGGTCAAATAATCGTTCCCAAATTGAACTTTGTTGCTTGCGTACCATCATGTCCTAAACCTCCTTATCTTCAATAGATTGTTTACACTAACGATTCGCCCCTTGTTTTCTTGGAAAGATAGTTCACAGAGAACAAGAGAATAATACTAATGATGGATTTCAGCATGCCAAGAACCGTAGCATAAGAATAATCGTTGATGATCCATCCCGTTTTGTACACGTAATAATCCAAAACTTCCACCTTATCCGCCACAAGTGAATTATAGAAAACAAAATATTGATCAAACCCATTATTCAAGAGATTGCTGACCGATAACAAGAGAAGAACAAAGAATGTTGGGGCGAGTCCAGGCAATGTAATATGCCGCATCAATCCAAATTTACTAGCACCGTCTATTCGGGCAGCCTCATAAAGCCCTGCATCTATGCCTGCTATCGTAGCAATATAAATAATCACGCCCCACCCCAAGCTTTTCCATATGCCTAACCCTAAATGAAAGAACCATGCGGCATCATTATTGCCCAAAAGCCCGATCACTGGAACACTTAAATGCAAGTTTTTTAACAGTGTATAGTAGAGGCCACTCGTTGAAAAAATCGAAAAAGAGAGCGAGAATACGACAATCCAGCTAATAAAATGAGGAAGTGTAGTGCTCGTTTGAATCCATTTTCTAAACTTGCTGCTTTTTATTTCATTGAGCATAATGGCCACGATCAACGGCAATGGCGCGAATATGAGATTCAGAAAGCTCATCGCTAAGGTGTTTCTTAAGATCCGGAAAACCTCACTTCGTTCCGCATATATTTTCACAAAATTATCAAAACCTAAAAAATGCAGCTGCGAAAACTTCAACGCCGGATTGTAATCATAGAAAGAAAAGATCCAGCCGAATAGTGGCACATAACTGAAGGCAAATACAAAAACACTAAACGGAATCGCGATGAGAAAATATTTCAATCCTGCTCTATTTTTCTTTCTGGTTCTATGTAACGGCTTTACTACAGTCATGGATATTTCTGATTGCATAGTTCCCTCCGCGAAGCGTTTTTTTTCATTAGGTGCTATTCAATACTTGTGTATATCCATAATAGTAATGGTAAAAATGGGGAATAAAAATGAACAATTTTACGAAATACAGAACAAATATGAGCACTTTGCCCCAATAAAAAAAGCGTTTACAATTAGGTGGTACTTTTTTACGATTTTTGGACTTTCGGGATTGTTACTTTCAATTTAGTCCCTATATGCTGTTCACTTTCGATTTGAATGCCATAAGGATCGCCGAAATGAAGCAGAATTCTTCGATTTACATTCATTAAGCCGATGCCTGTTTCTTGTTGGTTATCTTCACTACCCTTGCTCTTCAAAAATTCTCTGATTTCTTGAACCTTCTTGTTGGACATGCCTTCGCCATTATCGTAAACAAACAATACAATTTCATGGTTTTGTTCTTCGGCAGTTATGATGATTTCACCACCATTTCGACTGTTAAGACCATGATAAATCGCATTTTCTACCAATGGTTGGAGGAGAAAACGAAGGATTTGGCATTCCATGACGTCATTGGGTATGCTGATTTTGGCTTTAATCTCCCCAGCATACCGATAATTCATAATTTTGATATAATTCTCGAGATATTCGATTTCTTCACGGATGGAACATAATAGATCATTCTTTTTGAACATGGGATGCAGGATGTCACCTAACGTTGTAAGACTTTCCACAATATTGTCCGCTTTGACCATGATGGCCATCCATTTGATGGTATTTAACGTATTGTAGAAGAAATGGGGATTAATCTGCGACTGCAAAGCGCCAATTTCTATCCTTCTCTTCTCTTCCTCGATCGTTTCCTTTTGCTTAAGCAGCTCCACGATACTTTTCGACATTTTATTAAATTGCGCAATCAGAATCCCAAACTCATTTCTCACATCCAGATCAAGTGTAAGACCTAGATTCCCTAGTTCCATTTTCTTCATGACCGTAGTTAAGCGATTCAGCGGCATCGTAACCTTACGGATCCAGTACCTGGATAAAATAGCTCCAAAAAGCAAGCTAAAGATAAACATCATGATCACAATCTGCCTTAAAGTCAAAATATCCTTGGTAAATTCACTCAAGGGAATTTCATAAATTAAGATCCAATCAAAGCTGCTGCTTTTATAAGTCATGATTTGCTTCCCGTCGTGTTCATAGCTAGATAACTTGTCGCCGCCGTTAGTAGCAGATATGAATTGCAGCGGAATCGTACCGTGACTGCCTATCTTGGCTTCGTCGCTGTGAGAAACAATTTTACCAAAACCATCCATGAGGTACATTTCTCTGTTCCTATTATCACTTGCATGGTTATAAATATCAGTGAAATACTTCATATTCACATTAACTACGATTGTCCCCGTCTGACTATTCGAAAATATGCTTCTGGCTGCAGATATGTAATAAGTCGGCTTTGAATCTGCTGCTTCTTTAGAGAGCGTATTGCTTGTCGCTATGTTGAAATCCTGAGCCGTAAAGCCACCAAACCAAGTCAGTGTTAGCGCTTTCGATTTAACCGCAGGATAAATTTCCGACCTATAAAATTGGTTCTGTTTACTCGATGAATCATAAAGAATATCGTTACTATTTGAACTAGCCCTAATGACGAATCCGTCTTCCCCATAAAAGCTAATGGAATCGATAAACTTGTAATTAGAAAGCATTTGTGCGAAATCTTTGAAAGCTATCTCCATCTGAAGAACACGATCAATCTCTGTCACGTTCTTGTAATCAATCAAATTTTGCAATTCGCTGTCCAAAACAAGCTGCCTGGAAACCTGATCCACCTCACCCGCAAAAATAGACAAATTATAATCATATTGTTTTAACTGCTGCAGACTATTCTCTTTCGCATTGTTTTTTAATATATTTAATATCCCTGAATATGAAAAAATCGAGCTTATGGTGAAGATAAGCAGGAACATGACCAAGAAAGAAACAAACAAGAGATTGGACAAGGAATTTCGATATTTCCTTTTAAAGAATGCTTTCATCATCCCCATTATCCCCATCATTCCTTTCTGCCCGATTCTCCACAAACCATTGCTTCTGAAACTCATTCGGCCTCATACCTGTGACCTTTTTGAAAACGCGGCTAAAATAGCTGTAATCCATATACCCTACCTTTTCGGCGATTTCATAGGATTTAAGATGTGTGTTTACCAGCATATCCTTGGCCATGTCTATTCGGAAACGGTTCAAATACTCAATAAAGCTCAAATCTAAATTTTTTTTGAATAAACTGCTGAAATGATTAGGGCTCAATTTCACCTGATCCGCTACTTGCTGCAACGAGATATCTTGATGGTAATTCATTTGAATAAACTTCGCCGCTTCTGCGATTTCTTTGTCGATGAATTTCTTCTTCGCATGACTGCTTTTAAGCTCGGAGAGGAATTGTTTGAAAATATCTATCGTTTCGTCTAACGTTGTGCATTTATGAATTTGGCCCGCAAAATCAAGCGCCATGTTGGAGATATCATCCATGTATACATTTAAATAAACGGTTGGCCAATGGATCCAGCGGATCACCATGATTTGGATTTCTGCTTTGGAAATAGTTGCTGACTGGGTAAGGATTTTTATACCCGCTTCTATTTCTTTCGCGTACCTCTCATTAAATTGATCTGAATCTTGCCACATTTGTTCGAGCTTCATCCTAATATCTTTCAGTACGTTGTCTCTCCCCATATCTTGCCATTGGATGAATCTCTCATTCCCCAATATAAATCGCTGCTCTAGTGCGGTGACACATTCACGATACATTGGTTTAAGCGAAGAATATCCGTTATTTATGGTGCTAATTCCGCAGGAGATCGATGTGTTAAGGTATTTCTTGATTATGTTGTTAATATGTGAAAGGATTTCTTGTACATTCTGATAAATCTTTTGCTCGCTAATCACATCTTGGAAGCTGAAAAGCAGCATATATTTCTCGTCTTTCTCATGAAGAACTTCCCCTCGGAGGTATCCACCCAACAATTCATTGATGATGTTCAGAATACTGAATCGGATCAGATTTCCTTGATTGTCTTTTAATTTACTTTCCATTTGCTCAAATTTATCGATCGCAAGTACACATAGGACCAGCCGCTCCGGACTTATGCGAAAATGTAATTTATTCGTCACTTCAGCAAATTCCGCTTCCGAATATCGCCCGTAAAACAAATAATCCTTCACTGCATTTTCTTTGAGATGAATGATGTTCGCTTTCAAATCTTCTTGCGTGGTAGTAGTATGTATATTTTCTTCCAGTAATTCAGCTTGTACTTTTTTCAAAACAGATTCCATTTCAACAATGGACATTTTTAGTTTGAGAATATAGTCAGAAATTCCCAATTGAACGGCTTTTCGCAACAAATTGTACTCGTCATAGGCTGTCAAAATAATAATTTTCGTTTTTGAGTCTTTTTCTCTAATTTGAGAAATAAGCTGCAATCCATCCATGATTGGCATTTTAATATCCGTTAAAATCAAATCTGGTTTTTGGTCATGATAAACTTCCCAGGCTGCTTGTCCATTCGAAACATCCGCAATCACTTCCATACCCAATTCGCCCCAATCAATGGAGCTTTTCAGACCAATCCGTACCAACATCTCATCTTCTACAATCAAAACTTTATACATCGACAACCCTCATTTCTTAGTTAACACTTTTATATAGTCATTATTTGGAAAAACGGAACTCTTTGATTTTACTTTAACATAAGATATTCTCTTTGCTAGTAGCTCCTAAGGATATGAGTAGCGTAAAACATCAAACGACAGGGGAAGATAGTCCCCTGCCGTTTCTATTACTTCATTGCTTCAATCATCATCTTGAAGATCACGAGATCCTGCAGGTAATCTTCCGGTGTCGTCTTTGGCGGCATCCCTTTCGTGACTACCTCATAGAAATACTCAATCTCACACACATAAGCATCCTTGTATGTCGGGCGAATAACCGATTCCTCAAAGCTGTCCCCTTTTGTTTCGCTAATAAGCAGCGTCGTTGGCAATTGTCGGATATAGGGTGTGTCATACTGAATAAGAACCGATTTATTCTCACCATAAACCTCGATATGAGCATCAAAGCGTCCCTGTTGGTCCATCCCTGTTTCAAATGTGGCGTTGAAGCCATCAAATTCGAAAATCGCATTCTTGAATCTGCCCCCCAACCAAGATGAAGCCGCCTTCACACGAATGGGCGTTCCAATCAATTCCCGCATGGCCGAAATATCATGACTATTTAATCCAAGCAATAATCCATAGGCTCCATACATGTCATCAGCTGCTTCACCGACCGCTTCTCTCATTAATCTGACGTTTCGCTCCTTACGGTCGTGAACAGCTTCAATTGGAATGTCATTGAAACGATACACATGGCTGGATTGACCCGTGAAGAACCCGTTTGGACCGATAATATCACGCACTCGTGCATAGATAATTGGTCCAAGCGACTTCACCTCTTCTAATGCCCGAAGATAGGCGGGAGCAAATCGCCTCATATAACCAACCATCACATGTACATTTGTGGCATCTCGCGCATCGATAATCTCTTTAACCTCAGCTGGGGTGACACACATTGGCTTCTCTACAAAAACGTATATGTTCCTGTTTAACGCCGCAACGGTACACTCCGTATGGTATTCCATGTTATTCAGTACAAAAACAGCATCAAGTTCGGACTGTTCAAACATGTCTGTTGCGTTCAGATATAGCTGTTGAACGCGATATTTCTCCCCCATCTTCGCAAGAAGCTTTGGGGAAATATCACAAAAAGCAACCATCTCATAGAGCTCCGGCAGGGATTCCAGAATCGGCAAATGAATGATTTGCGCTACTTCTCCTAAACCAATAATTCCTACTTTAATCTTTGTCATAATACATTCTCCTCCGATGTCACATCCTGGGATACCCCCTACTTTAGACAGTTAGGTTTTAAATGTATATTTCGAACTTTGTTGATTTCTTTGAATAATGACAATCTTGAGGAACAAGAGCTTCAATTAATGGCTTTATGTTTGATATTTGCTTAGGCTTGAGGGGGAAGAATAGAAAATAGAGCTCAAAAGGTCATTTATCGACCAATTGAGCTCTATTTGCGTGTCATCAATATCGAATCCAAACTTCATGTTATCCCTCTTTATATATCGGATATCCAATAAATTTAAAATCATTGCCCAGTGTTTCAACACTTACATCGGATAGCTCTACAGCGTCGCTCATTTTATCAAACCCGGTTCCTCCTAGAAACGATGGCGCATTTTGGCCACCAATTAATTTGGGAGCCATGTAAATAATCATTTTATCTACGAGCCTATTTTCAAAAAAAGAGGCATTGATTTCACTGCCGCCTTCAATCAAAAGAGAAGAGATTAACTGCTTACCTAGTACCTGAAGAACTTCGAGTGGATTAACCTTGCCGGTCTTCTCGGTTACAAATATTTTGACACCTGCTGATTCCAATGCTTTTCGCTTTTCAGGCTCATGAGACTTTGTCGTAAACACCCATGTTGGGGCTTGCCCATCCGTTACCACCTTTGCTCCCGTAGGTAAACGTAAAGTGGAATCTAGGATCACGCGAACAGGATTCCTGCCATTAGGCATCCTTGTTGTAAGCTGGGGATCGTCTTTTATCACTGTATTGACGCCAACAAGTATCGCGGCGTTCTGATTTCGAAGCATATGGACGTCCTCGCGAGCTAAATCGGAGGTAATCCATTTGCTATCTGATGAAAAACTTGCAATCTTTCCATCCATCGTGATTGCGGATTTTAGTGTTACAAATGGCGTCTGCTGAACGATAAATTTATTAAAAACTTCATTCATTTTTCGGGATTCTTCTTCACATACACTGACGATGACTTCGATGCCTGCTTCCTGAAGTATACTTACTCCTCTACCCGATACCAATGGATTAGGATCCATTGAAGCAATAACCACCCGTTTTATACCGGCTTCCCTGATGGCTACTGCGCAAGGCCCGGTTCTACCATAATGAGAACATGGCTCAAGCGTTACATAAATGGTCGCCCCTCGCGTGTGTTCGCCAGCCATACGAATAGCATGAATTTCAGCATGAGGCTCTCCCGCTTTCATATGAACCCCAATGCCCACGATCCGGTTATCATTCACAATGACAGAACCAACAAGTGGGTTCGGATCTGTCTGCCCTTTCATAGCCATCGCATTCTGTAATGCCAGCCTCATGTAAAATTCGTGGTTAGTCATTATTGCAACAGCCTTCGCCTTCATTGTAGTGTCCGGACCGCTCGACTTTCGTTTTCAAATATTTCTCGTTATACTCGGAAACATCTCCCCAAAGCTGCACCCGATCCTCTACATCCAGACCTGCCTTACTAAGCGCATCTAATTTTTTGGGATTGTTTGTGATCAGTGTGATCGGCTTTGTCCGAAGTGCTTTTAAAACCTTTATCGCGTCGCTATAATCACGTGAATCATCAACAAAACCAAGTTGAAGATTGGCATCCACCGTATCATATCCGTTTTCCTGTAGAATATAAGCAAGAGCTTTGCTGAAGAGTCCGATGCCTCGTCCTTCATGATTTGCCAGATAAAATAACGCGCCGCTTCCATGCTCGGCAATATGTTTCATCGACTGTTTGAGCTGATATCCGCAGTCACATCGCTTGCTGCCGAAAATATCTCCGGTATGACAGATGGAGTGAAACCGAATCAAGGCATGTTCTGCATTTTGAAAATCCCCATGGACAAGTACACTCGATTGTTGATATTCCGCTAAATTAGCAGCAGATAATTTGGCGACAATACGCTCAAAATCTTCAGTCACTTCGTTGCAATTGAGCCAGCAGTACCACTTAAACTGGACTGTCTCCCCAAGTAAGTTAACTGGCAGATTAATGGGTCCGACAAGATATACGGCTCCTTCGTCCGTTTTGATCAGTTTTATTTTCTCTTGTAAAAGAGAAATCACTTTAGGATCGAAGCTTTTTACAGCAGGCATGGAAACGTCCCCTTTAATAATCTGGATTGGAATTTCCGACAAATAATCTTTGTCTTATTTTGCTTAAATAAATGCGCGATTATGTGGGGGCTACAACAACCATCAAATATATGATCAGCACGATCGCCATACACCCGGCGAATTTATAATTCGGCACGGCTACCTCAAACACCGGCTTCTTAAACAGACCCGCCAGCAAATTGTTCACGGCCGAGGCTGGTGATATAGGATTGGACAAGCTCCAGCTTCCCAGCAGCAGTACTGCGAAATACATCGGACTGATCTGCACGCTCACCGGATCAATGCCGCCAGCAAGAATGGTGACCGGCACGATCGGATGAAGACCGATTAACGAGGTTCCCGCAATGAGAGCCACCGTGAATACCGAGAATGTTAAGGATACCGACAGCGGTATTTGCTCCAGCAGTGCCGGAACCGTGGTTCCGAACCTCGTTACGCCGATTGAACCGCTGAAGAAGCCGGCCGCCAAAAATAACGTGATTTCCTTCTGCAAGGCGGGTAGCGTAACGGTAACATGATTCTTCAACCCTTGTCTGTATACGGCCATCGACCCTTTAGCCATGCACCAGATCAGCGGAAATAATACAGCCGCCATACAAATTAATATCACCATCGGCAGCTCAACCAACCGCTCCAATACCAATATGGCGATTATAGCAGTTATTAAATATATCCCTAGCCCTATCGGAAAAGCCGCACTCCCCTGCTTCTTAGCCAGCTCATGTTGAGGTGGCTCCGTTTCAGCCTCCCGCAGCTCCCTGAAATCGACCGCCCAGCTTACGACGAGGCTAAGGACAGCCAAACCGAGCAAATAAGGCAGAACAGACGACCAAGGTAACTCAAGCGCCGATGTCACGAGCGTCATCGCGGCGAAATACGGCGACCATAGAATCGCCCCCGCAAATCCCCGGTTTAGCGCATTGGCAAGCAGCCGGGACATACCGGGTTGCGGCTTTACAAAGACCATTTGATACACGACAGGGATCGAACCGACATTGATAAACACGCCCATGATTTGTGTAAGAAACTGTGTTCCTATGAATAAAGCTGCTTTGCTGCGAAAGTTTGCTTCGTAGAAACGCTTCAAGGCGTCGACGTATACGGGAAGCCGGACCGGAATCCCAAACAGCGGCGCGAAGAGGAACAGCGTAACGATCGTCACGTTTATTCCCGCCGACTTGAACCAAACCGAGGCCTCCACGTTCTGAAGCAACATGAGGACTGTCCCGGCAACCATAAAGGATACTGTAAGCCAGAGGGTCAACCCCTTAAGCTTCGGCAACAATATGGCGATAGCAAAAAAGACAAGGCATCCCAGCAGAGGAGTAAACATCTCCAGCTGCGTCAGCTGCTGTACAATATAAATCGCGGCAATGGAGAATATGATCATCCTCTCCATTGCCGCTTTAACTGCGGATTTCATCTGATCCGCCCTCTTTCACTCATCATTATTAATTAAATTGCCAGCAGCTTAAGCTTAGGTTGCCGTATTGATAGCTGCGGTGAAGCAGCTTCGCCTGACGATTGGAGTCACCGGATCCCATTGCGAGAAGCAGCGGAATAAAGTGTTCACTCGTTGGTACGGACTCTTGGGCATTAGGAGCTAGTTCTTGATATTGAAACAGGGCTTCCGTATCCCATGACTCGAGCTTATTCTGGAGCCAGTTGTCGAACTGCTCCGCCCACTTATCAATTCCTTCTGACGACCATTTCAATCTTCCTAAATTATGAACTGTTCCTCCGCTTCCGATAATAAGAACATCCTGTTCCCTTAGTTCTGACAACGCTTTGCCGATTTGATACTGCTGCTCGTTGCTCAGATGACGGTTCACGGATAGAGCAACAACCGGGATATCCGCCTCAGGATACAGCAGCTTCAAAACCGCCCAAGCCCCGTGGTCCAGTCCTCTTCTCTCATTCAGAACGCTTTGAATGCCGTGCTTTTCAAACAGCGCTCGAACATGCTCGCTTAGCGAACGATCGCTTTTGGCCGGATAGGTCATCTCGTAAAGCTCATCCTGAAACCCGCCAAAATCATAAATGGTTTCATACGTTTCAGCAGCGCTGACCGTCTGTACCGATTCTTCCCAGTGAGCGCTAAAGAGCACGATTGCCTTCGGTCTAGGTGTATGATCCTTAAAGTTCTTAAGCAGTTGTGTATATTCGTTATCCTCAAGCACGATCGATGGGGCGCCGTGCGCGAAAAAATAGGAAGGCATCATGAGGCTTCTCACTCCTTTTTTTTGTTATCAGTCCTTTTTTGTAATCAAACCAGCATCATGCTTAAGCCAATTTAGAAAATCAAGCTGGTTCTCTTCCGATACGCCGTGGTCGGTAGGATATAGTTTAAATGTCAAACGCTTCGTTTGATCCTTCAAATACAACGCCGTCTCGTGGCCGATCCGAACCGGGAATACGGAATCGTACTCTCCATGGGAAATAAATATCGATACGTCCTTCACGCTTCGCAGTAGATACTCCGTCTTCACAAAGTCAGGAACGTACCCGTTCAGCGCAACGATTCCGTTCAGCTCATCTCCCATTGTAAGTGCAAGTGTCATCGACAGAATTGCTCCTTGGCTAAAGCCAAGCAAATACCGTTCGCCTGGATCGATCGGATACTTTTCCGTTGCATAATGTATGAATGCTTCGAGTTGTTTCACCGCTTCGTCAAACATCTCGCGGATGGGATTGCCCAGACTCTTCAAATCATAATATTGGTAACCGGCACCTAGCGGCAAATTGCCGCGAATTCCGATAATGATGAAATCATCAGCCAACGGAGCGACCAAACCAAACATATTTTTTTCATTGGAGCCTTTGCCATGCAGGGTAAAGACGACTGGATATCTCTTGTCCGGGTCCATATTGGCCGGTAAATGAATGTCATATTGATAAAACGGGTTCATCATAATCCCCCTTAGTAGTAAGTTATGCACTGCGTTTGTTCATAATAAGACGGTCGACTGAGAGAGTCGATTGTTCGGTAACAACCAGATACAACGAAACCAACATAAATCCAAGATCAAGCTCATAGCCTGGCATTTGTCCATCTCCCAGAAGTCCTGCCGAAAGCTTCGTTGTTAAAATTGCACCGATCAGCATGACTACAAACAATGCCGATACATAACGAGTAAACAAACCCACAATTATCATTATGCCGCCGACAAGCTCAAGCATCGCTACCACATAAGCCAAAAATCCCGGTATACCTATTGAACTGAACCATGCATCTACATTGCTAAGTCCCATTTGAAGCTTAGCGACTCCGTGAGATAAAAATATAATTCCTATCACTACACGCATAATAACCGAAACAACTGCTGTCTTTGTCATTCTTATCCCCCCGAAAAATATTAGTTATAAAGAAATAATGTTTGTATAAGTAATATAATACTGGACACACTAGCGTGTCAACTTAAAATTTGTTAATATGTAATTATAATTTGTATTACTTATATTTTAAAGGAGGTGCAATCGTATGGATATCGGCTCCACAATACGAGCGATTCGGAAGCGAAGGAATATCACAATCGCTCAAATTTGCGAAGAAACCGGCTTGTCCCAAGGCTTCATGAGTCAGGTTGAAACCAATAAAACCTCCCCCTCCATATCGACGTTGGAAAATATAGCGCAGGCTTTAAAGGTGCCTTTGGCTTATTTGCTCTTAAAGAAAGAGGATCGAATGAGTATTGTTCGGAAAGAAGAACGAAGAATCACAACAAGCGGTTCCGAAAATCTAAAGGTGGAGCATCTGAGCTCTACAAAGAACGTAAGGATGATGCTTGTAGAGTTCCCTCCCGGGACTTCGACGGGGGACGTACCTCATGCTCATGAAGGCGAGGAGGTCCATGTAGTCATTAAAGGAAGAATATACGCAGAGCAGGGAGAAGATGCGGCTGAATTCGGAGATGGCGATTCGTTCAGTTGGAACGCATGCACGCCCCATGTGGTGAGAAATATAGGGGAAGACACGGCAATCGTGCTTATATCCATCTATACAGAAAGCGACAGCGAACGAGACCTTATCTAAAATGGTAAGGGCAGTCTGGAGTCACTCATTTCGATTAACCAAAAAAATAGCCCTCAACTGAGCCAAGCGGCCAAGTTGAGGGCTTTCTTTTTCATCAGTTAGAAGCCATGCGGTGGCACCAACCGCTGCCGCGAAGCCTCAAACAGCAGCACCGTCGCGGCCATCGCGACGTTCAGCGATTCCGCTTTGCCCTGCATCGGAATAATCACCTGCACATCCGACTGTGCAGCGACCTCCGGCGACACGCCCTTGGCTTCGTTGCCGAGGATCAGCCACGTCGGCTGCCGCAGGTCCGTGTCGTAACACGAGCGCTGCGCCTGCAGGCTCGTGGTCACCAGCCGCACGCCGCGCTCACGCGCGCGCGGCAGCAGCTCGAGCAGATCTGCCTCAACAATCGGCAGATGATACATCGATCCCATCGTCGAGCGGATCGTCTTGGGATTGTACAGATCGACCGTGCCGCGGCCGAGCACAACAGCCTTGGCCCCGACAGCATCCGCGCTGCGGATGATCGTGCCAAGGTTGCCCGGGTCCTGAACGCCGTCCAGGACGACTACAAGATCATGCTCGCCGGCGAGCAGCTCGTCCATGCCAAGCTGTGGCCGAGCCACAACGGCCAAAACCCCCTGCGGCGTCTGCGTATCTGAGCATTTTTCAAGCACAGCCTGGCTGACGCCAACCCATTCCACTGATGAGGTAACCTGCTCAGCTAATCCAGCAGGAACCCCTTTTTCCAAGCTATACAGAATGGTCTCTACTGGAGCCTTTGCACTTAATGCTTCCTCGACCAGATGGTAACCCTCAATGATATATTTCCCTTGTTTGTCCCTGCCTCGGCGTTCTAAAAGCTGCGCCCATTCTTTGACTCTGGCATTCTGAACAGACATAATTTCCGTATGTACGCTTGTCATTTATTCCTACCTACTCTGCGAAAGTCACTTCAAAAGTTTGAAGACTTGAATTTTTACCTACAAGAACCAAAATATCGTCTATTCTAAGCGGCTCTTCCGCACTTGGCGGAATGATCAGCTGCTCATTTTGTTTGATCGCAATCACATTACAGCCATATTTAGCCCGGATATCCAACTGTTTGAGGCTTTTACCAATCATTTGTGTAGACACCTTAATCTCAACGATGCTGTAATCGGCAGAAAGCTCTATGTAATCGATAATATTAGATGAGATCAAATGATGCGCCACACGCTGTCCCATATCTCTTTCTGGATAAACGACTTTGTCTGCGCCAATTTTCTTTAATACTTTCCCATGCAGATCATTTACAGCTTTCACTACAGTCGTAGGTATGCCCATTTCTTTGAGGATTAATGTAGTCAGAATACTCGCTTGAATATCCTCTCCAATAGCCACAACCACAACGTCAAAATTACGAATACCTAGAGCTCGCAGCGCTTCTTCATCCGTAGAATCTGCTTGAACGGCATGTGTGACGAAAGCTGAAACCTCTTGAACCGTCTCTTCACGATGATCAATAGCAAGGACCTCAAACCCTAATTGTGACAATGTTTTAGCGACGCTAGACCCGAATCTTCCCATTCCAATAATCGCAAATTGCTTTCTCACTGTTGGCGTGTCCTCCAAATTCCTAAGATGATTATAATTATAACATACTCACGGGCCGCAACTCACTATGCATGGATAGGTGGCGAAGTATGGAAGGATGAACGGCTTGAAACTTGCGCATATTAATATCGATAACGAAATGGAAGCGAGGTCCACGAATGAACATCACCTTAAGACAGGCCATCGTCCAGCGAGTCCAGAATAAATCGAATAATGAGCTTCAGGAAGTAATTGAGGATTCCATCGGCGGAGAAGAACGGGTTTTGCCCGGACTTGGTGTGCTTTTCGAAATCATATGGCAGCATAGTGAAGCAGATATTCAAAACCAACTTGTAGAAACACTCAAAGATCATCTCGAATGACTCTACCACATCTAGCTGGCTAGGGGGTTGCCAGTGGCATTCCCTTAGCTGGTTTTATCCTAATTTGGGAACTTACAGGCAGCAGGAAATCTCCCTTGAAGACGGTGAGTCGCCGTGCCACTCAGAAACGAATCCCAAGCTGGTCTTAGTATGTTTAAAATATCATGAAACGTCTCAAATGGATAATAGGCCGTTCCTTCCTCTTTCAAATATCTAGCAAGACTCGCTCGCGCAAAAATCCAATCAGCAAAGCCGGAGCCATAATAGTCACTGCTGCCATCACCAATGTAAATGACAAGCCATCCTTCCTCTTTTAGCTGCTTAACAACACTTGCCTTGCAGCACCCGCACCATTTGCAGGCTGGATTCGTATTCTGGACCCCAAACTGAAATTGACCATCCTCCAAATAGGTAATCGGATTCCCGATAACTCGGTCCACTATCACCTGATCACGACCTAAAATTTGCTCAATATAATAAAGCATCCCATCACTTAAAACCGTAACGGGCACATCTTTCTGCTGGCAAAAATCAATAAAATCCCGCGCACCATCCCGCAAATGCACACTCTCAATCAGCTTATTAACCTGTTCCTGCCGATCTGCAAGATTAGGATAAGCCGCTTCAATCCAAGCTAAAGAACCGACCTTTTTCTCTCGAAACTGGCGCGAAGCCTCTACCACTTGCGGCTCATTCAATACACCTAATCCTTCCATCAATACATCGCCAACATCCTGTTCCATCAATGTTCCGTCAAAGTCTGTCACGACCGCAATTTTTTGCATGGCCAGCTTGTCCCCCCTATTAAACTCAGAATCCGATAATCTTAGTTTTCTATATAACAACAAAAAAACCTGCCCAAAGGGACAGGTTCCTACGCTACGCGTACTATTCTACTTTCATCACTTCGACTTATAACTTGGCCCATTCTAAGCCGCAGAAAGCATCAATTGGGGACTCACCACGAAATGGTTGACGATTTTCGATCCTGAATTCGGGATGTTTAATAAAATTCTGGACTTGTCCGGGCTCGGATTTTTGAAGCACGCTTGGTTAGGCGACATGCATACGGCTTTGGGAACCTTATTATTTATTCTGATTTGGTCGGGCTTCGGTTGGGGGTTGTTATTCTATTACGCAGGTATAAAAGGAATTCCGGAGGATCTGTACGAAGCTGCTAATTTAGACGGAGCCTCAGGGCTTATGCTGCATTTAAAAATTACCGTTCCTTTGCTTTCACCCGTTATTGCCGTTCAAGTTACTCTTGCCATTGTGACGGCCTTAAAGCAGATGGAAACTGTTTTTCTTACGACAAATGGCGGACCCGGTGATTCCACGCAATTCCTCGCCGTTTACTTATATAACAAAGCGTTCTCTGCGAGCCAATATGGTTATGCAAATGCAATTTCGATTCTTTTTATTCTTATCTGCCTGATCGCTACTTATTTAAGCAACAAGTTAATTCGTAGCGATGCAGCAGAATACTAGGCGGTGATGTCATGAAGAAAAAACATAAAATAATGCTTTGGATCTTGTTCCTGCTGGTTGCCTTCGGGCAATTGTTTCCGTTAATTTGGCTGGTCGACTTTTCTTTCAATAGCAGCAGCGATTTTTTCTCCTCGAGCATTTTGAAATGGCCTAGTTCACCTCAATGGCAAAACTATATAAATGCTTGGGTCGATGGCAAATTTCCAAAGTACTTGCTTAACAGTGTGCTGATTTCAGCTGTAACTATTATCTTGACTGTCTTCCTTTCCTTATCGCTAGCCTATGCGTTTACCCGCATGCAGTGGAAGACGCGTTCTTTCTTTTTCACAGTAATATTACTGGGTATTATGATTCCGATTCATGCAACACTGCTTCCCAACTTTGCTATTTTCAAAATTTTAGGACTAACGAATTCCTATCTTGGCTTAATTCTTCCCTACACGGCCGTTTCGGTACCTCTTGGAACCTTCATTCTATCCGGATTTTTGCGCAGCATTCCTGGAGCTATTGAAGAATCAGCTGTTATGGACGGTTGCAGCATTTACAGGATTGTCTTTCAAATTATCATGCCGCATACGATGCCAGCATTAGTCACTATAGCCGTTACAACGTTTCTGACTTGCTGGAATGAATTTATTATGGCATCCACATTCTTAAGTAAAGATTCACTTAAAACGTTGCCATTCTCTGTCATGAATTTCACCGGCCAATATTCATCCGATTATGGATCACAATTTGCCGTCATGGTGTTAACTTCGATACCGGCTATTATCATCTACGCCATATTTAATGAGCAGATTACAAAAGGCGTTACCGCAGGTGCAGTCAAGGGTTGATGTCGGAGGACAAGAACATGGGGTTAGTTAACAAACAAAAAGCAGGTACCGCTACCTGCTTTTTTTTCTACGAAATCTAAATCCCCCATAATCAATGACTACGATCTGTTTACTCCGCTTTAAACGCAAGTGCTTCTTTAAACGCAGGTTAAGGGCATACGGTTTATAATATTGGCCTGTACCCTTGGATGGAATGATTCCATTGTCCAAAAATTTCTTTACTAATTTCATAAGCAATCGTCTATTTATTCGGGAATTCCGGAATTTCCGATCATATTTTTTCATAGTTACCCAGCGATAATCCGTGTCGTAATCGATAATTTGCGCAAAATATTTTCTTATCGGTTTCAAAGATGATTTATACATGTCTACTTCCCTCTTGTTGCATTTGATCCCTTTTTTTGATTTTGCTATCTTCATAACATAGCCGTTACCTAAATCGTATACAACTCGCGTTACACCAGACCCAATGAATTTCTTCCCTTTTATTTTCCTTTTCATGTACGGATTCATCTTAATCAAGACAGCTCCACCTCATTCTTAATAATGTAATGCCCTCCAACTGCGCCATTTACGGATTTAATTATAAATTTAGTATATGTCGAGAACCTCGACCCGAACTGGTTGTACATTTAGATTGTAAAAAAATGGTCTTTACGTGACACATATCCACAGAAAAAAAGTAGAACATGTTGTTCCCTGTGTAGCAACATGTTCTACTTTTTCACGAAAATCACATCGCTTCTCGAATTGGGATAACTTCGTTGTTTTAGTTACTTTTGATGATCCCATCCAGAAAAATTCACTCCTTCTAATTAAACTACGATTTAGTGGGCTTACTTTGAATTGAGACGGTTCTAATCGAAACGCCCTCTCTTTTCCCCTTAGTTCGGAAGCATTTAATATGAATTGTCGGATCCATGGAGACAATAACTGTTGTGGAGGTACAAACTCCCCTCGCTTCGGAAAATGGGGGAAATGAATTAAATAACTTAATATGAATGGCTTAAGACCGATCTCTTATAGCCTCCAATGTGAGCAATCTACTAGCTTTATGATCAGGGTTGGTATCATTGATACTTTCTTATCAACTCAAAAAATCCCCCTCTTAATCAAGAGGAGGATCCATGTATTAATTTATTATAGTACGGTATCAGGTGAAAGCGGAGCTGGTTTCTCACAGCTGCTTTGCATCACATAATGCTTCCCTGAGTCGGACGCATCGTGGAAGCCATGCATCGCCTCGAGCACGTGGTACGCCAGCTCACCATTCGCGCGGTGTGCATCACTTTGGCCGCTTATCAAGGCTTCAGCCATGGCCGCAACACCTAAACCACGGTGGTTTTCTTTATAGCCATGTGACAGAGGAATCGGCTCCCAGTCTGAACCGCCTCTGCGAATAAGCACCTGACCTCCGAATGTATTCGGGTCGGGAACGCGTAAAGAACCTTGACTGCCGTAGATTTCAATGTTCGGCAGCTGTGTGCCTCCCATAATATCAAAGCTTGTTACAAGCGTAGCAATCGCACCACTGTGGAAATCCAGCACACCAGCAATATGCGTTGGGGTATCTACTGTAATTTTTTGCCCGCGTTTCTTCTCACTAGAAATAGTGCGCTCCGGGAAACTAGCGGTAGCCGAGCCGGTTACTCGGCGAATTGGGCCAAGTAAAGCCACAAGCGCTGTTAAGTAGTATGGACCCATATCGAACATAGGGCCACCGCCCTTTGCATAATAAAACTCAGGATCCGGATGCCAGTGCTCATGTCCTTTGCCCATCATGAATGCCGTTGCCGCGATCGGTGTGCCAATCCAGCCGTCATTAATCAGCTTCAAACACGTTTGAATACCTCCTCCAAGGAACGTATCCGGTGCACTGCCAACCAGTAATCCCTTGCGGCGCGCAACTTCTAGGATCTGCAAACCTTCTTCACGGGTTACAGCTAGCGGCTTCTCCACATACACGTGTTTGCCCGCTTCCAACACTTGAATACAGACTTCGGCATGCGCTGCCGGAATCGTCAAATTAATCACAATATCAATATTCGGATCATTCAATAACTCTTGAACCGTATACGCATGAGGAATGCTGAATTCCTCCGCACGAGCCTTTGCTCTATCCACATCGATATCTGCACATGCGAGCAGTTCCAAATGCTCAAAGTTAGGAATATTTTTCATATAGGCTGCACTAATATTCCCGCAACCGATAATACCAACTTTCTTCTTACTCATCGCTTACTTCCCCCTAATCGTTATCGTGTTGCCCACAGCAAGCCGCGGCGCATTAATTCAAGTGTTTCTGGCATACGAACGATGTTAGCTTGGTGACCCAGCGAGTTATAATACACCTTGCCCGCTCCATAGGTTTTGGTCCAAACAACCGGCATCTCCACATCGCCAAAGTCTGTAACCGCATGTACGTGAATGGCTGGATCCACATGCATGTAATACTTTTCCGAGACAACGACAAAATCATCCATGCCCTCGGTCAATAGATGCCCCCGATCCTTGATTCGAACCATATACGTCACGCCGTCATTCCCAGGATGAGCTACCCATTGACCACCGACCATGTATTGATATTCCACTTCATTACGGAAGGAATCTCCCATACCTCCATGACAACCTGCGATGCCAGTTCCGCCTTCTTTTACCGCTGCGATTAACGGTTGCAACTGCTCACTTTCGATTTTACCCATGGTCCATACTGGAACGATAAGATCAACGCCCGCCAAACGCTCAGCATCTTTGAAGCTGTCCAGTGTATCCGATACTTCCACGCCAAAGCCTTCCTCACGCAGTAACCCTGCGAAAATGCCAGCCACCTCTTCAGGTTGATGACCGTCCCAGCCACCCCATACAATCAATGCTTGTTTACTCACGGCCAAAGCCCCTCTCCATACTTATCTATCCTAGACTTCGCTAATACTCACCCAGCGTCGCTGCGCAATGGATTGATCCACCGCTTCCAGCACCTCTTGACACTTCACACCATCTGCGAAATTCGGGACCGGCTGACGGTCTTCCGAAAGTGCGTTCATTAGCTCAACGACTTCGTGTACAAATGTGTGCTCATAACCAATCGTATGTCCTGCTGGCCACCAAGCATCCATGTAAGCATGTGACGAATCTGTCGCCAGAACACGTCTGAAACCCTGTACATCCTCATCATCGCTTGTAAAATAAACCTGTAATTCATTCAAACGCTCAAAATCAAACTTCACACTGCCCTTACTGCCGTTAATTTCAAAAGAATTCGTGCACCGGTGCCCTGGTGCAAAACGAGTGGCCTCGAAGCTGCCGAGCGCCCCGTTCGCGAAGCGTGCCATGAACAGCGTCGCATCATCGACCGTTACCGGTCCGCGCGGTGCATCCTTGCTCCCTTTGGCACTAAGCCCCGCCATTGAAGACGGCAGCGGACGCTCCTTAATGAACGTCTCACTCATGCCGATAACCTCCGTCATGTCACCGACTAAGAAGTGCGCCAGATCGATCAGATGCGCGCCCAAGTCGCCGTGCGACCCAGAGCCGGCAATCTCCTTCTGGAGGCGCCAGACCAGCGGGAACAATGGATCTACGATCCAGTCCTGCAGGAACCAGGCGCGGAAGTGATAGATGTCTCCGAGGCGGCCGCTCTCGACTAGCTTCTTCGCGAGCTGCACCGCAGGTGCAAACCTGTAGTTGAAGCCCACCATGTGCTTCACCCCGGCTGTTTCAGCCGCTTCCAACATTTCCCTTGCATCCGCAAGGGTCAGCGCCAGCGGCTTCTCACAGAACAGATGCTTGCCGGCCTTCGCCGCAGCAAGCGCGATTTCCTTGTGCGCATCACTGGGCGCATTGATATCGACGATGTCGACATCGAGATGCGTAACCAGGTCGCGCCAGTCGGTGACATACCCGTCCCAGCCGAATTGTTCGGCTGCGTTGCTGACACCGCTTTCATCTCGACCGCAGATGAGCTTCATCTTCGGTACCGCTGTCTGCGGGAAAAACATATGCAAATCCTTATAAGCATGACTATGTGCTTTGCCCATAAACTTATAGCCAACCATACCAATATTGAAAGATTTCATAAAAGTGCGCCTCCCTAGAGCTTTGCCTTAGCAAAACTAGCTTCGTTAGCATTCATTTGAGTTCTTTCATCCAAATACCTATGAATCATTTATGATGACTGCTCTCGATGATTGTCGCACAACCAAACTGGTTGGCAGCTTGATTCGTGTATCCTTGGTGCCTCCCCCATGCAGCAAACCTGCCAGCACACTGCGTGCTGCTTCTTTGCCCATCTCATAGAAAGGCACATTGATGCTGCTTAGCGGTGGATCGCTGAGCTTAGCAGCATCCGAATCATCGCAACCAATAATAGCGAAATCACGCCCGGCGATCCAACCTCGCTCACGAAGCCCTTGCATCAAACCGATCGCCATGCGATCATTGGCCGCAAATACTGCTTCCACCTGATCCCGATGTTCCCATAACCCTGATGCCGCTTCATAACCGCTTTTACGGCTGTAATTGCCTTCAAGCAGAAGCTCAGGCGGAACTTCTAAACCCGCTTCACTCATTGCTTTCATATAGCCCTGCAGTCTATCGCCAGAGTTCGAGTACTGCGGCGAACCGTTCAGAAAAGCAATCTTCCGATAGCCCTCTTCCTGTAAATGCCTAACAGCCCTATAACTGCCCTCTACATGATCCGCATCCACCTCATGAAAGGATAACCCCTCGAAGCTTTGATTGACCAAGCAAAAAGGCAGTCCCTGCGCCTGCAGCTGCATAAGCGATTCCCGCTGCTGCGGAGTATCCCTTGAACCCAGGATGACACAAGCATCAACCTTCTGCGAGCGATAAAGTCGGGTGTAATCCAAACTCTCATCCGGTGTTAAAAGCGACAGCAGCATATCGTAGCCCTGCTCCCTCACTTGTTCCCCTATGCCGCTTAATATTTCTGAGAAATAAAAGGCTGAGAAGAGATGCACTTTGGGCATATAGGGCAGCACAACGCCAAGATTACCACTGCGTCTCCGAGCGAAGCTTTGCGCAATAGCATTTGGATGATAGTTGAGCTGTTTAGCAGCTTCAAGTACGCGCTCTTTCGTAGCAGGCTTCATGGGGCCTAGCCCATTGAATACACGGGATACGGTAGCCTCTGAAACCCCTGCTAGTTCAGCAACCTCTTTTCTCGTCACCATGCATAAGCCTCCAATAATTCATCCATTAAACTAACAATGTACACGCGTACATTTTCTCATTCAAAAGCCATTCATGTCAATATAAAATTGTTGAACATTTTATTCGACAAGATTCGACATTTTCATCAATTTTACATAAAGTTAAACAAATGTTTTACTATTTTTTGTAAAAATATCTAAATTATAATCTTGTCTACCGTTCGCCATTCGACTTATGATAGGGGGTACAGTGGATAACTATGATGTGGGAATGAGTGATAGCAATGAAAGCAGTCTGGCGCCTTTTTCACTTCGCCGCATCGAAAAAATTAGGTACTCTTAGGAGTAAGAAAATAATCACTCGCATTTACCATCGACAGAAGCTTTTATCTTTGTTAAAGCAGGCTATTGGAAATCAACATCATGATAAGCACATAACCCTATTTAGTTCCCTTCTCATCCTTGATATTGACCGGTTTCGCCAGGTTAATTTCTCGCTCGGATACATGTCTGGCGATCTCCTTTTGGAAGAAGTGGCCAATCGTCTGCGGTCCGTACATGGCTGTGACCTAGTTGTTCAATCAGGAGATGATGAATTTGTTCTCCTTATATATGCTAATACCCATGATCAGCTTTCCCAAACCATTCAAAGTATCCAGCACGTCTTTGTTACATCATTCATTGTAATGGATCAAGAATGTTTTATTACCGCGAGTATGGGGATAAGTGCTGTCGAGATATCACTAGCTACGATCGAACAAGCCTTGCATCAAGCTGATCAAGCTCTCCTAGCCGCTAAGCGTACAGGTAAGAACAAGCTTGTCACCTATAATTCCTCACACGTACAGCGGTTCACCAATCAAATTCAGATGGAAACTGAGCTGCGGAAGGCTATACTTGAGAATCAACTCATCCTATACTACCAGCCACGTCTTGAACTCTCCACCGGAAACATTATTTGTCTGGAAGCGTTGGTGCGCTGGAATCACCCGCAGCTAGGCTTAATAGCTCCTAACGAGTTTATTCCGCTTGCTGAAGAGAGCGGTTTGATTTTGTCACTTGGTGAATGGGTGCTTCGCGAGGCCTGTCTCCAAAAAGCGAGATGGCTGGAAGCCGGTATTTTAAACTATCAAATTGCTGTTAATATTTCCCCTTGTCAATTTCAAGATGAGTCCTTTTCCGATAAGGCCATTCAGATTATTGAGCAAACCGGTATCGACCCTGCCTTTCTGGAATTTGAAATTACCGAAAGCTCCATTATGCAAAATATGGATACAACCGTCGCGGTGCTTGATAAGCTATGTAATAAAGGGATTTCGATCTCGATCGATGACTTCGGCATTGGCTACTCATCACTTAATTACTTGAAACAATTCCCTATCCATTGTCTGAAAATAGACCGTTCTTTCGTGAAAAATATACATAGCAATAAAGATGATTGGGCCATTACGAATGCCATTATCCATCTCGGCCATGCACTTGAGGTACAAGTGGTTGCAGAAGGCGTAGAAGAATGGAGCCAACTTGAAATATTGAAAGAAACAACCTGTACGACGATTCAAGGCTATTTATTAAGTCCTCCTGTATCTGCTATCGAAATTGAGCAAACCTTTCATAGGAATAACAACAAGCCGGTTATGATTTCATAACCGGCTGTAAGCTTTGGCATAGCGTCTCATTTTGGCAAAAATACGTTTGTCACTCAATCTCCGAAAAATATAGGGATCAGGACTCGTATTGACCTCGAGAATCCATGGATGCAGCTTATCGTCCAATGCCACATCGACACCGATCTCCTTAACCCCTTTATAACGCGAGTTAATCGCCTTTGCAACCTTCGTCCCCAGAATGTGCAGCCTCTTGACATAAACCTTCCGCTTACTTGCAGGCAAATACCTGTGGAGCAGCGTATCCACCGGCTTCAATGTTCCTCCATTGTGGAAATTGGTAACCACTTTTTTCGGATGGGCCACTCTGCCTATGACACCTGTTGTCTCCCACTTCTGAAGAGGCGTTTGTTGAACCATGACACGAAGATCGAACCGGTTTCCTTTGTATTTGAGCAGATGAATCCCCTTCTGTACCAAATAATTCCTTTTTTTTGTCTTTTTACTGATAGATGCGTACATTTCTTCAAAGGTTTTAAACTGTCTTAGTCGAATGCCTGACTGATACGAATAAGGCTTTTCAGCCCCCTCTTCGGCCTGTTCCACCCGTATAACACCGTTTCCAAACATACCTACATTCGGTTTAATATACACCATTTTATATTGGTTGAGCATTTCCCTGAGTGTCTCTTGATTCATTCGTTTAGTTTTTGGTACATATTTACGCAGCTCATGCTTAGCTTCAATTGCTTTCGTTTTACCGATTTTGCTAGTGACGTACCTAGCTCTACTAAGACGGACCGGTTTCTTTGAAGTCTTTTTCATGTTTTGCCTCCAGCTTCAGTCTATAGAAGTCGGCCAAGGATTGGGCTGTGGCCTGCCAGCTGAATTGTTTTATGACATCTTGCCGCGCTTGTTTAGCTAAACCCTCTGCCCATTCTTTCCGTTCGGCCACTGCCACAATACTTCGCGCGAATGCGCGAGGATCGCGGAATTCTTCGATCAGAACCCCGTTATGTTCATGCTGAATGACCTCTTTAATTCCCCCAATATTCGATGCGATAACCGGAAGACCAGAAGCCATCGCTTCCACATTCACTAGTCCAAATGCCTCATGCTTTTGGGAAGGACATACGAAGCAATTCGCAAGTCCGTATATTTCATGTATCTTACGATGCGGAATATTGCCTAGAAATTTCGTTGGCACTCCAAGTGTATTAGCCTTCCTTTTAAGAAGCGCCTTAAAGCCTTTTCCTTGCTCGCCCCCAGCAATCAACAGCTTCAATCCAGGGATCGATTTTCTAGCCAGATGAACAGCACGAATTAAATGAGGGATACCTTTGCGCTTGATAAGTCGGCCGACATAAAGGATCTGAAAACCTTTATTGCTAACCCGATACTTTCTTCTTAAACGTCTCCTCGCTTTCTCCGATTTAGGGCTAAATCTAGCCACATCGGTCCCGAGGTAAATCTTGTGAAGCTGATTTCGCTGTTTCGGATACAGTCTTGAGAGCTCCTGTGCGAGTGAACTGCTGTTAGCTACAATCCAGTCAACTTTGTTTAATTGCTCGGAACATCTGCGAATGGATGCATAGGGAGGCTTCACAAACGTTAAGGAATGTAAGAAAAGAGATACTGGTGTTTTCGGAAAATGGCGTTTGATGACGGCAGCATAATGGGGTCTATTATCGACTTGAATCCAGTCAAATGTCTTTCCTTTGGTTGCCTTAAGCACTTCCTTCAAGTACGTACGAGAGCTGCCCGTAGGTACTCTTATGATCGTAAGTTGACCTCGTCGTGAAATGCTGCTGTACCTGGGATGATGCCTCGAAATAATGGTAACTTGATGCTTTTTGGCAAGCTCGTGTGCAATGGAATGAATGGATATTTCGACGGAACCACCTAGAATTGGCGGTACTGGAATTTGTTCAGGAGCAATGATTAAGAGGTGCACGTCTCTAATTCACTTCCTTAGGGCTAGCTTAATGATTACTTATTAACCCGTACCTATTGTATGAAGCAAACCGTCCATTGGCGACAAAATTGAAAGAAGAGGCTGTTCCCAGATTAAGATCCGGAGCCAGCCTCTTCTTCAATTACAACACTTATGGAGCGCTTGTTAAAAATTTAGCATTCGGGTTTTTCTCGATCGAAGAGCGCAGCGCATACTCGCTCTCGAACAAGCCTACATAATTCCCTTTTTTATCTTTTACCAGCTGTGAGTTAATGCGGAATTTACTTGGATCCAACTTCTCGTCTACAATCCAGCGTGCGAACTGATAGTTCTGGCGCTGTAATAAAATATCTACGCCATACTCGGATTTCATCCGATGTTCAAGCACTTCGAATTGCAGTTGACCAACCACGCCAAGAATCATATCCTCAAAACCAATGGTAGTGAATACTTGAATCATACCTTCTTCGGTCAATTGATCAATCCCTTTGAGGAACTGCTTTTGCTTCAAAGCATTCTTGATCGAAACTTTGCTGAACAGCTCAGGAGAGAAAGTAGGCAGCTCGTCAAAGACGACCTCTTCCCCTTCACTTAGGGAATCGCCGATACGGAAAATACCGGGATCAAACAAGCCAATGATATCGCCTGGAAATGCCTCTTCGACGATGTCACGGTCTTGCGCCAAAAATTGCTGCGGCTGAGCTAACTTAATATCTTTACCTAGTCGAACATGTTTCACGGACATTCCACGTTCAAACTTTCCAGATACGATACGCAGGAAAGCCACACGGTCGCGGTGAGCTGGATTCATGTTCGCTTGAATCTTGAATACATAACCTGAGAATTTCTCTTTTGTAGGCTCTATGATGCCTGCTGTGCTGTTGCGCGGCTCAGGCGGTGGAGCAAGCTGTAGGAAGTTCTCTAGAAACGTCTGCACACCGAAGTTGTTCACGGCACTGCCGAAGAAAACAGGTGTAAGCTCGCCTTGCAGTACTTTCTCCATATCAAACGGATCACCGGCTACATCGAGCAGCTCGATATCCTGGCTTAATTGTTTGTGCAAGAATTCACCTGCAATTTGTTTCACTAATGGATCATCAACACCATCTACCTTGCGCACTTGAATCTCTTTGTGATCTTCACCTTGGTACAGCTCCAATTGCGATTTCCCACGATCGTAAACCCCACAGAACTGCTTACCCGAGCCAATCGGCCAGTTCATTGGATACGAACGAATGCCGAGCACTTCTTCTAATTCCTCTAAGAGTTCAAACGGGTCGCGGCCCTCGCGGTCCATTTTGTTAATAAACGTGAAGATCGGGATTCCGCGCATTCTACACACCTGGAATAGCTTCTTCGTCTGCATCTCGACCCCTTTGGCGACGTCAATCAGCATCACCGCGCTATCCGCAGCGGTAAGTGTTCGGTACGTATCCTCACTGAAGTCTTGGTGACCAGGTGTATCCAGAATGTTCACGCGATGCCCTTCGTAGTCGAACTGCATAACGCTGGACGTTACCGATATTCCACGCTGCTTCTCAATTTCCATCCAGTCGGATGTAGCGTGCTTGCTTGCCTTACGCCCTTTGACCGTTCCGGCTAGGCGAATCGCGCCTCCGAATAACAGCAGTTTCTCGGTTAATGTTGTTTTACCCGCATCCGGGTGAGAAATAATCGCGAACGTACGTCGCTTAGCGACTTCCGTTGCGAGAAGTTTAGTGAGTTGCGTTGTCATCTGTTAGATTATTCCCTTCTTGTTTTACATTTAAGCTTACTATGAATCAGGCTTGAACTTTCTGCAAATCAACACTCCAATTCGCTTCATCTAGGAAAGTTCGATTGCTAAACTCTCGACCGCGGACGACGACCTTATCCGCAAATACTTGCACATATATGCCCTGAACTTTATTCTTGGCTTCTTGCTGGTAGGCGCGGTTAAGCGTTCTTCCAACCGAAGCATTGTGGAAATAGTGGAAAGACTCCTGCACATAATGCGGTGTCCCATTCTGGAAATCTTGATGGCGATGTCCGCAGAATACGAACACATTCTTATAAGGCTTTAACGTCTCGCGGAACTTGATTGCGCGTATTAATTGATGTGATCCCCCATCTGTGCCACTGGGCGGCAGCGGTTGATGCGTCATCACAAACAGTGGTCTTCCTGGTTGATAGAGGCTTTTCACCCGTTCTTTGAACCAGTCCAGCTGCTCATCGGAATACCAAGCTCCCTCACCGACCTCCGGCTTCTCTTGCACATAAGCTTCTTGTGAAAGCAGCAAGATGGAGTGACCCTTGGTCGTAAAATCATTGTAAAGTGTTTTGTAGCCAAAAAACTTCTTGAACGACTCTCGGCTCATCGCGTCACTTTTGCCGTTGGGAACAGCTGCTTGATCCCAGATATTCGCTTTATTAATCCAGATCGAGTAATAATCGTGATTTCCCATGTTTGCATGAACAGGTGGTAGTTTATATTCACTTACAATGGTACGCAGCTCCTTATAATCTCGTTCCGTTCCTGTGTCCGTCAGATCGCCTGTTAGCATAATAGCATCAACAGGACCGTCGAAATGTGTAATATCATCAAGCGCTTGCCTTAATTTCTTACCCGTAAGTGCATCACCTATACTGATATGAAGGTCGCTTAATATAAAATAGGACATGAGGGGACCTGTCGGCAAGGGTTCTGCCGAAGATGTTGCCACGGATTGAGCAGGCTCCGGTTTCACAGATGATAGGGCAGGCTGAGCATCTGGAATAAACTTTTTCTTAACCATTTGACTGAAAATCGCACTTAATCCAACGAGCGCAGCCCCTATTGCCAGCAGCCATCTGATAAAAGCTCTTCGTGACATATATGCACCTCATGTATTGAATAATAAGATTTACTCCGTAATATTTATTATACCACAAAAAAATCCAACAGGCAGAGTCGCCAGTTGGATGTTAAGCTTGTTACCTCAAGGATAAACGGCTTACGCCGTCCATAACGAGCGCGTTTGTCAAGGTTGATGCGAAGCCAGATTATTCCCTTAGCTTATACTTATCAACTATGTTAAAACCGTTGTTTTTTGAACGGCTTCCCAATCAACTTCACCTTCATTTTGACCGTTAATCGGCCACCACTTGAAGCCGTCATCGCTTAGGAGCTTCGTTGCCTCTTCAGGCCCCCAAGATCCGGCTGGATAGTGTTTCAGATCCTCCGTCTTCTCACTCCAAGCTGCTGCAATACGATCCACATAGGACCAAGCAAGCGCCACTTCATCCCAACGGGTAAAGTACGTGGAATCTCCACGCGTTGCATCATACAGCAAGCGTTCGTAAGCTTCCGGTGTATTGATACCGATCTGGCAGCTTTGGCAGAAGTCCATCGCTACTGGCACGATGACACCTTCTGAGCCCGGCTGCTTCGCATTCATTTTCAAATAGATGCCTTCCATCGGGTTCACACGGAAAACAAGTAAATTTGGCTCCAAGTCATGCTTTTTAGCCAAATACACATTATTCGGAATATTCTTGAATTCAACAACGACCTCCGTCGTTTTGACTGGCAGCCTTTTACCCGTACGAATGTAGAAAGGTACACCTGCCCAGCGGAAATTATCCACGTGAACTCTGGCAGCGAAATAAGTCTCTGTTGTTGATTGCGGATTCACCGAATCTTCTTCGCGGTAAGCAGGCAATGCTTTGCCTTTGGACGAACCACTCGCATATTGACCACGAACCACATTCGCACGAACATCGTCGCCGGATTCGAATAAGCGGAGGGAACGCAGGACCTTCACCTTCTCATCACGGATGTCTTCCGGATGCAGACGACTTGGCGGTTCCATTGCCATCATCATCAACATTTGCAGCATATGATTCTGACCCATGTCGCGCAGGGCGCCAGAGTGATCATAATAACCGCCGCGTTCTTCAACGCCGACAGTTTCACTTAACGTAATTTGAATGTTAGCTATGTATTTGTTATTCCAAAGTGGTTCAAAGAAGGCATTCGCGAAACGAACGAACTCAATATTTTGCACCATTTCTTTACCTAAGTAGTGATCAATCCGGTAAATATCTTGCTCTTCAAATACTTGGCGTAGTTGTCCATTCAAGCGCTCAGCTGAAGGCAGGTCGTAACCGAACGGCTTCTCAATAACAAGACGGTGCCAGCCTTTGGTTTTGAGCAATCCGCCTTCACTTAAGTTGTACGATACGTTACCGAAAAGCTCAGGAGCCAGAGCCAAGTAGAACAAACGGTTTCCACCGGTTTGATATTTCTCATCCAGTCTGGCAGTCAGTACATTAAGTTCATGAAAACCAGCGACATTATTGATATCCAGTGACATGTATTCAAAACGCTGTGAGAATCGATCCCATTCCGCCTCATCCGTCACTTTATAACGGGCAAAATCCTCAATCGAATGCTTTACATCATCACGAAACTGTTCATTCGTGCGAGGTCTTCTAGCCAAACCAACTACCGCAAAATTTTCCCCTAACTTTCCTTCACGATATAGGCTATAAAAAGCAGGAAACAGCTTTCTTTTCGCCAAATCGCCCGTTGCTCCGAAAATATAAAACACAGCTCCACTCATCTATGCATCATTCTTTCTCTATTAGGATTAGTTAATATGCTTAGCATACCTAAAATAGTCAAGCTATTCAACTTTTCTGAGAACTTTCTGCCATAACTTTTTCTTATGAGAAAATAGACATTCGTCTATACCGAACCGCCCGGCTATGAATAGGCTGAAAGTACACAATAACACGGAGGTGCTAAGATACGATGCAGCCTATTCATCCGATTACTGATAAAACCTGTCGAAGCCTATATGGAAAGCCTGTTCTTATTTTTTTAAACGATGGCTCCGAAATCTATGGCATATTAAGTCGTATTGAAAAAAACAAGCTGATCCTGAACGATGATGTCACTTCGAAGCTAAATTCGGCTACGAAGAAAACCAAAAAAGCCATTTCCAAATCAAAAGTTAAAACGAAGACGAAGCAAGCAAAGCCACTAGATCAAACCTCATTCTTGGGCACAGCAGATGAGGGGTATTCTTCCTTTGGCCTTCCTCTCATGAGTTTCGGTGGCGTGGCCCCTGGCTATCAAGGCGCGATCGATATTCAACTGGAAAAGATTGCAGCTATGTTCAGTGAATGATGAAGGGGCTGTAGATGAAATCATCTGCAGCCCTTTGTCTTAACTTCTCAATTTCTTACTCATTTTGTAGCAGCTAAGCTCAGGAATAAACGATTGGATTTCGTAACCTTTGCCTAAGTAAAATCGAATCGCTTTAGGGTTGCTTTCATCGACAAAAAGTTCAGCCGTCAAACAGCGCTCACTTTTCCCGTACTCTTCGGCGACCTTCATAAGTTCATGCCCCCAACCTCTCCCTTGCTCACGAGAATCGATGGCTAACATATCAATGAACAGCACACGCGATTTGCGAATCATCGTGATGAATCCGAACGGCTGTTTAAGCCCTTTGGCAGTAACAAACGTTTTATTCTGATTCAGTCTCTTCCGTATTTCTGAAAATGTTACAGAACTACCTGTGTCATACAATCTAGAAAAGGGTACTAACTGTTCAACGACTAATCGATGAATAGCTCGATCGTCAATGGAAGCCAATCGTTTGCGTATCACTTGGCACCGCCTCCACAAGAAGCAATAATGCTATCTTATGTTGGCAAGACCGCAAATGACTCAGCTTGATTAGGCAGCTTTTTTTACTGTTCTAACAAAGCAAGTACCAATTTACCCCAGTCCCTACGAATGCTATACTATAAATAAGCGAAAATGAGGTGATCTCCATGATTTATGCGTATCCCCCAATCATGGCTTTGAACAGCTATCAAACCCATAAAGACTACTACCGGGTAAGCGCGGTAAGCGGTATTGCCGGCGGTAAATCAAATACCATTCGACGGCCACTTGACATGCCCTTTGAAGAATTAGCCTACAAACAACACGCTCAGTCTGCCGCGAAAGGCGTAGCCGAATTTGTGCAATCTGCACAGAACGTTAAACAATCGGCACAAGCCTTGGTAGAATCTCGACTACCTGCTGTTGCCTACAAGTCAACACCTCTTTCGTCAGAAGCCGATAGCGAATCTATCATTGAACCTATACGTCAATTTGTAGATACATATAATGAATTTCAGGACAGTTTGCGGGATTCTCCCGAGTATTTAAATCGCTCACTTCTCCTAGGCCTAGAGCAAGCCGCTAAGCCCTATTCTCTGAAAGAGATTGGGATAACAAAGCTGGATAACGGAAGCTTGGAACTCCAAGAAGACGAACTTCAAGATCAGATTAAGAACCATTTCAGCTCTACGTTAAAAAGTCTTGGCAGCATTACAAACTTCGCCGCCACACTCTCGAATTCAATTGGACAATTGCAGCAATTGCCTTCGGAGTCGTTGTTCCAAATGTCACGTTCACAGCTTAAGCCTTACGGCCAATATCGATCCCAGCTCCAAGCATATCTCCCTGTTCCGATGAGTGGACTGCTGCTTGATGTTCAGATGTGATTGATAATTCAAAATATTGCTCTTTCGTAAAATGATAAAATCTACTTTTCACTTGAATCGTGAACGCAAAAAAACGACCCTCTGGGTGAGCTCATGCACATGCATGCTCACCCAGAGGGTCGCTTACTTTAGAATAGTTTCTTGCCTAATACATGATCAAGAGGGATGTATCCGATCACTCTGCTATCCATACTATTATTTCGGTTATCTCCCATCACGAAAATATGATCAGCAGGCACCGTCCATTTCTTGTTTCCGTTGGCTCTCATTGCTTCGTTAATGTAAGGCTCGTCAAGAAGCACGCCGTTACGGTACATCTTGTCGTCCTTGAGCTCCAATTGATCTCCCGGCTTACCAATTACCCGTTTGATCCAGACATGTTTATCATCGCCACTCGTAAATAAACTGAGCAGAGGGCTGTCTAACAGGTCATTCTTGAATGTTCTCTTAAGATCGACTCTGGAGTCGATAATGACAATATCCTCATATTTCGGTTCATAATTAAACGTATGAGAAAGCTTTGATACATACACGCGTTGACTGTCATGCAGCGTCGGATCCATGGAATGTCCCATAACCTTTGTTGATTGGAACACGAAAACACCAAGAAATACGACTAAAATAAACGAAATGGCAATGGAGCCAAACCAACTCCAAATTTGCTTTAATAGATTCATTCGTATCGCTCCCTTGTGACTAATTGCTATTCAGCCAAACCATGTTTAAAGGCATAGATGGCGGCTTGTGTTCGATCTTCCACACCTAGCTTGGCCAGAACATTGGTGACGTGAAACTTTACCGTCTTCACACCGATAAACAAATCATCTGCTAGCTCTTGATTGGACTTACCTTTAGCAATCAAGCGAAGCACTTCCATTTCACGATCAGTTAACTCTTCATGTGGCTCTGCTGCCGGCTTAGGCTGACGAAAGCGATTCATAATCTTGGAGGCAACCTGAGACTCCAGAATGGACTGCCCTTTAGCCGCCGCTCTTATCGCTTGAGCGATCTCGGAGGCGCGGGACGTTTTGAGCAAATAGCTGAAAGCCCCAGCTTCAATCACTGGATACATTTTCTCATCATCTAAGAAGCTCGTCAACACAATGACTTTGCAATCCGGGTAAAGTTGCAGCAGCTTCCTTGTCGTTTCGATACCGTCCATACCTTCCATGACCAAATCCATGAGTACGACATCGGGTCGATATTCCTGTGCTAGCCGGATGCCATCATGACCATTGCTGGCTTCCCCGACCACTTCAATACCATCCTCTGTCCCTAGTACGGCTGCGAGTCCGATCCTGACCATTTCGTGGTCATCGACAAGCAAAACCTTAATCAACGCGTCGTCCATTTGCTTCTCCTCTCGATAGAAAACTATTTTTGTCCTGCTAACTATTCTTAACGGTTAATTTTCCACAACATATTCGGTAGTAGCGAGTATAGGCACACGAATCTCAATACGTGTACCTCGATCAGGCGCCGTAATGATATCCACAGAGCCGCCGATTTCATTAACCCGCTCCTTCATGGACACTATACCATATGATGTAAGCTTCTTAGCATCTAATTCAAAACCGACCCCGTCATCGCGTATCGCAAGCCGAACACCGTCAGGACGATGCAGCAGCTTCACTTCCAGCTTGTTCGCCTTAGAATGACGTAGAGCATTGGAAAGCGCCTCTTGTACAATACGGAACAAATGGTCCTCAATCCCCTTATTCAAGCGGATATCCTCGTCCATATCCCAAGTAATCGCCATGGGCACTTTAGCCGCAAGCTCCTTCAGAAGCTCGACAAGTCCTTCGGACAGTCGTTTCCCTTCCAGATGGATAGGTCTTAAATGCAGAAGCAAGGCTCTCATTTCCGATTGGGCGACAGAAGCCATCTCCTCGATGAGATGAATTTGCCTTTTTGCCTTCTCGAAGTCTTTATCCAAGGTCCGCCCTACTGCCGTTGCCGTCATCGATATTGCGAATAGTTGCTGGCTCACCGCATCATGAAGCTCCCGCGCCAATCGCTGTCTTTCTTCAATCACGGCAGATAGCTTTGCTTTCTCCGCAAGCTCCGCATTATCATTCGATAAGCGCTGTAGGGAAGTAACCTGCTCTTCCCACCGCTTCATAATACGGCCTAACTGATCACCCAGGCGTCCGATTTCATCTTCACCGTGTTGGAAGCCGCCGCGGGCAAACGTCCCTTTTTCGAGCAAAATCATCGTTTCCATCATTGGCTCAAGCCTCCGAGTAATTCGGTTGCTATTCCAGAAGCCATACACAGCACCAATGCCGCCTATCACCAAAATCGCCATGAATGTAAATTTAACGCCCTCCTGCCAGCTCGTAAATGGCACTATCAGATTGCGTGAATTCAAAAAATAAATGATCGCGCCAAACACAACGAAACTAAAGATGATCGATTCACTCATGCTGCGCCATATCATATTCGTTAATCGTCGTTTATAGCCGTCCAATTGGTGATGAACCTCCTCGAGATCTTTACGCGTGCCTAAGCGCACATTCTCACAATACTTTGATCTTGATATCTCCTACGATGTAAGAAAGCACAAGTTTCACGCGGTGATCGCAAAGCTCATAGTTAGGGGATTGCCAAATCAGCTTGTTCATAACCCCTGACTCACGCTCATTCGCAACTTGAATCTGCCCAAACGAGATGGAAGCTGTCACAGCGACACCGATATCCTCCGGCACTTTTATATCTACATCTCCTACAACGCCTTGCAGGATGACCGTGGTTTCCTTTTGCTCCAAAATCGCAAGTGAAAGATCAATGTAGGTTTCTCCAATAATGTACCAAGTGGAACTGTTGCGTAAAATCCAAGGCTCACGGCCTAAACGGACGCTATCCACCAATTTCTGCTTTTGCATATACGTGTCGTCTTTGTGTACTTGCTTAGATCGTATGAAAAACAAACCTAGCGAAATTAAAACAATAGAGAACACAATGGTAATGTGATCACCGAATAAAATCACTGCCCCTACGCCGATCAGTACATAACCTTTGCGCTCTTTGCGTGAACGGACCCGATGAATGCCTAGCAAGATGAGGATAATGGCAAGAATGGGGAAAAAGCCTATCGTATGATCTAGAAGCAAAAAAAGACCGGCTCCAATCAGCACAAGTGCTGTATTGCGGTTACGGTTGCTTTTAGTTTCTTCTCCCATCGCTGCACCTCCTCTGGCTGACTGTTAATTAGTTCATATAGATTCTTAGCATACCATAAGAATGGACGACCTCCAAGATGCAAATCCTTGCGCGGCAAGGCTTCCGCATGAATCATGGAGGTCAAGGACACTTCTAGCGCCTACTTATTAGGCGCTCAAGGGATAACACGCGGCTATTTCTTGCCGCGCGGGTCGGTGTCATCGCTGGAGCGATGCTGCTGCCACTCGTGCTGGAACTTGCCGCGCAGCGCGCGCAGTTCCTGTTGAAGGTTGCCGCCGGCTTCCTTCAGCGTCTCTTGCGACAGGCGGCTCGCTTCGCGCAGCCCCTGCAGTGCTTCCCGGCCGAGCTCGCGGCCGGTCACTTCCAGCTCGCGCCAAGTGTCGCGAGCCTCTTTCTCGTGCAGCCCGCTGCTCGGCGGCTGCACCCCCTCGGCTGCGTGCCCCGCACGCAGCCCGCGCAGTTCATCCGCGAGCGCCAGGCACACGTCCTGGCTGCTCGCGTACTGCGCGCGGTAGTGCTCGCAAGCGGATTCCTCGCGCTGCTTCTCTTGCAGCGCTAGCCGCGCGAGCTCTTCATCGCCGGCGCGCATCGCTAGCTCAGCTTGCTCGCCGCGCAGCTGAGCCATCTCCTCCGCGTTCACACTGTGGCTTCGCAGCTCAATAGTTCGCTGCAGCGCCTCCTGATAGCGCTGTTCCAGCTTCTCAATCACGCTGTCCCCCCGTTCATGATGATCATGTTTGCCGGTCGTTTCTTGCCATGCAGCTTCTGCCATCTTGCCAATGCGATCCAATATACTCATGTTGTCACACCCCCAATTTCTTATGATTTAAAATTCATTTCTTTTCTTCAATAAATGAATACCGTACACCACTAAACATGCTGCGAACGCAATTGCGATAAAGCCCGATAGTTTAATGGTCAATATCAAGCCGCCCAAACCGGCGATAAACCATCCAATTTTCTTACCATTCTTAATGCCTACATAACCTAACCCAAGCATAGCTGCCGGGAATAACAACCCCATTAAATGAACATGACCACCCAACTGATGCAGACAAATAAGTAAACCTGCCGTGATCAAAACCAATGCCATCCCTTTCGATCGATCCATACTCATATTGCTTACCGCCCTTCACGTATTCTTCATGCTTCTATCGTAACGGAAATGGAGATATGTCAAAACGGACTCGCGACTGTTTTTGTACCTAGACCAAAGTCCAGTACCCACTACGACCTCCATCCATATTTTGGTCGTTGTCCCACCGAGCCTCGAATGCTAAACTATTTGAAGCCGAGTCCGGTGCACAGACAAAGTGCCGGTACGGGGGACGATTTACATGGGGTGAATATTTGCTCTTCATCGGAGCAGACTAGGGAGAACCTTCTTCCCGAACCCGTCAACTAACCTCGAAGGCTCATTGAAGGAGGATTACCAATTGCATACAATTACTAAAGGGTTAACTAGCCTTGCTGTGTCTTTAACAGTGTTGGCAGGAGGCTTTCTTTCCCCATTTACGGCGAATGCAGCTGAGATGGATGTGAAAGTGCAAGTCAATGATGAACTGGTTCAATTTCCGGATGCTCAGCCTTTTCTGGATGACAATCATGCTACCCAAGTACCGATTCGTTTCGTAACGGAGAAGCTTGGTTATGACGTGAAGTGGCAAAAAGAAGGCGATGAGATCAAAGTCATGCTAAATAACAACAAACATTCGATCACCTTAGTATCGGGGCAAAAAGAAGCTGAAATCGATAGCAACCGTGTCGAGATGGACACACATGCGGAATTCCAAAATGGACGCGTATATGTGCCTCTTCGTTTTCTGAGCAAAGCATCCGATATTCCCGTTCAGTGGGACGCTAGCAGCAAATTAGCTATTCTAAGTAAAGATGGCAACAAGCATGCGCCAGATTATGAATTGTTTCAATCCACTGCCTATTCAGCAGATCCATCTGAGAATGGCGGCTACGGAGCTTTTGATTATATGGGTAATCCACTAGGTATTGGAACCGTTGCTGTAGATCCCACAGTGATTCCTCTAGGATCTAAGCTCTATATAGAAGGTTATAATTTCAATGGCCTACCTGCAGGCGGCATGTATGCTTACGCAACAGACACAGGCGGTGCAATCAAAGGTAAACGTCTTGATATCTTTATCCCAGGATCTAAGAAATCCTTGCAGAAGTTTGGTATCCAAACCATTAAAGTATACAAACTTTCGAATTAAACAGCTCCAAACAAAAAAGCTGGTTTCTGAGATTTATTTCTCAAGAAATCAGCTTTTTTTATTTAAGGTGGAAAAACCAGAAAAGCTGCTCTCCCATCATATAGTGATGAGAAGAGCAGCCTGCAGTTACTTAAACTTGATTTTTGGGGATACCATTTAAACTTGGGACGTAATCAGGTGCCTCGTTGCTCGATAGCGTTTGAGCTTCTTCCATGAAATTAGCGTTATTCTGCTGATTGTTTTTCTTATCTGCTTTGTTATCTTCGCGGTCATGCTTGGGATCGGCGTCATTTTTGGGCATAGCATTCACCTCCATTGTCTCATAGTTAGTATGAGAAGGTGGCTTGCATTTTATCCCAGTTATCTGGAACTGGCGTTGCTCCTTAAATAACTGAACTACCCTCGAGGATTTTTGTTTTTCTTGACGCCATATGCTCCATTAGGAATGCAACATACGTTTCGTCCCGAACTAACCAAGCTGCATAATCCCTTTTGACATAACGTTCCGCCTCTTCGAAAGTAGAAAAATGTTGGTTGGATTCGACCCCATCCACATCGACTTCCCACCTGTCTCCTGAAGGAAAAATAAAAACTTGTTGTTCATTTCTATTCTCATAAAGTGATCCATAAACAGAATTTTTCGTGTTAAATGTATTTTTATTCGCATCAGCGCGAATGGGCTCCATCGGAAATGGCTTCGCTACGTACAACTGATAGGCTTCTTCTGTCATAGAGCAACCGGAAGCTTTAGCATGGCCTCCTCCGCCATAAAGACCCGCAATTTCCGAGACGTCGATGTGATCGTGAATCGTTCGAAAGCTTATCTTTTTACCGCCCATATTCATGATTGCGATGTAATCCAGATGAGGATTTTCTTTGCCTAGATCGTTTCCAAGTTCAGAATGATAGGATTCCGCATGAACGATCCCTACATGATGATCATCTATTCGGGAATGGATGATTTCTCTCTTTTTTCTTCGTACATAGCGTTCGATTTTTTCTTCTTCCATATCCAAAATTTTTTCTTCAAAGGGATCAAATGCAAAGTGCTCGTTTTGCTGAATGCGAGCCACCATTTTTTCCTCAAATTCTTCGATGGAAATTAGATAAAAGAGATCATTTAATCGCTTAGCCTTGATGTATTCATTCTGTTCCCATTCCCATGTATCATACTGACGGACCAATTCGACGAATTCATCTAATCCCTTCATTGGCTTCAACAATCCGTTCTGGATCAGATACTCATAAAATAGAGAAGTTGCAGAAGCGAGTTTTCCATTTTCATACGCGATCTGAACCATTCCCCACGAATATTTGTTTAAATGAAGCGAGGTTTTATGATGATCAATCAGTTTTACTTTTCCACCCGATTTCGCAAACTCGTTAAGTCCTTGTTCATTCGTTTCATCCACGGATAAGTCCGTAATAAACAAATAGCTCTTTTTTCTTGGTTTTTCTAAAAAGCGTTTTACTTGTAGATTCAACCCTCCGACAGAGTTATATCGAATTTCTACCTTTTCGCCAAATGCTAATCGAGCTATTATACCGCAGCCTACTCCATCCAGATCATTATGAGTATACAAATGATACAAGGGTACACCATCCTGTTAATGTTTTCCATTAACGTACCCTCGATTAAGTTACTTTATTCGGTGTTAATGGCACGCTCCACCGACCTATATCCCCTTCAATATTTTGATCGAATGCTCTACCATTTTTTTTATTCGTTCTCGCTGATTTGCTTTTAATTTTGGATTGTTTTCACTCAATGCTTCTCGAATTGGGATAACTTCGGTTTTTTGGCGACCGTTATTAAGGTTTCGATGTACCAAAGTCGGGATATAATGAATCCCGTTTATGCTTATTTTCCCTTCTTCATCTTTTTTGACACTAATATTAAGAATAATACTGCTCTGTGTATAGTCGTTATTCTTTAGTTTAGTAGATATAAAATTACCTAACGAATAAATAACGAATTGTTTCTTTCCTCGAGTGGTTAACGGTTGAAGAACATGCGGGTGCGATCCCAAAATAATATTCGCTCCATGTTTAAACAAAAGTTTGACCAATTGCTTCTGCTGCAAGTTTGGAGAATGACTGTATTCGTTTCCGAAATGCAAATATACGATCACCAGATCTACATTTTTTTTCAAATTATGAATATCCTGAACGATTTTTTTCGTTTGAACCAGATTAATCATCCACGGTTTATTTGTTGGTATAGGAATACCGTTGAGCCCATTTGTATAGGAAAGGATTCCAATTTTTATTCCTTTAATTTCCTTGATGAGATATTCCTTGGACCCTTTTACGGAGATAAATGTACCGGTATGATGAATCCCATTTTGATCTAAAATCCGCAGCGTTCGAAGCAGACCTTCGGCGCCAAAATCCATACAATGATTATTTGCTGTTATTAGTACATCGAAACCAGCTCTCTTAAGGGCTGGAGCCAGCTCATCCGGACATTTGAATAATGGACCATGCGATTTCCGGGGTGCTCTCCCCTTTTTTCCAGCAAAGGTGGTTTCGAGATTTCCGATCGTCAAATCCGCTCGCTTCAGATACGGAGCTACTTTTTTTAGAAGAGGGTCAAACGAATAAATTCCGTTAGGCAGTTTGGCATCAGAGATGATGTAACGTTTTACCATAAGATCTCCAACGGCAGCTATTTGAATTTCAGTCAAAACCATCCTCCTCCTCTCATTTTTCTACTACTAAATCTTCCTGTTCGTCGAAAAATTTTTCTTAGCTACTTTTGTAGACCCCACCCAGAAAAATTCACTTCCTCTAAGTAAACTACGATCTAATGGGCTTACATCGAATTGAGGCTGTTCTAATCGAAATGTCTTCTTTTTTTTCCCTTAGTTCGGAAGCATTTAATATTATGATCAGGGTGGGTGTCATTGGCTAAATTTATTTTTGAGTAAGGCGCATTCCGAACAAAAGAAAATGGATAAGAAGCAAGTGATAAAAGAGTGCGCCTGGAACGAAACACTTTTTCTGGAGTTGGACTTTGGGCGATTTGCAACGTTCCTCCATCTGGGAATGAAAGGAAGAAAAGATGACTTCGGGGTATCCCTAAAGAAGCTTCGGCTTTAATAGCCTCGCTATGTCGAAGTCGTCCAAGACGAATGAATGATTGAGGGGTCAAGAGTGCTTTAAGAAATCGGCAATTTGCCCTTGCTTGATTTTTCCAGACATATGGAAGCCGCTCCTTGTATCTTCTATTCTTCCAAGGATAAAGTATTCATAAAAACAAGCTGAAGTGTGGGTTTGAGATCAAAAATGTACCAGTCTAAAACGAAGGCATGCAGATAAATGCTCTGCCACTTGGCTGCTATAAGAATTCACGAGATTCTAATGTAACGTTTCTTACCTAGCTGCTTGTTTCATTTCACATCATGTTCCTATGAATATATAAAAAAGACGGCCCTATGGCTTTACCAAAGGTACCGTCTTTTTTTATCTTTTAAAAGAAATCTGCCAAATATGTTGTCCGCCGCGGAATGGCATCTTCCAACCGGCTAATAAGTTCATTAGTCCCTTGAAGACGCTCGATTCGGGCCATGAATCCTGCTTTCTGATAACCCATGAACAAAGCCGTCAACGTCTGTATGTTACAGCTAAGCAGATGTTCCTCTGCAGGTATTTCATCCTCTGATAACTTCGCTACGATGGCCGCCTTCCCATTATCGGTAAACTGTAGCCGATAGACACCTTCGTTCCAATCCGCATGCTTGTCTGAAATATGTAGATATATGGTTTCCGCCCCATCGCGAGCTTCATACACATACTGCGTCAGAAAAGCTTCTACATCTACAATTCTCGCCGAGAAATAAGTAATCTTCTCTTGTTTGAACTTAGGATCGTGCACCAGAAACGGAAGCTGGTCATCTACAGGTGCTTTCACTTCGACTTTGGTGATCATCGAATCATGATCTGCAATGAATTTCCATAAGCCGCGTCTTGCTTCCTCATCAAGAAAAACCAACTCATGGATGGTCGCCACCGTGTCCTTTACCTGGTAAAATACATAGCCCCGCTGTTCCCCTTGAGCGTTCTTGTAGACGGCAGCTGTACCCTTTTTAAATTTCAAATAGCGATTATTCCACCAGTCCGCATCCCGCTCCATCATGCCATTGTATGCTTTTGCAAACTCAGCGTAGATTGGATTCAGAATCTCTTCGCTTTTGGCTACACGTAAGATCGAACTGCCCTCTGCGGCTTGAAACTTGGGAAGCTTATCTACAGGAATTTCATATTTCAAATAATCCACGTAGGTTTCCCAGCCATATTTACGATAAAATTCAAACTTAAACGGCGCAAGAAAGGAGATTGTTTGCCCCCTCTCTCTCATCGTTTTAAGCGCTTGAACCAAAAGCTGTCCAACCATCCCATTGCGTCGGTACTCAGGCCATGTCGCTACGCCCGCAATACCGCCCATCGCGAAGCTCTTCCCGTTTAACCATGTCCGGAAGTTAAGTAAGGTGAGCTTTGCAGCCATATTCCCGTCAACAAAATAGCCCCACATTTGATTAGGATCTGTAGAGCTGATCCGCTCTGCCTTTTCCTCTGCGGTTAGCTCATATTGAAAAGCAAACTCAGATAGAGAAAAACTCTCTAGAATCTCCTCTTGTCGTAATGTACGAATTTCATTCATCTCAAATCACCTCATTTAGATTAGATCAGCTTTTTAACAAAGCGGCTGCTAGAACAGGCTTTCCTCTCGGCAAGACACCATGAGCATCGGGCTCTAACGTAATGGCAATCGTGTCATAATTATTCGGATTAAATGTGTAATATAACCCGCCTGTACCATTATGTGTCATGAAAGTGCCAGCATTCACAGGGGTTTCTTTCCCCTTAATCAACCACACTTGATAAGCCTCATTATTTTTCAGCTCTGGCAATTGCTCCGCTTGAACGAGCAAATGTGTCCCCTTCGCATCGATGACAATCGTGGCAAGTCCCTTTGCAACGATTTCCTTTGCCGTACTGCTCAACAGCCCCCTTCATGTGGGAAAGCAACGGGTTGAAAAAGATGAAATGGAAGTTAACGGTATGAAAAAGAAAATCGGAGCGAATGTTGTATTAAGAGACGGCCGCACGCAAGTTCCGCTTCGTTTCATCACGGAGCTGCTTGGCTGGGATGTTAAATGGAATGATGCTGACTGGTCTGTCACATTAACCAAAGCAGTAGCGATGGGTACGCATTCGCATTAATGAATAACAGGGCATATGTCCAATCAACGAATGCCCCCCGGTCATATGCTGTTATATAGGGATTCATCCTACAACATATACACAGGAGGGGATACTATGTCATATGCAGCTGGTTGTGGAACTCCAGGATACGGAAGTTCAGCAGGAGTCGTTCTTGTCCTTTATGTTCTGCTTGTCATTATTCTTGCCACGTTCTACTAATGGATTGAAATGCCTCACACATTGATTTCTTATAAAATTGGCCTACCTTCACCGACTTCTTAACGGAAGTTCAGCGATAGGTAGGCCATCTTTATTGGATAGGATAAACAATTACGCGTTCATCTCTTGCGAACCCCTTACCTCCAGCAGGTAAGTAAATCAAACAATCCGCGTCTTTGATAGAAACCATGATACTCGACTTATCAATACCTGATGGCTTAACCTTCAGACACCCATTGTTGTCCACATCCGTCGTTCCTCTGACATAACGCGGGTAAGCGGAGCCTTTATCATAATCAACGTCCAGCTGAGCCGTGATCGCTTTCGGATAAGGGGAGCGACACCCTGCCATCGCTTTAATCAGCGGTTTGGCAAACAGCTCAAAACCAACGAATGAAGCGCCCGGATTACCGGACAAAGCTAACAGCAATCGATTGTTCCATAGGGCTGCACTCGTGGGAGTGCCTGGCCGCATGGCTACTTTGTTGAACAACAGCTTGCCCTCAAATCGTCCAAAGACATCAACAAGGACGTCGTAATCGCCAACGGAAACACCGCCGGATGTGAGGACTAAGTCGACTTTGGGGAAAGTTTCCTGCAGCGCCGCCTCCACCTCCTCCACATCATCCGAAAGCGCCTGCATAATAACCGCGGATCCACCAGCAGCTTCCACCTGCGCCGCCAGCATGTAGCTGTTACTGTTGCGAATTCGTCCAGGCTGCAGCGCTTCTGCCACATTCAATAACTCAGAACCTGTTGAGAATATGGCGACCCTTGGTTGCCGATAAACAGATACATTCGAATAGCCGAAAGTAGCTAATATCGCCGCTTCGCCAGGCCCAATATGTGTACCTTGCTCAAGCAGTATATCCCCTAAACCGATTTCACCGGCTATTGGTGTTATATTGCTTGCAGCGGTTACGTTTTTTTTGATACTCACATGGTAGGAGCTCGTTCCCGCATCTTGCAGGGAATCCGTCATCTCCAGCATTACGACCGCATCCGCACCATCAGGTACAGGGGCTCCCGTCATAATTCGAGCAGCCGTACCGGATTGGATGGTAAGCTGAGGAACCGTTCCGCTTGGAATTCGCTCTATAACACGCAATACAACAGGAGCTTCTGGTGTGGCCTGCTCAATATCCTTTGAACATACGGCATACCCGTCAACACCTGATCTGCGAAAATGGGGCACCGGATGATCGGCAACTATGTCCACAGCCAGCCTTCGACCGAAAGCGGAAGATAGCGGAACTGACTCTATTGGTGTGTGTTTAACGTATTCGAAAAGCAGGCTTCGGGCTTCCTCAACCGAAATCACTTTACGCCCAAACTTAAGCTTACTATCGCTGCTCACTAGCGTCTATTCCTCCTAAGGTTAACCGCCAATTTGCGACATCCGGCGAAGTGTTGGTGTATGGGACTGCTCTTCATTCATCAGTGCCTGGGCCATCTCATGATTTTGTGGTTTGATATCCAAAGCGCGGAAGAACAAATCTTCTATCGCAGAGTCATCTCCGATATATTTTCGCACATTAAATTCATCCGACCAGTATAGACATGGCTTCACATTGCCATCCGCTGTTATTCGCAGACGATTGCAGGTTTCACAGAAATGATCACTAATCGGATGTATGAGGCCAAATGAGCCTAACGCTCCGTCAATTCGAAAGTTCTGAGAGGGACCATTTCCATAAACCGCGTCCGAGGCAGAAGCATTCCACCCTTTCGCTTTACAGCGATCTAAGACCGTGGTCAGGGATAAATAGCGGCTTTTCCAATCTTCGTCTTGATGACCGATTGGCATATATTCGATGAACCTAACCTGAATAGGACGGTCAATCGTCATTTGCAAAAAGTCTTCAATTTCGTCATCATTAATGCCTTTCATCAAGACTACATTGAGCTTAATTGGGGTGATGCCCACACGGTAAGCTTCTTCAATGCTAGCCAGAACACGATGAATATCCCCGCCTCTGGTTATCAAAGAGAACCGATCCGCTTTCAATGAATCCAAGCTAATATTAACACGGGTTAACCCTGCTGCACGAAGCTTTTCAGCCCTCGATGCAAAGTAAATCCCATTCGTCGTCAGAGCAATATCTTCAATTCCGGGAATTTGAGAAAGCATACCGATCAATTGCTCCAAGTTTTTGCGCACAAGGGGCTCTCCGCCGGTTAATCTCAACTTACGAACACCAAGTCCTGCCAGCACACGGACAACTTCAGTAATTTCCTCGAAAGTTAACAGCTTTTCATCCGGTTCAAATTCCATTCCTTCTTCAGGCATGCAGTATACACAGCGCAGATTACAACGATCTGTAACAGAAATTCGCAAGTAATCGTGCATCCGTCCGAATCGATCCATAAGTAGCTTCGGCATAGGAGTTCACCTCTCTCTATGTACATTATGGCATAATTTATAACAAAATCCTAGATTCCCTAGCGAGAACTATCTGGAAAAACAACTCTTATGGTAGATTAGCTGACATTTGCTCATACTCTTCCGGAGTATTCACATTTGTTACGAAATGGGTAGGGATATTTTGCTGTTCAAAAAAATCATTCTCTACAGGCTTCCAGTCCATAAGATCGAGCAGCCCCATTAAACGATACTGCTTTTGCTCCAGCAACACCTCTGCTTCGGAACCAACCAATCTTGAATATATGCCATGGAGAGGATGAACGCGACCGTCCAACACAGGAATAACGGCATCCAAATTAGCTTCTTGGCATAAAATGGCCATTGCCTTTGCCGCTTCGGCAGAAATAAAAGGCATATCACAGCCCACAATCCACAGATGCTGCTCTGTTGCGATCAGAGAGGCGGCATGAATGCCGCTTAAGGGCCCTTTTTGTACATATTGATCAGTGATACATTGTACGTCTATATCGGGAACCGAAGACAAGTGAGGCAGCAAAACCTCAGGTTCATTGGTTACGACAATGACTTGCTTGCAGATGCTCGACATTTCCTTCAACTGCTTAAGAAGCAAGGGCTGCCCTTGCACAGGGAGAAGGGCCTTTAACCTTCCTCCCATACGGCGATTGAGGCCCCCGGCAAGAATAACGCCTGTGATCATACTTCAAGCTCCGCTAACCGTTTAAGGAAGGATTGTTTCCAACTTGCCGATAATGCTTGTAAGGCTGCAATATGCTGAGCAGCTTCTATATTCGTTTTTTCGTGATACTTGATTTGATTGGCATGGGCAACAGTTACACCCGCTTCATCTTTGGCGATAAGCCTCACTTGTGTGTTCTTAGAGATTTCACCCTCTTTAAGAACCCTCAAATAGTAGCCAGTATAGCCTGTTTCCTGTACTTGGAGGACAGCGTCGACCCAATCCAAACGTTTCGCAAGTTTATGACAAGGTTGACGAGGCTGCGAGACCTGAACGATTACGTCACCAATCGCGTAGGTGTCACCAATGCAGACCTGATCTTCGAGCAAACCACGTACCGTAAGATTCTCACCAAACGTGCCTGCTTCCATCTTCTGACCTAGCACTTGCTCCCAGTGAGCGTAATGCTCCTCTGGGTACACACATAGCGCTTTGTCAGCTCCTCCATGCAGCGTCAGATCCGCTTGCCCATCTCCATCCAACTGTGTCTTCGATATATACAAAGATGAGCTGACCGGATATTTATAAATACCCGTAACCAGCTCTTTCCCTTGATACATGATTGTTTGTGGTAAACCAACGTTCACAGATACGACTTCCATCGTAATGTCCCTCATTTCCGAGCAAGTTTTTTAGTATTAACTATACCAAAATCCTCCTGGAAAGTCAGTTGCCAACTTACGTGTGTACAAGTAAATCACGCTTTGGATCTATCTACCCATGCATCGTTATCGTAACCTCTTACTTCCCAGTAGCCCAAATGCTCCTTCTCGATGAGCTCGATCCCTTGGAGCCATTTGACGGATTTGTAGGCATACATTTGAGGAACGATTAGTCGGACTGGTCCACCTAATTTTTGAGGAATGGGCTTACCATCCATGAGCACAGCGACCATAATATCATCCCCGTTTGCCTGGCTTAGGGACAATGCATCTGTGTATACCTTATCTCCTGAATAAAACTTCACATATTTCCCTTTGGCTTGAACACCAGCAGCGGCTAATAATTGCTTAAGCGGGATGCCCTCCCATGTACATTTATAAACGGACCAGCCGGTCACACAATGGAAATCACTAACCTGCACAGTCCGCTTCAGCTTCAAGAACTCTTCCCAGTTCCATGCACTGGGGTTATCAACCAGTCCGGATATCGCGAATTTCCACGTATCCGAGGAAAAAGCCGGAATTTCTGTAACGGTATAAATACGGAAATTCCCTTGCGCTCCTCCGCCTACAACAGCGGCGGAGTCCGGCAATGGCGCCGGCGGCGGAAGCATCCGGTTGCCGTCGGTTGCAATATATTCGGCGGTCGTGGAGCCGCCGGTATCGAATGCGCCTTTTATCCAGCGATAAAAGGCGGGACCGATCGCGATCACGAGCAGCAGTCCTGCAGCTATCCGCAGGAACGATGCGCGTGTGATCGGCGACTCTTTCAGCGCGGCGATGACCGCCTGCGCTGCTGTGCGCCTAGCCGTGGCGTCCTCTGTCGCCCCGGGCGCCTGGTTCGGCGCCGCTGCGATAGCGCTGGCGGCGGCTGGGGTTTGGACCGCCTGCTCAGCGGGCGGTCTTGCCGTGGCAGCGGCTTGATCAAGCCGCTGCTGGCGCTTAAGCCATCTGCTGCGCGAGATGGCGTGGTACACGGCATACGGCACTCCGACCCAGGTGAGCAGGTCATGCACGAAGAGTGCCGAATTGTTCAAAGCCGGTGGCAGATTGCGGAACTGCCACAAAATTACCCCTGATCCGGCCCAGCCAATCAGGAGCGCAAGGACGAACACCAGATTCGCGCGTTGATTACGGCGCGCGCGAATCTGGTGCCAATGCTTCCGAATCATTGGCGCGTAAAGCGCGATGAGCAGAATCGATGCGACACCCAAATAAATGTGAAGCTGCTTAATCGTCACACGGAAGCTCCCTAGATCTCCCCTAATCGCACCTATACTCAGAACGATGCCAGTCACAGTTAGCAGCAGCAAAATCCACGCATTCCAGCTATGAATCGCATTCAATCGCTTCCCAAAAGATTGCTTCAGCCATCCTCTTTTTGAATCCATACCGTCACCACCTTCATTCATTTACGATCTTTCCGTTATTCTTATCATAACGTATAAATATTAAAAAAGACTTACAAATTCGCTAATATTCGCATTGCTATCAACCAAAAGAAACCCCCAAACTCCACTTACATCGTGTCGATGGGGGCTAGTTTATATACATATTTGACTATCTCACTAAATACTTACAATTGACTAACAAAAAAAGACAAGCACCATTAGATGCCAGGCTTCCAAATCATTAAAATCCGATGGTGACCTAAGTAACGATGATAGACACTGTCTCAAATCCCCTCCAAACGGTGCCCAGACACAAGCAAAGTTGTATTAACTACAACAATAGTCAATTATATCTAGCCTTATCTCTGCAAATGCTGCATAAAGTGCAACAATTCCGCCCCATATTGGCCACTTTGGATGAAATACGCCTAAATTGTTGTACAACATACAACATCTCTGTCTTGGAAGGTAGAATCCAAGGAAATTGTTGTACGCCGTACAACTTACCGGCTTACAAGCAGAAAAAGCAATCATACAGTCATCCTAATCTGCCCCAACCTCCCCTGCGCCTAGAATCAAAAGCCCCCCCACCCGCGCAAAAAAACCACAAGAAGGGAAAATCCCTCTTGCGGTCCATATACGTTTCACTTGCAGTCTATATGCTTTTTATATTTGGACTACTTATGGTCTAAATGTGGTTTACTCGTACTCACTTGGCTCCTTGCAATATCCTGGCTCGACAATAATCTTGCTGCCGCTTCCAGCCTCTACCCCACTAATAAATCGGCAACGTAAACCAGAATCGGCTCCCCTGCCCTTTATCACCCGTATGACTATCAACGCCAATCGTTCCTCCATGCAGGTGAACAATCGATTTGGCAATCGCAAGTCCGAGGCCTGCGCCTCCACTTGCTCGAGTTCTTGATGGATCTGCACGATAGAAGCGATCAAAAACTTTACTGCTGTCCTCTTCCTCGATCCCTTGACCATGATCCTGAATATAAAGCTGCACATACTGCTTTGAGATCTGCTCAACTTTAATTTCAATAGTCCCACCGACAGGTGAATGCCGTATAGCGTTATCCAAAATATTAGAAAGAACCCGCTTCATTTCCTGGGGCATAATCGCCACCGGTGGCAATCGATCAGGCATGTCGACGTCCACTTGCAGCTGTTTTTCCTCCAACTGAAAAGCCAAGCTTTGCAAACCGTCTAACAGCAAGTGATCGACATGGTAGCGTTCAGGAACAAATTCAGTTCCTCCAGCATCCAGCTGCGACAGCTTAAATAATTCTTGAATTAGTCCGTCTAATCGTCCTGTTTCAAGCCGGATGGTTTGTAGATACCGTTCAAACGTTTCTTTATCTTGAATGACATCGTCCTGCAAAGCTTCTACGAATGCTTGAATGGACGCCATTGGGGTCCTCAAATCGTGAGAAACATTCGCTACGAGTTCTTTACGGGATGCCTCAGCGGTTCGCAATTTCTGAAAGCTTTCATTCAGCTTGCCCGTCATTCGATTGAATTGGTCTGCAAGTCTTTGGAATTCAGCAGGTCCAATCTGAGGCACTTGTCCCTCAAAATGCCCTTCCGAAATATGCGTCGTTTCCTCCGTAATCGCATGAATGGCTTTCTCAAGGGGGCGCGTCATGAAGTAATGGATGAGCATCGATACACTCGCTGCGCCAAGAGTTACCGTCGTCAACAGGACAACGTCTTTCCAGTTCAATAACATATATCGGTAGCATATAAACAAGGTGAGCAAAATAATACCCGTACTCACCCCACTCGCGATGAGCAAATAAATACGAAGCTTCATGATGGCTCCCTACCCTCAAATTTATAGCCAATCCCCCATACGGTCTTAATATATCGTGGTTGAGAGGGATTGGGCTCGATCTTCTCTCTCAGTCTGCGAATGTGGACAGTGACCGTTGTTGTATCGCCATAATAGTCGATATCCCACACTTTACTTAGGAGCTGATTGCGTGAAAATACTTGCTCCGGATGCCCTGCAAACAGGTGGAGCAGCTCAAATTCCTTCACGGTCAGCTCGATTTCCTTCCCGTTCACCCGAACACTCCGGTGCAGCACATTAAGTTCTAGCCCCGGAAACTTCATGATATGCGCAGGTGGCACAGCGCCTGCACCGTTAACCGCTTCCGTTTGGCCGCGCTGCTGCCTCCGCAAAATCGCTTTCGCTCGCAGCACCAGCTCGCGCGGCGAGAATGGCTTCGTCAAGTAGTCGTCTGCGCCCATCGTTAACCCCATGAGGCGATCCATTTCATCGCCTAGAGCCGTCAACATGATGATGGGCACATCCTGCTCGTTGCGAATTTCTTCGCACACTTGCCAGCCGTTTTTGCCCGGCATCATGAGGTCAAGAACAATCAGATGCGGGTTGTGCAGCCGCCATAAGCGGATGGCTTCGTCGCCACTCACCGCCGAAATAACCTGGTACCCCTCTCGCTGCAAATAGACGGTGCACACATCAATAATATTCGTTTCATCATCCACCACGAGAACGAGTGAACCCATACGGCATACCTCCTCAAGCATTCATTCTATTATACCGCAGAGCAATGAAATGAAGCTTACGTATGTATTACAAAAGTATTAAAGCTCCCCAAATTGCGGGGAGCTTCAGTCCTTTAGGTTTGCAAAGCAGCCTCGATAATAGGCTCCTCTTTTTTGTGATTAAGACTTCGAATATATCGCGACTGAGCAATACCGGCTAGGAGAATGATGGCAGCTAAGACGGCGAACATCATCTTCCCGCCAAAGTGACTGAATAACAAGCCTCCCAGAATGGGCCCAATGGCACGCGATAGCTGCCAATTCATACCGAACACGGAGAAATACCAACCTCTATGCTCCTCTGGTGCAATAACGGAGATCACCTTCTGAATATGGGGACCATTTAACATTTCACCAATGGTAAATAAAAGTTCAACAAAAAGGAGTATGGCAAAGATAGGTACAAATCCATAACCAACTGACACAATCGCAAACAACAGATAGGATGCTGCGACTACCAAATAGGCGGAAACGTGCTCAGTACGCTTGGCAATCCATATTTGCAGTGCAATAACGACACATCCATTGAAAGTAATAATGGTAGCAAAAACAGTCTTATAATTCTCGAAATGCTGCTGTAAATGCAGTGGGAACGTAGACTCCACTTGAGCATATAACAGCGATACCGGCATCGCTAGTAGCGTTATCCAAAGGAGCGGCTTATGATCCCGCCATCTGATTTTCGGCTTTGTCTTAGACAATTCCAGCTCCGCGGCGCTCTTCACAGGCATTGTCTCTGGAACCTTCAAGACGACCAACCCTGCGTATGCAAAGAGAGCAACCGCGCAAGTCAAAAATATAATTGTCGGATTCCAGGTGAATAAAAGCAGTCCAATCAGCGGTCCAAATGCTGAACCCATATTTAATGCGGTGTGCAGCAGAGCAAATACTTCAGCGCGCTTCTCCTGCGGGACAACATCCGCAATCTGTGCATTAGCAGCTGGTCCAAACATAGCATGGCCAATGCCGTTAATAATCGAAATGACAGCAAATTCCCAAACGTGACTGGCAAACATATAACCGCCAATGGCAAAAGCTTGGATAATAAGCGCAGCCAGCATCATCGGCTTCCGTCCATAACGATCGCTCAAGCTTCCAGCATACAAATTCACGAAAATTCCGCATAGCGGCTGCAATCCGATAATCAACATAGATAAGAAAATAGAACCATCCAGCTTGTCATACAAATAATAAACCAAATAAGGTCTCATCATAAATCCGGCTAATGAAGTTAGAATCGTCCCAACGACTCGAACCCATATCGCTGTATCATACTTGCTAATCAATGAAAACAATGGAATCCTGTGCATACAACCTCCTAGATGTTATTGGTCTTCTCAGTTTAGGGCTATTTGAGCAAAAGAAAAAGGTAAAATCTCGTTATAACGGATTTCACCTTTTATGAATGATTACCTATATAATTATCCGCCAATACGAATTTTGCGGTATGTATCGATAAATGAGAGGACATCTACTCTTTTCCCCCTCTTTTTCGCAACTCTGGCCATTTTCACGAGTGTTGTCCAGAATTCGTCTAGAACAGGAGATTCGAATTCATTTTCTTTGGGTGCTTGTGTGAGGTTATGTTTATTTTTATACGTCGTGCCCTCATCCGAAATGAGATACTGAATTTGACTTTTTTTCCACTGCTCCCCGGTTACATAACTTACTCCAATTTCGCGCATTTTTTTGCGTACAGAAGTTACGGGACGAGATAGTTCTCTAGCAATTACAACTGGAGGACACTCAGAGGAAAGGCGAATCAACTTGTCCAATTCCTGTGTGGACCAAGGTTTTTTAGTCATATTAATAACCCCACTTCGTAAAATGAATGTTTCGTTCTGCCTGTTAATGGTTACTAACTAAAGGTATAATAAGAGAATACCAACGAAATGTTAAAGAAGTATGAGTTAACCATAATGAAAGTATGAAGACATAACTTTTTCGATAATTTTCCCTATTTTATGTCCTTCGAACTACAATTGGGTGGCAAATTAGGACTTTATGCGTGGTAAATATTATCTAATGGAGAGTGAAGAACTATGAAACATCATATTAACGGAGCCGAACAGTTCGTCGAAGAAAAAGGGCATGGAGCACCTGTTATTTTACTGCACGGCTTTCCATTGGATCATCGCATGTGGCAGTCACAGATAGATGCTTTGTCAGCGAACTATCGTGTCATTACACCTGATTTACGTGGCATGGGCCAGTCTGATGTACCCAAATCGAATATATCGATAGACCAATATGCCAATGACATTTTAACTTTAATGGATAAAATGGGCATAGAAAAAGCCGCACTTGGCGGCTTCTCCATGGGTGGTTATGTGGCGTTTGCACTTCTACGCAAAGCTCCAAAACGTTTTACAGGTCTTATATTGGCCAATACTCGTCCTGAAGCAGATGGACAAGAGGCTCGTAAGAATCGTTTAAACATGGCAGTCTCTCTCTATGAAAAAGGGTCCGTAGTGGCAAGAGACGCTATGCTACCTAAACTTATTACAGAACCTTCAAAGGAAGCGCATCCTAAGCTCGTCGATACCTTGAGCATGGTGATGGAATCGATGCCAGCTGAGGGACTTGTCCATGCTTGTCTTGCTATGGCATTCCGCGAAGACTCTGTAGACTTACTTAGCTCTATTTCGGTGCCAACTCTCGTCATCGCTGGCGAACAAGACCCGATCGCGCCTCCGGATGTCATGAAGAAAATGGCCGACCAGATTACTGGCGCCAGCTATCATATCATACCAGCTGCCTCACATTTGACACCGATGGAAAAGCCGGAAGCTTTCAATGCGCTGCTGATTGATTTTCTGAAGGGCATTAAAGCCTAACCAACTGGTCCATGACCATCACAGCTGCACCAATCGCCAGGGCTTCCTCACCAAGCTGCCCTTTGCTGAAGACAACCTGATAGGCGGGGTAGTAGTACGTTTTCCGAATCGCTACCTGCGTAGCGGTTTGGAAAAACAACTCCCCTCCCGCAATTAACGGCCCCCCTAAGATTACCTTCTCAGGGTGCAAAATATTTAACAAGTTAGCTAGTCCGATGCCGAAATAGGTAGCTGCCTCCGTGATGATCTCCACAACTAGGGGATCATTTTTTTTGAGCGCCTCCAAAACATGCAGGTACGTGACCTGCTCAGGGTCATCAACCAAATGAGACAACACCGTGGATCGACCTTGCTTTAATGCCGATCGAGCCGCCTTCTCGATGGCATATAAGGAAGCATACGACTCCAATGCTCCATAGTTGCCTGACGTATTACGGTGGGCAACACCATCCGTTTGAATAATCATTTGACCCACTGAGCCTTCCATATCGACGGCACCATAAATAACCTTTCCTTCCGAAACCATGGAGGAGCGCAAACCAATACCAGCATGAATATAGAGCAGATGCCTAAAGCTCTGTGTACGTTGATGCCATGATTCAGCTAGGATGGCCGTGTTAGCACCATTATCCAGCAGTGCGGGAATACCTAGCTCCCCTGTTAGCTGCCTGCAGATCTCAACATTTCTCCATCCTTTTGCTGGAAAATAAGACGGCTCTAAGATGGTACCTGACAAGCGATCTACAGGACCAACGGCACCAATCCCTATTCCCAGCACTGATGAAGAATGTAAGTGGTGAGCCGCTAACATCCTTTTTACCTCTTCCACGATAAGACGAATCAGCACATCCGGCGTCATCTCAGCCGTCATCGTCCAACTCTTAGTATCCAATTTCTTCATTCCCAGATCAACAAGAACCAGCTTGGACAATGTTCTGGATATTTCCAAACCAAATACATAAGCATAGGCCGGATTCTTTTCATACAGAATCGGCCTACGCCCACCTGTTGAAGCACCGAAACCAGATTCAAGGATAAGTCCTTGAACCGTCAGTTCCTCCAAAAGACGCGTCAACGTAGATACCGTCATCCCACTTTGCTCTAACAACTCCGTTTTGGAAACCGTTGTTTGACGACAAATTCGCTCATAGATTTCTTTCGCCTTACGATTCGGAATTCGTTCCGTTATGATATCTACGTTCAAAGAAGCAGCCCCCAATGATAATCTTTCTCATATATTTCGCCATTGGGAAGCCAAAATCCTTCCTTGCCTCCCCCTTATTCCTTCGATCCAATCATCAGAGTATAGCCCATATACGGATGATATTTATTGACGAGCTCATCGTATTTGGCAGTGATTTGCCAAATCCGCGGATCCATAAACGACTGCTTATCAGACAAGTGAACAGGATCTGGATGTTGAACTTGATCTTCGAACATCGTTAGCGGAAAAGAATGTATCCCTGAGAAGTCCACGGGGTCAAACTTGCTCTTTTCTAACAACTCCCGCCATTCATCCATACTATATATTTTATTTACCCCATAGAAGCTGCACAGGGCCCTGTGAATTCCTGGTGACATCTCTTTGATTCGGATGACTTCTCGGTCATAAAGCTTACCTTCAGATTTAAGCACCCTATAATACTCAGATACTGCTTTCTGAGCATCTGCAAAATTAGTCACTGACTCCACCATCACAACATCAAAAGTATGATCTTCAAAGGGTAATTGGCATACATCCCCAACCATGAATTGCACCTGTACCCCTTGCTTCTCTGCTCTTATGATCGCTTTCGCAATCATTTCCGGACGAATATCGACCGCTGTTACTTCACATCCTTGCTCGGCCAGGAAACATGCCGTTCTTCCAGTCCCGCATCCGACTTCTAGCACGCGCTTCCCTTTTTCAATGGGATACTTCTTCAATTGCTCAATCGTTTCTCCAAAACCCCCGGGATGCGCATTGCCCACTCCTAATTTGGCTAACATATCTAAGTACTCGATAGCACTTACACCTCCACAATGGCATATCATTCTCTTTTCTACCATATGGGGGGCTGCCGCCTCATGTTCAGATTCTTGAACCATTTTTGGAAAAAAGGCGTTCGCCTAAAAGCGCTGTTTCAACGTCTTTTAGGCTAAATACCCAATCAAATTATCGCTTCTCTCCATAGGATATTATTGTCTCTCATCCGATTTCTTAGAGAGCATTCCTTCAGATGGGGGGTGACATAAATGGGTGTTGCTGCTGCTACTGGTGTTGGATATGGACATGGAACTTCTTCCGCTGCTGTTCTCGTATTATTCATTTTGCTCGTAATCGTAACTATGAGTTTCTGCTGGTAATCCTGATATATTAGGGATATTGCAAAAAATAAGGAGCTTCGGTTCATTTGAACCTGGCTCCTTCTACATACGTGTTATCATTTTTTTATGTCGTTACATTTTTGGGTAGTAATAGAAAAAGCTCATGAAATCATTAGATTTCATGAGCTTTTTCTATTCGTTATACCGGCAAGAGGACTCGAACCTCCACCCTTTCGGACTCGATTTTGAGTCGAGCGCGTCTGCCATTCCGCCATGCCGGCATATGAAGTTGTAAAAATAATGGTGCCGAAGACCAGACTTGAACTGGTACGGTAGTCACCTACCGCAGGATTTTAAGTCCTGTGCGTCTGCCGATTCCGCCACTCCGGCTAATAAATGTGGAGGCGCCACCCAGATTCGAACTGGGGGTAAAGCTTTTGCAGAGCTCTGCCTTACCACTTGGCTATGGCGCCTTAGTAATAATGGAGCGGAAGACGGGGATCGAACCCGCGACCCTCGCCTTGGCAAGGCGATGCTCTACCGCTGAGCCACTTCCGCATATAAAACTGGGGATCAAGGATTTGAACCTTGGCATGACGGAGTCAAAGTCCGTTGCCTTACCGCTTGGCTAATCCCCATTATGTTACTTGGGTAATAATGGGCGGACGACGGGACTTGAACCCGCGAATGCTGGATCCACAAACCAGTGCGTTAACCCCTTCGCCACGACCGCCACAATATTAAGTTTCTTACTTTTTTGGCAGGGGCAGCAGGAATTGAACCCACACCAAAGGTTTTGGAGACCTTTGTTCTACCCTTAAACTATGCCCCTAGAAAAAGTAAATGGAGGCTGATGGATTCGAACCACCGAACTCGAAGAGAGCAGATTTACAGTCTGCCGTGTTTAGCCACTTCACTAAGCCTCCACAAAGCAATGGTGCCGTCGAGAGGACTTGAACCCCCAACCTACTGATTACAAGTCAGTTGCTCTACCAGTTGAGCTACAACGGCTTATTTAATTAAGAAATGGTGGCTTTGGACGGAATCGAACCGCCGACACGAGGATTTTCAGTCCTCTGCTCTACCGACTGAGCTACAAAGCCTTACTTAATTTTCAAAAAGATGGCGGAGCTGACGGGATTCGAACCCGCGGTCTCCTGCGTGACAGGCAGGCATGTTAGGCCACTACACCACAGCTCCATGCTAAGTACAATATCTTCTATAAGAAGATTGGTTGCGGGGGCAGGATTTGAACCTGCGGCCTTCGGGTTATGAGCCCGACGAGCTACCGGGCTGCTCCACCCCGCGTCATTAAGCATATATGATGATTCCGAGTAAAGCAAGTCTTGCTTAAGGAATCATGGTGGAGGCTGACGGGATCGAACCGCCGACCCTCTGCTTGTAAGGCAGATGCTCTCCCAGCTGAGCTAAGCCTCCATGGGAGTAATAATGGTGACCCGTAGGGGACTCGAACCCCTGTTACCTCCGTGAAAGGGAGGTGTCTTAACCACTTGACCAACGGGCCTTACTAGAAAGATAGTGGCGGAGAGAGAGGGATTCGAACCCTCGAGACGCTTGTGACGCCTACACGATTTCCAATCGTGCTCCTTCGGCCAGCTCGGACACCTCTCCATATGGCTCCCCGAACAGGACTCGAACCTGTGACAACTCGATTAACAGTCGAGTGCTCTACCAACTGAGCTATCAGGGAATAGAAACATTGTTTACATCAAGGATTTATTCCTTGAA